>CABUWG010000086.1 GCA_902495305.1 uncultured Pseudomonadota bacterium | reverse complement strand
TTCTTTGAAAGCGGTCCGGACGGGACTCGAACCCGCGACCCCATGCGTGACAGGCATGTATTCTAACCAGCTGAACTACGCCCCCGTAAGATGAGTTTCTTATATAGGGAAAAAAAATTAAATGCAAGCACTTTTTTTAATTTTGTTAAAAAAATTTTCATTTCTTTTGTTTACAATTCTATTTATGCACGGTGTAAAATAATTTTGTTTGTGTTTTCCGACAAAGAAATATATAGTTTTTTTGTTTTGGTTTAACTTGTATCTGAAAAGATTAATCGGATGAAGTCGTTAAAAAAGTATTTTAACTTTGATTTTAACACCCAGAAAAACCATAAAATAATGACTGTTGCCTATGCGGTTGCCATTATTTTTGCGTTTGTGGTGTCTTTGTCAAACAATAATAATGTCAGCGCCTCGGTTTCCAGAGACGACCTAAGCAGGGAGCTTGCCGAAGAAGTTACTCTGGCCGCCGAAACCACGGAAGAAATGCCCGAAACCTCGCTGGCCTATTCTGACAATGCCGTCGGCAACATACGCAGCCTGTTTGAAAAAGTTATCAGCGAATCTGTTGAGAAGACCATTGAAAAAGAAATTATTGTGCAAAAAGGCGATTCCTTCATCTCTATTCTTAATGACCTCGGACTGGGTTACACCGAATCTCACAAACTCTATCAAGTTCTTAAAAAAGTTTACAACCCCACAAGCTTAAAAGTCGGACAGAAAATTGCCGTTACAACAAAAATCGATTCTCACAAGCACGAGCTTTTGAGTATTGAAAATATTACAATCGAGCCCAAAATCGGCCTGCGTTACATCTTAAAGAAAAACGACAAAGCCCAATATGTGGCCTTGGAAATCAAAGATGAGCTGGTAGAAGAAGTCAACAGCGCCGCCGGCGTTATCAACGGTACGGTTTCGACGGCGCTTCGCGCTCAGGGCGTGCCTTCCAAAGTTGTGAACGATTTTATTAAAATTTTTGCTTATTCGGTTGATTTTCGCAGAGAAGTCCGCAAAGGCGACCGGTTTGAGATTGTTTTTGAAAACAAAATCACTCCCGACGGCAAAGTCGTAAAGTCCGGTGACATTTTGTATGCCGCTCTTAAATTGCGCAAAACAAAGCTGGAGCTTTATCGTTATACCGATGCAAACGGTACTGTCGGCTATTATAATGAAAAAGGCCAGGCCATGAAGAAGTTTCTGCACCGCAAGCCGATGTCTTTTCAGCAGGCCAGAATTTCTTCACCTTTCGGCAAACGCAGACACCCGATTCACAAAGACATACGCATTCACTGGGGTGTTGACTATGCCGCACCGAAAAATTCTTTGATTTATGCCGGCGGAGACGGTGTCGTTACCGTTGCAAAATACAACGGCGGCTACGGCAACTACATCAAAATCAGACACAATTCCGAATATTCCACGGCTTACGGGCATATGAACAAATTTGCCAAAGGCATCAAACCCGGTGTGCGCGTAAAGCAAGGGCAGTTAATCGGGTATGTCGGCAGTACCGGAAGATCTACCGGCCCTCACCTGCATTATGAAGTGATTCACAAAGGCCGGCGCGTTAATCCGACAACGATTAAGGCGGCGACAGGAGAGAATCTCGGCGGAAAGAATTTGCAAAAGTTCAAACGGATTGTTGCTGACATCAAACAATCTTATTCCAAGATGTTTGCAGAAAACGAATCCAAGAGTGTGCAGACAAAACTTTCACAACGTTAAACTTGCCGAACATCGGCTGCAGTCGGGAGGCCGCACCCAGCGGGTGAGGGTCGGGAGGCCGACGGCCGCCAGTTTGTACGGTGCCTTGAAACCCGCGTTGCTCCGACGGGATGTGTGAGGGAGAATGTGCTTTGGTATTTGTCATTCTCGGGCTTGACCCGAGAATCCATAAAGATAAAAGTATTGTGCTTGTTTCCTTATGGATTGCCGGATCATACCCTCAGGGTGACGTCAAAGGCAATGACCTGCGCGGCAGGTGGTCGGGAGGCCGCACCCAGCGGGTGGCGCTCAGTTGTCAGCGATGTGCTCCAGAG
>CABUWG010000085.1 GCA_902495305.1 uncultured Pseudomonadota bacterium | reverse complement strand
TCTCCTTTTAACATAAATTAACACATTGTAAGAAATTTATTTTCAACCTAAAACGGTTAAATAAAATCTCTTATATATTCAAATAGAGAATAATATTCTAAAACGCAAGCCCCCAATCGTCTAAATGCAAATTTTTTTCAAAAAAAGCAAAAAAATCTTTCCAAAACTTGCATACGCAATTTTGCTTACCTATATATGAGTATAACAAATGAGGTTATCATTGATTAATGTGAAAGAAGGACAAAAATATGAGCAATAAAGTATTAGGTATTGACTTGGGAACCACCAACTCCTGCTTTGCCGTCATGGAAGGCGGAGAGGCCAAAGTCTTGGAAAACTCCGAAGGCGCCAGAACCACGCCGTCTATGGTTGCGTTTACCGACAACGAGCGTCTGGTCGGCTTTCCGGCCAAAAGACAGGCCGTGACCAATCCGGAAAACACGCTGTTTGCCATCAAACGTCTGATCGGCCGCCGTTACGATTCTCCGGAAGTCGCCAAAGACAAAAGTCTGGTTCCGTTCAAGATTATCGCCGGTGACAACGGTGATGCTTGGGTAGAAGCCAAAGGCCAGAAATACGCCCCGTCTCAGATTTCGGCAATTGTTTTGCAAAAAATTAAGGAATACGCCGAGAGCTATCTGGGTGAAAAAATTGAAAAAGCCGTTATTACCGTTCCGGCATATTTTAATGACTCTCAGCGTCAGGCTACCAAAGACGCCGGAAAAATCGCCGGCCTTGACGTCTTGCGTATCATCAACGAGCCGACGGCCGCCGCTTTGGCTTACGGCTTGGATAAAAAAACTTCCGGCACCATTGCCGTCTATGACTTGGGCGGCGGTACGTTCGATATTTCCATTCTGGAAATCGGCGACGGCGTGTTTGAAGTAAAATCCACAAACGGCGATACTTTCCTCGGCGGTGAAGACTTTGACCAGAGATTGGTAAATTATCTGGCGGAAGAGTTCAAAAAAGAGTCCGGCATTGATTTGAAAAATGACCGTCTGGCTCTGCAACGCCTGAAAGAAGCTGCGGAAAAAGCCAAGATTGAGCTGTCTTCCACAACCCAGACCGAAGTCAACCTGCCGTTTATTACCGCAGACGCTTCCGGCCCGAAACACCTGAACATCAAGCTGACCCGCGCCAAACTGGAATCTTTGGTTGATGACCTGATTGACCGCACGGTTGAGCCTTGCAAAAAAGCCTTGGCCGATGCCGGCTTAAAACCGAGCGACATCAGCGAAGTCATTTTGGTCGGCGGTATGACCCGCATGCCGAAAGTTCAGGAAAAAGTAAAAGAAATCTTCGGCAAAGAACCGCATAAAGGCGTTAATCCGGATGAAGTTGTTGCCGTTGGCGCAGCTATTCAGGGCGGCGTTTTAATGGGCGACGTCAAAGACGTTTTGCTGCTTGACGTTACCCCGTTGTCTTTGGGTATTGAAACCCTTGGCGGCGTCTTCACACGCTTGATTGACCGCAATACCACCATTCCGACCCGCAAGAGTCAGGTATTCTCAACTGCCGAAGACGGACAAACCGCAGTGACCATCCGCGTCTTTCAGGGTGAACGCGAAATGGCCGCCGACAACAAACTCCTCGGCCAGTTTGATCTGGTGGGTATCCCGCCGGCACCGCGCGGTATGCCGCAGATTGAAGTTACCTTTGATATTGACGCCAACGGTATTGTAAACGTTTCGGCCAAAGATAAGGCAACCAACAAAGAACAGGCTATTCGCATTCAAGCCAGCGGTGGTTTGTCTGACGCCGATATTGAAAAAATGGTCAAAGACGCTGAAGCCAATGCTGATGCCGACAAACGCAAAAAAGAATTGGTCGAGGCCAAAAATCAGGGTGAATCTCTGGTTCATTCTACTGAGAAAACGTTAAAAGAACATGGCGATAAAATCAGCGCCAATGAAAAATCTCAGATTGAAGAAGCCGTCAACGCCTTGAAATCTGCTCTGGAAACAGAAGACCTGACTTCTATCAAAGAAAAGACCGAGGCTCTGATGCAGGCTTCGTTAAAACTGGGCGAAGCAATGTACAAACAGCAGGCCGAAGCTTCTCAGGCCGCCGGCGCCGCCGGTCCGGATATGGGCGCAGGCGCTGAACAGGCACAAAGCGGCAACGGCGATGAAAAAGTCGTAGACGCTGACTTTGAAGAAGTAAAATAAACCTGTCCTTTCTTCACAAAATAAAGGAGACGGCTCACCCCGCCTCCTTTTTTTGTTATTCGAAGCAACTAAAATCCGCTTGCAAATTTTTCTTATTACATTATGATAATACCCGCAGTCCGGAGACGGGCTGTGGTGTCTGAAAAACATCTCATAGAAATCCACTTTTTTGGGTGGGGTGCGTGATATAAGTATGCTTCGGCATATCGAATAAGCGCGACTGATCTATGCAGTTTTTCAGCTCCATCCGCCTGAAGTGAACTTCCGGCGGATTTTGTTTTAACAAAATCAAGGAGCTAAAATAAAATGTTATCAAGAGAATATAGAAAAAAATGGTATAAGAATTT
>CABUWG010000084.1 GCA_902495305.1 uncultured Pseudomonadota bacterium | reverse complement strand
AGTTTTTCATAAGCAAAAGAATCGGTCTTGTTCACCAGAGCCTCCCACAACTTGACGGCGGAATAGCCGTAAACCGCCAGCCCTTCGGGTTCCACGCCAAGCAGACGCAGGCGCACCAGCGTTTCGGTAAAGGCGGGATCATCCTTCAAAGACGGCAGCGCAATCACATAAGCCCCTTCAGCCAAATCGCCGAGGATTTTTTCATAAGACTCCTGAGACTGGTAACGGTTGGTAAAAATAATAAATTCGTCATCCTCCTGCTTCAGGTATTTTGCCAGTTTGGCCACGGACTTGGGCCGGCCGAGAATATAGGCGGCCTCGGCGCCGTTGTCGACAATGTCACGCGCCAGATAGTCCAAATCATCTCCATAATCCGCCAGATTGTACACTCGCAGGATTCCGGCCGGTGCGGCTTTTTGAAATTCGCTGCGGACAATACGCGCCACATCGACCGTATCACTTTGGCGGCTGTCATAAATCATGGCCAGATTTTTGGAGGCAAAATGGTTTTGATAAAACTTTAAAAAATCCTGCCCCTGACGCTCCGAAAAGCCGACCATTTTTACCAAACCTTTATAATTGCTGCCGGCATTCTGGGCGCTGACCGATGTGGGAATAATCTGAAAAATGCCGGCTTTGGCGTAAATTGCGGCAACCTGACGAAAGGCATTGGTACAATAAGGCCCGACAACCAGATTGATGCGGTCTTTTTTGGACGTGTTCAAAGCCATCATCTGCGCGGTTGATACAGCCAGACGGTCATTGCACTGGTCATCTACCGTAATCAGGTTTATTTTTTCTCCGTTGAGGCCGCCGCCGGCGTTAATTTCATCGACGGCAAGCTTCACACCCTCAATGATTTCCGTTCCCAGACGGCGAAATTCTCCGGCTTTCGGCGCTATTACCGCAACATTTGCCGTTGCATAAACTTTCAGCGGAGAAAAAACAGAAATAACTGTCAGAATATACAGAACTTTTTTTATCATAATCAGTATCTTTTATCTATTTGCCCTCACTATTAACATTATTTTAATGGATAGGCAAGTACTTTATGTAACATAACTGTAACATAAAAACTATTGTTCAATATAAAAAAATGTGCTATTTTGTCTATATGAACATTAATTTTCAAAACGGAGAAAAATTATGGCCGATAAAAATTTCAAAATCGTAGACGGGAACCTTAACGTTATGACCGGCAGAGATCATGAAAAAGCTTTGCGTGACCGTGACGGCGGAATTGGCGAGCATATTGAACAAGACGCCAAAGAATCGGAAAAAGCTTTTAACGAAGCAAAGCTTGAACGCGTTCGTCGCAGAAAAGAAGCGGCCACACAGGCAAAAAAGAGAGAATTTTCTCAAAATGCCGATAAGAGAATTGCCGAAGACAATGAAAAAGGCGAAGCAGCAGCTGCCCGCAGAGAATATGAAAAAGAAGACGCCGCTTACAAAAAGAGAAAAGAAGCCTTTGACCGCATGGTGGAAGAGAGAAAAGCGCAACGTGCTTAATATGCATATATCAAAGAAGCGGCCGGTTTCGGCCGTTTTTTTGTTTTAAACAGAAAGTAATCGTTGACAAAATTTACAAAATCTGTAAAATGTATTTGTTTTTATCAATTAGTAATTAAAATTATTGTATATGGAACGATTAGAAAAAAGAGTAATTCCCGTTTATAACAATCCTTCGCAAGTTTCCCGCTGTGTTGCTTCAATGATTGGCATGTCTGAAAAATCCTGTCAGGCAGCGTTAATCCTTTCTATCGGCTGGAACGGCACAGGTTTTGCCACTTCTACCGACTGGAAAATCTGTACGCCGCGTGTGATTTGTGTTTTGCCTCCGGCTGTTGTGCCTCAGTATCAGACTTTTGTGACTGTGAAGGCCGGCATGAATGTTGATCATACCCTTGACTGTAATTGGCAAATCACAAGGGATGAGAAAAATGCAGAGATTGTTTTTCCGGACGGGAAAATTGTTTCTATTCCAAACGGCGAAGCTGTAGAAATTGAGCTTTTGCCAAATTGCGGCAAGTTTATTCTTTCTGACTGCGAAGTCATTGAAGAAGAATTTGCAGAAAAGCGTGTTTACCGGATTTTGCCGGATGAAAACACGCAATATGGCGAGTATGCACAAGATGCAATCTCGCTTATCTGACCCTTTACAACCGAAACGTCCTTTAAGAAATTAAAGGACGTTTTTTCTTGTTCTGTTCAAATTCAGTTCTTTTTCATCTTATCTTCCGGTATATCAAGGTAGACTGATATTTTTCTATTATAATATTCCAGAAGTTCTTTTATCAGCCATGGCCTGATTCTGCCGCGTCCCAATTCCATATCTTCTATATATTCGGTCGGGACTTTTAATTTCTTGCTGACTTTTTTTAACGGAATCTCGTCTTTTCGCCTTTCACAGTAAAAGGCAAAGCCCAGCGTCCGGTGTATCGCTTTCAGCGGATTAGACGCTCTGGATTGATATTTTATATTCTTCATTATTTTTTAGCTCCACTATTTTGTTAAAACAAAACCACCTTAGAAACTAAGGTGGCGGAGCCGAAAAACTGTAAGAGACAGCTATGGTTATTCGTTACGCAAGCGCACTTATTTCCCAAACTCCGCCAAAGCGGATTAACTCTTAAGATGTTTTCGACACCACAGTCCGCCTCCGGACTGCGAGAGTTATCATAAAGT
>CABUWG010000083.1 GCA_902495305.1 uncultured Pseudomonadota bacterium | reverse complement strand
TCGCGAGGATGTTCCCCGGTCTTCCAGAGTTGCGACTACCTCGTCAGCGTCTACTACCTCGCGGAGTTCCGTTGCCAGTAGTTGTCCTTTCGGCTTTTATTAGCAATTTACCAATTTAACAATTTAAAGGTTGTGTATAAGTGAGAAAGGTGGTTTATTTTTTGTATAGTTCGTTTATATTATTTGTGTTGTCCGGCGTAAGCCGGACGGCGCAAATTTGCATTTTGGCCGAATCTGAGATTTTGCGGGCAGGATGCAGCGGTATAATGTTTTATCAGAAGGATGCGGTATGGCGTTAAGCGAAGAGCTGCCAATCTATCGTGATACCTACAAGCTGTTGCTTGAGATATATAAAGTCACCAACAAATTCTCCCGAGAATACAAATACAGTCTCGGGCAGGACATGAAGCGCGACGCTCTTATCCTGTTTCGCAATATTTATCGTGCAAACGTCAATTTGCGCAAGCGGGCTTTTCTGGAAGAATTTTTGAGCGATTATGAAATTCTCAAGCTGGAAATCAGGTTATGCCGTGACTTGAACATTATATCGGTCAAGAAACTGGCGGAACTGTCTGCCGTGATGGACAAGATCGGCAAGCAGGCGACCGCGTGGAAAAATTCAACACCGAAAGAGGAGATGTGACAACAAGGGGATGGCCGTGCCGGAATTCGGCAATATCGGATTGTAATTTGCAAGGGTTTGCCGGAGCGAGCGATTTTTTTAAATTAAAAAAGGACTGCCTACATTCGGTTGCAAAGCAGCCGGTTGTTAAGAACCATAAACGGCAGTTTTTAGTGTGTTCTGGGGTTTGTGTGCCCTGTGCCGCAATTAGTGCCGGGGAGAGATTTCAGCCCCGGTCTTCCAGAATTGCAACAACAACGACAACAACAACAACAACAACGCGAAATTCCGTTGCCAGTAGTTGTCCTTTCGGCTCTTTTGATTTAAAATAGTGAGCCATCCCCTTGTTTTTACATCTTCTTGTCGGGAGGTCGCACCCAGCGGGTGAGGCTTCGGTTGTTAACGCCTTGCCTCGAGGACCGCGATGCTCCGGCGGGGTTTGTGATAGAGAAAGTGCTTTGAAGAAAAAAGTACCGTCATTCTGAGTGTAACGAAGAATCCAGTTTATAAATAAGGCTAATTTGTTTTACTGGATCCTTCGCTTCGCTCAGGATGACGAAGAAAAGGAGCTCAGAATGACGAAGAAAAGGAGCTCAGGATGCCGGAGAAAAAAAGAGTCCGAGGGTAGCAAAGTAAAAAAGTTCAACAGGGTTGACAGCGAAAAACAAAGGGAGGGCAGTCCCGTTTGAAGAAAAAAGAAGGATGAAAAGGTTTTAAGCAATGCAGCTTGAAATGTTTGAGGAACTGCCGGAAAGTAAAATTAAGCTTGAGGATTTGTTTCAGGCATATTTTGACTGTCGTGTGCACAAGCGCAACACCGGAAGCGCTCTCAAGTTTGAGGCGGATTATGAAAGCCAGCTGGTCAGGCTTTGGGAGGAGATTAACGACGGGACTTATAAAATCGGGCAGTCTGTTGCCTTTATTGTGCACAAGCCCGTACAGCGCGAGATTTTTGCCGCTAATTTTCGCGACCGTATTGTTCATCATCTGGTGATTAATAAAATTAACGACCTTATCGAGCAGTGTTTTATTGACGACTCTTACAGCTGCCGGAAAGGGAAGGGCTCTTTATACGGGGTTCATAAAATCAGGGACTATATTCGCGAGTGTTCCGAGAATTACACAAAGGACTGCTACATTCTGAAAATGGATGTGCAGGCTTTTTTTATGAGCATAGACAAGGATATTTTATGCCGGAATCTTCTGAAGATGCTTAAAGCCCGTTATCATGCTCCCGATCGCGACATTATTTTTAATCTGGTGCGGATGATTATTTATAATGCGCCGCAGAACGGTTGTATCATCAAGGGAAGCAAGCGCAACTGGGACGGTTTGCCTGCCGGAAAGAGTTTGTTTGGCTGCAAGAAGAACAAAGGAATGCCGATTGGCAATCTGACGTCACAGATTTTTGCCAATTTTTATATGTCCGGTCTGGATACTTATATTACGCAGGAGTGCGGTGTCAGGTATTATGGGCGGTATGTGGACGATTTTGTGCTGATTCACCGCGACAAGGCATTTTTGCAGGAGATGAAGCTCAAAATCGAGAAGTATTTGCAGAACAAGCTGCATTTGCGCCTGCATCCGAAAAAGTTTTATTTACAGCATTATTCCAAAGGTGTCAAGTTTATCGGTTCCGTCATCAAGCCGCATCGCGAGTATATTGCCAACCGCACCAAAGGAAACTTTTGTGCCAAGGTGCGGATGTATAATGCCATGGAAGAGGAGGTCAGAAAGAATCCGGAAGCTTATACCGACAATTTTATGGCCAGTATCAATTCTTATCTCGGTTTTATGAAGCATTACAAAACCTACAGAATACGCAAGAGTGTTTTGGAAAAGCTTTCGGATTTCTGGCGGACGGTTTATTATTCGTACAATACTTATCAAAAAGTCGTCGTCAAGCAGAAGTACAAGCCTAATGTTGTTAATCTGAAAAATTATCGGGCGGTGAAGAAAAAAGATTTTGAAGATTTTCCTCCGCTCTGAATTCATCCTTTCTTTATTTTCTTTATTTTTTTTTATTTTCATATATTCTTATCTTCATTGAGTTGTTTTCTTCTTTCTTACTTTTGCTTGACCAAAAGTAAGCAAAAGTCAAGCCCAACCTCACTTTCTAAATCTTCGGAGCAAAGGCCGGGAGGCCGGCAGCCACAAACGTCGCTACGCTCCACTACATAGTGCTTCAATTTTGCCTCTTTGCTCCAAAGAATAAGAAGTTGTTCGGTAATCGGGCGGTGTCAACTTAGGCATCTAGGCTCGCTATGGTTGCTGACGCTTCCCTCGCTTGCCAAGATGTTCCAAAGAGCTTACAGACAAAAACAACCGGAGCAACGGTTGTTTTTACTTAGCACTTCCCCCTGTCCCCCTCTTTGCTAAGAGGGGGAAATATGTGGCATTTTGGGTTTTTGCTCCAAAACCTAAGCCATTCGCAAAGGGCACCCCAATCGTGCTGAACGGAAGGAATGTGCTTTGAAGAAAAGACACTGTCATTCTGAG
>CABUWG010000082.1 GCA_902495305.1 uncultured Pseudomonadota bacterium | reverse complement strand
CATGCCCAAAGCCCGTGCCGGCGTCTTTTTTGACGGCGATTCGGTTTGCATCTCGGGCGGTCGGGAGTTTTTGCACCGCCGCCTGCGCGACTTTATCAAAGAACAGGCACAAAAAAAGTTTCGTCAGGCTTCACAACGCTTGGCCGCAAAAATTGATTGCCGCGTCAATGATGTCTGTATCAAAGATACCAAAAGCCGCTGGGGCAGCTGCTCCAACCGCAATAACATCAATTACAACTGGCGGATTGCCTTGGCGCCGGATTATGTCATAAAATACCTGATTGCCCATGAGGTATCCCATCTCCGCCATCCGGACCACTCCGAAGACTTCTGGAACTGCGTTGCCTCATTTGAACCGCGTTACCACAAAGGCCGCGACTGGCTGAAAGAACACGGCAAAGAACTTTATATCTACGAATAAGCCCGTCACAACGCTTGATTAATCCGGTAATAATTTCTATATTAGATAGAGATGTCACTTAACTATGGAGAACAATCCTAATGGAAAATAAAATTTATACTGCACCTGTTGAAACGACTGTCGTCAACGAAGGCCTGCGCGAATACCTGATGAAAGTATTCAACTATATGGCCGGCGGCCTCTGCATTACCGCCCTGGCTTCTTATCTGATTATCAGCAATCCGTCGGTTATGCGGCTGTTTTACAATATTACGCCGCAAAGTGCCGGCCTTTCGGCTTTGGGCTGGATTGCCTTTTTGGCACCGCTGGTTATTGTTTTTGCTTTCGGCTGGGTTATCAACCGCGGCACTGCATCGCAGGTCAAAGGCGTTTTCTGGCTGTATTCCGCATTGATGGGCGTTTCGCTCTGCCCGATTCTGCTTCTGTATACCGGTGAAAGCGTTACCCGTGTCTTTTTGATTACCGCAGCCACTTTTGGCGCCATGAGCCTTTATGGTTATACCACCAAACGTGATTTAAGCGGACTTGGAAGCTTTTTGATGATGGGGCTGATTGGTGTGATTATTGCCATGGTCGTTAATATTTTCATGAAAAGCGAAACCATGTCTTATGCCCTTTCGGTATTGAGCGTTTTGATTTTCACCGGTTTGACCGCTTATGACATACAGAAAATCCGCGCAATGTATGTTGATTATGAAGACAATGAAATAACAACCAAAAAAGCCGTTGCCGGCGCGTTGTCTTTGTATCTTGACTTCATCAACATCTTCATCAATCTGCTGCGTTTGATGGGTGACCGCAGATAAAATCTGCACCGGAAGTTATAATTTCTGAAAAGAGTCTGATTATCAGGCTCTTTTTTTATTAACTTTAAATTAAATAAATATTGATATTTACTGAGAAGTGAGGTATAATTTATGTCATAAACAAGGAGAAAAATGATGAACTTCCTCAAAAAAAATATCTGGACAATCTGCCTGATTCTGGCTTTTGTCCTCATCTCGGGAACGGCTATGGCAGCAGGAACAGGAGGCGGACAAAACAGCCTGATGGATATTGCCAAAACAAAAGCAGGCACAACTTTTCAAAATGTAAAAAGCATTGTATTTATCGTCGGCGGCTTTGGTCTTGTCGTTCTGGCGTTCGGTGCCATTTTCGGCAAAATCAAATGGTCGGCTTTTGCTTCTCTGGCCGTCGGTTTGGCTATTTTGGCCGCCGCCGGTTCTATCGTCAAATATGCAACAGGCGACAGTAAAGTGAGCGGACAAGACAGCAGCTACTTTGTAGATACGTTCCAAAATTCCGCAACCGATTAAAAACCAAGGCGTTGCCTGAACAACGCCTTGTTCCTTCGGAGAGAAGCCTGCAAGTAAACCCAATTTACGAGATTAATTTTCTCATAAGGTTTCTCTCCGCCTTTTCTTCTAATGCTTGCCGCAGCAGCACCCCTCATGCTTTTTGCCGGTTTTCTTGCAACAGTCGTCACCCCGTCCGCAATGGCAAACGTCATCATCACCGCAATCTCCGCCGCAAGAACAGCCCTGACCGCCGCAATCACAAACCTCCTCAACCGTATTTTTGGCATAATACTCAACATCCCCGCTGCCGTCAGCATTAAGACGGGCCGAAAAACTGCCGGAACTAAAGCTCAGTTTTCTCGATTCGGGCTGAAAAGAGGCCGGAATCTCACCTTCGGCAATCGCCTGTTGCATTTTTTCTAATCTTTTCTTTTTTCCTTCGCAACACGCACAACCCGAGCCTTGTATCGGTCCGGAAATTAATAATTTTGCCAGCCAGCCAAACATTTTTCTTTCTCCTTAAAATCATTTATTGTATTATAGCTGACAAATCATTAAAAAAAAGGAAAAAAGAAGTGCAGGAACACTTTTGGGAACATAAAAAACTTGCCGATTTTACCGAGGAAGAATGGGAAGCCGTCTGTATGAACTGCGGCAAATGCTGCCTGTTCAAACTGGAAGACGAAGACAGCGGCGAAATTTACTATACAAATGTCGTCTGCCGTTATTTTGACAAAGAACATTGCCGTTGCAGTTGCTATCAGGAGCGCTGTCAACTGGTTCCGACCTGCCTGAAACTAACCAAAGACAATGTCGATAAAATCGGCTGGATGCCGCAATCTTGCGCCTATCGCCGGCTGGCTGAGGGCAAAGGGCTGCCGGAAGAACACCCTCTTCTCAACAATGGTCAGATGGCCGAAGAACATACCATCAAAAACTATTGTGTTTCAGAACTGGAAATCGATGAAAATGACCTTGAAGACCATATTATCGAAGATTGGGACGATTAATGAGCAATAAAGAATACAGCTTGGAAGCGGCCTACGATCCGCAAGCGCGTTATGATGATCTGTCCCGATTCGAACCGGAATTCTGGAAAAAGAAAAAACTGGAAGATCTGACCAAAGAAGAATGGGAGCTGCTTTGCGACGGCTGCGGCAAATGCTGCCTGAACAAGCTTGAAATTAAAGGAAAAATAAAATTCACCAATACCCGCTGCCGCTTTTTGGACTGCCAAAACTGCCTGTGTAAAATATATAGCCGCCGCTTTGAAAAAGTACCGGACTGCCGTGACATTGACCTTGCCGCCATTCGAGAAAAACCCCGCTGGCTGCCCAAAACCTGTGCCTATTGGCTGTTGGACAACGGCTTCGATTTACCGGACTGGCACCCGCTGAAAACCGGCCGTGCCGACAGCGTTCACAAAGCGGGAATGTCATTAAAAGACAAAGACACCGTTTCCGAAACAGGAATAGAAGATTATGAAAATTACATTATTGACTGGCCGGACCTTTGATTATGCCGCAGCTTTGGGCTACGACATCAAAGTTGTCAAATCACCGCGCGCCAGCAAGCTGATTTTGAAAATTGACAACAAAGAAAGAATCCCTGTTCTGACGATTCCCCGCTATTGCTCAAACAAACGGGCTCTTGAATTTGTACGCAGCAATCAGGACTGGATTGATTCCTGCCTGTCCAAAATTCCGCAAATCAGACAGTTTCAAAACGGCGAGCAATTATCACTCTTCGGCAAAACTTATACAATCAAACACATGCCCAAAGCCCGTGCCGGCGTCTTTTTTGACGGCGATTCGGTTTGCATCTCGGGCGGTCGGGAGTTTTTGCACCGCCGCCTGCGCGACTTTATCAAAGAACAGGCACAAAAAAAGT
>CABUWG010000081.1 GCA_902495305.1 uncultured Pseudomonadota bacterium | reverse complement strand
GCCCTTCGCGAGCAACTTCTTAGCTTTTGAGAAAAAGAGATAAAATTGAAGCACTATGTAATGGAGCGTAGCGACCTTAACTTTTTCTTGAAAGCTTAGAAAGCGAGAGCGGGCTAGCTTTTTTGTGCTACTTTTGTAGCATGACAAAAGTAGCGAAAAAAAAATAACCAACTATATAAAGATGAGGAAATATGAAAATAAAAAAAGAAAAAGTACGGAAAATGGGAGCGAATGACAGAGAGCGGGGCGGTGGAAGAGAAAAGAGGATGATGAGAGGGAAGGAGAGGAGAGGGAAGGAGAGGAGAGGGAAGGAAGGAGAGAAAGAACTCTCTGATGAGAAAAATAAAGAAGGAAAATGGGATATAATAAAAGGGGCCAAAGCCCCTTTTATCAATAGGATCTGGCGTAAATCACATCCATTGTCGCCGGTTTTCCGGTCAACAGGCAAACGCCCTCGCTGTTGCTCTGATCAAACGGAATACAGCGAATGGTAATCTTCATCTCTTTGAGGATTTCTTCAGTCTGCGGATCAGCACACCATTTTCCGCGAACAAAAGCAACTTTTCCGGCCTTGTCGTCGGCAATCCATTCATTAGCCTGACCAAAATAACTGCGGAACTCTTCCGGCGAAGTAATATCCGTACGAATATTCGACATCAGACGTTTTTGGGCGCGGGCAAACATCTCAGACTGAATGTTCTCCAAACGCGAAACAACGGAATTTTCAAATTCTTCAACAGAAAGAATCTGCTTTCCTTCCGGCGTATTAAGCTTAAGGCGCTCTTTAACCATAACTTTTCCGCCTTCCACATCACGCATTCCAATCTCGCAAATGAGCGGTGCACCTTTCTTTGTCCATTCCCAGAACTTGTCAACACTCTTGCGGTCGCGCTTGTCAATTTTAATGCGGATTTTTTCGCCAAACGGTGTCTTTGCCTTGAGAGCGGACTGCAACTTGGCAATGTATGCCATAATCTTGTCCTCGTCTTCCGGATTTTTGATAACCGGAACAATAACCACCTGATAAGGCGCAATTCTGGGCGGAACAACCATGCCGTCATCATCGGCATGAGTCATAATCACGCCGCCGATAAGACGGGTCGACACACCCCATGACGTTGTGTAAGCATATTCCTGCTCATTGTTTTTGTTTACAAAAGAAATATTGGCGGATTTTGCAAAATTCTGCCCGAGGAAATGCGACGTTCCGGCTTGCAGCGCTTTGCCGTCCTGCATCATGGCTTCAACGCAATAAGTGTCGATTGCGCCGGGGAACTTCTCATGTTCCGGCTTGCGACCGGTCAAAACCGGCATGGCAAGCGTTTCTTCGCACAATTCGCGATAAGCCTCCAGCATACGCTTGGTCTCTTCTTCTGCTTCTTTGGCTGTGGAATGGGCAGTATGGCCTTCCTGCCAGAGAAATTCGCGGGTGCGCAAAAACAGGCGCGGACGCATTTCCCAACGCACGACGTTAGCCCATTGATTTACCAAAACCGGCAGATCGCGATAAGATTTGACCCATTTGGAAAACGAGTCGGCAATAATGGCCTCGGAAGTCGGACGGACAATCAACGGCTCTTCAAGTTTGGAATCCGGAACAAGCTTGCCGTCTTTCATTGACAGGCGGGAGTGGGTGACAACCGCCATTTCTTTGGCAAAACCGTCAACGTGTTCGGCTTCTTTCTGAAAGAACGAAAGCGGAATAAACATTGGAAAATAGCAGTTTTCGTGGTCGGTAGACTTAATTTTCTCGTCAAACACGTCGCGGATACGCTCCCAAATGCCGTATCCCCACGGCTTAATCACCATACATCCGGGAGAAGACGAATTCTCGGCCATGTCGGCTTCATTAATAACATTTTGATACCATTCAGGATAGTTGCCTGCTCTAGTGGATTTTAATACCATAAGTTTATTCCTTTTTTTAATATGACATAATTAAAAGTCCGCCGCCCCGTTGCGGCAGACGCAGAGAGCAATCTAACAGAAATAAAACAATTTGTGAAGCCCTTATTTTTGCAGAAAAATTAATGTTGTCCGGCCGTGAAAAATATGATATAATAAAATTCTAAAATATATTAGTTTTTTTTATTATTTGTTTAACCCGAAACGGCCTTCCTTTGGTGACTGTTTCATAAAATATTATTAAATTATGGGAACTTTATGGAATCTTTTTGCATTGTTGTTGATGATCTTTGCTGTTTATGGCGTATGGGTCATTAACCGTGATTATGCAAAAAAAGGAGAAGCACCGCTGAGCGGATCGTTTTTCCTCTGTTTCTTCGTAGGGATTTTTTTCTTGTATCGGTTTATGCCGGTTGCAGGATTTGTGATCCCCGGTTTCCTTGACGTATGCTTAATCTCGGCAGCAATAGCCGCTGTTTGGTGGGTTTGTTGCTTTGTATGGCATTCTGTCTTACATTAAGAAAACGGGATGATCTCTTTTTGAGGTCGCCCCGTTTTCCTTTGAGAAACAAAGCTCTTAATCTAAAATCTCATTCACTTCTTTAACGGCTTTGCGATTTTCTTTGCTCTGCATCATCTCGTTGCGCATGCCTTCGCGCTCCTGCCAATGCTTCATCATCAAATCGCCGCGGTCTTGCAGCTGCTTCAGCATCAGGTCTTTATTATGCTGAGCCTGTGTCTTCAAAATTTCTTTATTGGCGTCAGAAAAAGTAGATTTGTTGATTTTCTTAACGGCTTTGCTGTAGTCTTCATTAATCTCGTTGGTTTCTTCGCTCATCCAGTGTTTGATTTTGGCATCTTTTTTATCCACCATTTCAACGGCGGCTTTCATGTCTTTATCAGTCGAATTTTTACGCTGAGCCTGAGCTTCGGACAGGTTTGCCAGCAGAACAACCGGCAAAATCGCCGACATGACATAAAGCATTTTTTTCATCAGATTTTTCCTTTCAAAAGATTTCCTACGCAATGCGATATAAGCAATAAAACTTGAAAAACAAGAAAATAAAAAATAATTTTCTTGCAAACTAAAATTTATGGTTTAAACTAAAAACATAACTAAGCTCTGTGGTCAGAGAGTGAATACTTTTGATAATTGTTGATACCAGCACTATTGGCCAGACAGTTACCCACAATAAGATAGTTATATTGTATCAACCTGTTATTTAATAAGGAATATCTCAATGGCAACAGGAACAGTTAAATGGTTTAACAATAAAAAAGGTTTTGGCTTTATTACTCCGGATGCCGGCGGACAAGATGTGTTTGTACATATTTCAGCCGTTCAAAAAGCCGGTCTGCGTTCTTTGGAAGAAGGCGCCAAAATCTCTTATGAACTTTTAACTGAAAGAGGCAAAATCGTCGCCGGCAATTTGAAACTGGCTTAAGTTTTGTAAAAAATGTAAAACTCCGTAGTTTTAGACAATTCTTAAATTTTAAGATCGTTTTAAGAGAATTACATAAAAGCACCGGTATGATACCGGTGCTTTTTTATTTTTATCATCTACGTGCTCTCTCTTTCATCATCCCCGCGTTCTCTCCTCTTCAAAAAAATCCGCTTGCAAAATCTTTGTAATACATTATGATAACTCTCGCAGTCCGGAGACGGACTGTGGTGTCTCAAAAACATCTTGTAAACTGTTCCACCATGAGGTGGAGTGCCTAAAATAAGCCGCTTTGCGGACGAATCATGGCGACTGTGTCTGTACAGTTTTGAGCTCCACCACCTTAGTTTCTAAGGTGGTTTTGTTTTAACAAAATTATGGAGCTAAAAAATAATGAAGAATATAAAGTATCAATCCAGAGCGACTAACCCGCTGAAAGCGATTCACCGGACGTTGGGTTTTGCCTTTTACTGTGAAAGGCGAAAAGACGAGATTCCGTTAAAAAAGGTCAGCAAGAAATTAAAAGTCCCGACCGAATATATAGAAGATTTAGAATTGGGACGCGGCAGAATCAGACCATGGCTGATAAAAGAACTTCTGGAATATTATAACAGAAAAATATCAGTCTACCTTGACATACCGGAAGATAAGATGAAAAAGAACTAAAACAAAAGCGGGCTTAACCTCCCGCTTTTTTCATTTCAAAACACCATCTCCTCCACCCATCCCGCCATAAGCACCTTTCTTTTCCCCCTCTTTGCTAACGAGAGCGCTAAGTAAAAATGCTAAATAAGCATTTTTGTCTGCAAGCTCTTTGGAACATCTTAGCAAGCAAGGGAAGCGTTTAGCAACCGCAGCGCGCTTAGATGCCTAAGAATAGGGGGAGTTAGAGTTTTCTATATTTAAAGTACTATCTCTCTCTCAAACCCCGCCATAGCAACGCGATCCTCT
>CABUWG010000080.1 GCA_902495305.1 uncultured Pseudomonadota bacterium | reverse complement strand
ATCATTATTGACATTCATGTTAATATCGCCATGCATGGTGTCAGAATCCTGACAGTCAGGCAGGAAGCAGACGCCGGCAAAGGCAGATGAAGGTGGGAGGAGAACCGAGAAAGCGGCGGTAACAGCAAAAACTGATACCGCAGAGTTTAGTTTCATGTGTAGCATAGTGTTCATATTTTTCATCGGCTTCCTCCCATATAAAAATTCTTTTCAGAGCACATACTCTGTCACAAATCCCGATGGAGCAACGCGACCCTCTGGGCAGTGAGCTGACAATTGATGGCTGTCGGCCTCCCGACCGCGTTGCTCTTTTCTTTATCTGAACAGCAAAGTGCCCAGAATGGTTAATACTAAGGTTACTATACCACAAAGAAACGCAAGAGTCAACATATAATGAAAAGTGGGGTGGGGATTTTGGCTAGGAAAACAGGAAAAAGCGGGGGAAATTTGGCTAAAAAGGGGTAAGAGGATAGGGAGGTATGGGAGAGGAGTTGGGGGAGAAGTGTTGGATGGTGCAAAAGGTGAGATAAGCGGGGTGGGAGAGGAAAGGAATAAGGAGAGAAGACGGGGTGGAAAAAGTGGAAAGAGCGAAAAAAAAGGGGAAAAGAGTGAGATGGAGGAATATACAGAAAAACGAGAAAAGAAAATGGGGTGAAAGAGAAAGAAGAATGAATAAGTGAAACAGAGAACAAATTGAGGCAAAGGAAGATGAAAAAGTAAGGAAGCATGAAAAAGAAAAAGCCCCGTCTTTACAGGCGGGGCTTAAGGCTTTTTCTCCGAGGCTTATTCTTCAACCTCGTTTTGCGGTTCGTTGATTTCTTCAACGCCGGCGTCATCAATATCGGCAACGCTGTCACCCAAGACTTCGCTTCCGGTTTCTTCTTCCAGTTCATCATCGTCACCGGCATCGGCATCAAGCCAGGTTACGCTGACGACTTTTTCATTCTCTGCCGTTCTGAACAGGATAACACCTTGCGTTTTACGGCCGGCAATACGGATGTCGGCTACCGGCATGCGAATCAGCTTGCCGCCGTCGGTCACCATCATAATCTGGTTATCGTCCTCAATCGGGAACGAGCTGGCGACTTCTTTGTTACGGGCGGACATTTCCATATTGGCAATACCCTGACCGCCACGGCCGGTTACGCGATACTCGTAAGAAGATGAACGTTTACCGTAACCTGTGGTCGTAACAGTCAGAATAAACTGTTCTTTTTCTTTCATCTCCTGATATTTTTCAGGTGTCAGAACCGCCATGGCAACGCCGGTTCCTTCCGGTGCGACCTCACAATCGCCGCCGCGTTCGGCCTGCAGGCGTTTGGCAGCGGAAGAAATACGCTGATACTCGTCACGCTCTTCCGAAGTGGCGTCGCTGTGGTTCAGGACTGACATTGAAATAACTTCATCATCGTCAGCCAGCTTAATGCCGCGGACACCGGTTGAATTGCGGCCAACAAACATCCGGACTTCGGTAACCGGGAAGCGGATACATTTGCCGCTCTTGGCCGCCAGCATGATGTCATTGTCTTCCTGACAAATACGGACGTTAATCAGCTTGTCGCCATCATCAAGCTTCATGGCAATTTTACCATTGGACTGGACGTTTACAAAATCCATCAGCGAGTTGCGGCGGACATTTCCTTTGGCCGTGGCAAACATGATGGACATGTTTTTGCAATCGTCCTCGTTTTCCGGCAGTTTCATAATCGTGGTAATGTTTTCACCCTCAATCAGCGGCAGCAGATTAACGAAAGGTTTGCCTTTGGACGTCGGCGAACCGAGCGGCAATTTGTAAACTTTCATCTTATAAACCTGCCCTTTTGACGAGAAGAACAGAACCGGCGTATGCGTGCTGGCAACAAACAAGCGGGTGACAAAGTCCTCGTCTTTGGTTGCCATGCCGGATTTGCCCTTGCCGCCGCGTTTCTGCGCTTTATAAGCGTTCAGCGGCACGCGTTTGATATAGCCGGCTTCGGTAACGGTGACGACCATTTCTTCGCGCTGAATCAGCGATTCAATATCCTGATCGTACTCGATGTCTTCAATCTTGGAGCGGCGCGGAGTGGCGTATTCATCACGAATCGCAACAAATTCGTCGCGCATAATGCCGTAAAGTTTTTCACGGCTGGCCAAAATTGAAAGGCATTCTTTAATTTCTTCGCCCAAAGAGATTAATTCTTCATGGATTTTATCTCTTTCCAGTCCGGTCAGGCGTTGCAGTTTCAGATCCAAAATGGCTTTGGCCTGATTTTCGGACAAGTGGTAGAAGCCGTTTTCAACCTTGCGGTCCGGTTCGTCAATCAATTTAACCAAAGGCTCAACGTCACCGGCCGGCCAAGCTTTGGCCAGCAAGGCGTCCTTAGCTTCCTGCGGGTTCGGGGCGTTGCGAATCAGTTCAATGACGGGGTCAAGGTTCTCGACGGCAATGGCCAGACCGACCAAGGTATGCGCCCTGTTCCGCGCCTGATTCAGCTCATAAATCGTGCGGCGGCGGATGACTTCTTCACGAAAAGCGATAAAGGCCGAGATAATATCCCGCAAGTTCATCATCATCGGACGGCCGGCGTTAATGGCCAGCATATTCATGCCGAAGCTGGTTTGCAGCGGCGTGAACTTGTAAAGCTGGTTCAAAATCACATCAGCCTGAAAGTCGCGTTTGACCTCAATCACAACGCGGACGCCCTGACGGTCGGATTCGTCGCGAATCTCAGAGATACCCTCGATTTTCTTTTCTTTTACCAGTTCGGCAATGCGGGCAACGAGCTGAGCTTTGTTCACCTGATACGGAATTTCGTGGACAATAATGGCTTCTTTGTCTTTATGCAGCTCTTCTACCGTGCATTTGGCACGCATCATAACCGAGCCGCGGCCGGTGTAATAAGCCGATTTGGCGCCGCCATAGCCCAGAATCAAACCACCGGTCGGAAAATCCGGTCCCGGAACGATGTTAATCAGGTCATCAATCGTAATGTTCGGGTTGTCAATATAAGCACAGCAGGCATCCAGCACTTCGCCCAGATTATGCGGCGGAATATTGGTTGCCATACCGACGGCGATACCGTTGGCACCGTTGACCAAAAGGTTGGGATAACGTGCCGGCAAGACTGACGGTTCCATGACGGTTTCATCATAGTTCGGCATAAAGTCGACGGTATCTTTGTCAATGTCCTCAATCAGCGCGTGGGCAACTTTTTCCAGACGGGCTTCGGTATAACGCATGGCGGCGGCACTGTCACCGTCCATGGACCCGAAGTTCCCCTGCCCGTCAATCAGCGGCAGGCGCATTGAAAAGTCCTGAGCCATACGGACCATCGTATCATAAATGGCGACATCGCCGTGCGGGTGATATTTACCCATAACATCACCGACGATACGGGCGGATTTACGATACGGACGGTTATAATCATAGCCGCTTTCATACATGGAATAGATGATACGGCGGTGCACGGGCTTCAGGCCGTCACGGACATCCGGCAAGGCACGCGATACGATAACGCTCATTGCATAATCAAGATAAGAGCGGCGCATTTCATCCGAAATTTCTACCGGTGCAATGCCGTCCCTGACCTCGACCACGTTATCTATAATCTCATTTTCTTCACTCAATTTATTATCCTTTACATCATTTAAACTGCCAAGATTGTAGCAGAACGGCCGGCCAAAACCAGCAATTTTTCCGACTTATACCCCTTAAAAACTTCTGTACGGGCAAAAAAAGCCCCTTAAAATCGATTTTGACAATTTTAAGGGCTGATTTTTTGTTCTAAAAGTTAACGCATTTTTCTTGTATGGTCAAAAAAAGCGCCTCAAAATGAGGCGCCGGTAAATATTGCGGTCTTTTTTAGAACGGAATATCGTCATCCAAATCAGCAGAAGGCGCTGCAGACGGCGTATTGTCCCAACCGGAAGAACCTCCGGCCGGCGTGAAGACAGAGTTGTCGCCACCCATGGAAGAACCGTCGCCTTTGGCATCCAAAAGAACCAAACTGCCGCTGAAGTTCGGCACAACAACTTCAGTCGTATAACGTTCCTGACCGTTGTTATCTTCCCATTTGCGGGTTTGGAGCTGGCCTTCAAGATAAACCTTTGAGCCTTTGTGCAAAAATCTTTCGGCAACGCCGGCCAAAGCGGTGTTAAAAATCACAACGCGGTGCCATTCGGTGCGTTCTTTGCGCTCGCCGGAAGCTTTGTCTGTCCAGCTGTCCGAGGTTGCAATGTTCAAATTCACGATTTTGGAGCCGCCGGCCGTGTTGCTGACTTTAGGATCAGCGCCGAGATTTCCGACCAAAATTACTTTATTAATGCTTCCAGCCATTTTATTTTCACCTTATTTGTTAAGAAATTTCATTGCATGGATTATATATGAATAATTTGAGAAAGGAACAAAAAATCAATAAACCTGTGCATATTCGCCGTTTTGAATCTGATAAACGCTGTAATGTACTGAATTGTCCGGATTTCCGTTGTTAAACATCATCTCGCCCCAAGTGGTGTCAATTTTCTTTTTGTTAACGGCGGCAGCCAGTT
>CABUWG010000079.1 GCA_902495305.1 uncultured Pseudomonadota bacterium | reverse complement strand
TGAGTATGGAGTAGCAGAGGAGCAGGTGGGGAACGGATGGTGATAAAGAAGGGATGGGCGGCAAGAGAGATGAGGAGAATAAGTGAGAGGAGGGGAGAAAGTGGGGGAGAAAAAAGATGAGAGGTGTGAAAAAAGGGAAAGGCAAGGAATGGGTGAAGGTAGAGGAGAGAAGGTAAAGAGAGTAAGAGAGAGGGGGAAGAAAGATGTAAAAGTGAAGGAAAGGAGAGGAGTGGTGAAGAAGACAAAGAGAAAGGTGAAGAAAAGGATAAAAGGTATAAAAAAACCGGAATACCAAATTCCGGTTTTTTTATAGAGCTTAATCGGGGGTTAATCATCTCCGATACGCAGGGCTTCAATAAATGCGCTTTGCGGAATTTCAACTTTGCCGAACTGGCGCATTTTCTTTTTGCCTTTCTTTTGTTTTTCCAAGAGTTTGCGTTTGCGGGTAATGTCACCGCCGTAGCATTTGGCCGTCACGTCTTTACGCAGGGCGGAAATGGTTTCACGGGCGACAATCCGTCCGCCGATTGCAGCCTGAATCGGAATTTTGAACAAATGCCGCGGTATCAGGTCTTTTAATCTTTCACAGATTTGGCGGCCACGGCTTTCGGCATCGCTGCGATGGCTTAGAAAGGCCAGGGCGTTAATCGGTTCTTCATTAATTAATATTTCAACTTTCACCAAATCTGATTCTTCGTAACCGACAATCTCGTAGTCAAAGCTTGCATAACCGCTGGTAATGGATTTGAGGCGGTCATAGAAATCAAATACAATTTCGTTAAGCGGAATTTTATAAACAACCATGGCACGGCTGCCGGCATAAGTCAGCTCCAATTGTTCGCCGCGGCGTTCGGTGCACAGTTTCAGGACTGCGCCAAGATAGTTGTCCGGTACCAGAATCGTGGCTTTGACCCAAGGTTCTTCAATTGATTTAATCAGGGTCAAATCCGGCATGTCGGCCGGATTGTGCAGGGTAATCCGGGTGCCGTCGGTCATGTTGATGTTATAGGCAACGGACGGAGCGGTAATAATCAGGTCTAAATCGAATTCTCGCTCCAAGCGTTCTTCAATGATTTCCATATGTAATAACCCGAGGAAGCCGCAGCGGAAGCCCAGTCCCAATGCTGCCGAGTTTTCATTTTGATAATCAATGCTGGCATCGTTTAATTTGAGTTTGGCAAGGGCGTCTTTTAAGGCCTCGTACTCGCTGCTGTCAACCGGAAAAATTGAGCAGAAAACGACCGGTACCGAAGGTTTGAAGCCTTGCAGCGGTTTGGCACAGGGAAATTTGTGCTCCGTAATCGTATCACCAATCTGACAATCGCTGACACTTTTGATGCTGGCGGTGATAAAACCGATTTCTCCGGGGTAGAGGGCATCAATGTCTTGCATTTTCGGGGTGAAAATACCGACTTTGTCAACCAGATAAGTGCTGTTGTTGGACATCATGCGGATTTGGGTTTTGCGTTTTAAGACGCCGTCCTTAATCCGTACCATGATGATAACGCCGAGGTATGGGTCATACCAGCTGTCAATCAGCAGCGCTTTGAGCGGTGCGTTTGCATCTCCCTGCGGAGCCGGCAGGCGCTGAACAACGGCTTCGAGCAGTTCATCAATGCCCAGACCTGTTTTGCCGGAGGTTTCGACGGCATCGGACGTGTCCAGTCCGATAACGTCTTCAATTTGGGTTTTGACTCTTTCGGGTTCGGCCGAAGGGAGATCAATCTTGTTCAAAACCGGAATGATTTCATGGTTGTTGTCAATGGCCAGATAGACATTAGCCAGCGTTTGGGCTTCTACGCCCTGTGTGGCGTCGACAACCAGTATGGAACCTTCACAGGAAGCAAGAGAGCGTGAAACTTCGTAAGAAAAATCCACGTGTCCCGGCGTGTCCATCAGGTTGAGCTGGTAGGTTTTGCCGTCTTTGGCCTTATAATTCAGGCGGACGGTTTGAGCTTTGATGGTAATGCCGCGTTCACGTTCAATGTCCATCGAATCCAAAACCTGTTCCTGCATTTCCCGTTTTTCCAGTCCGCCGCAGAATTCAATCAGACGGTCGGCCAGAGTGGATTTGCCGTGGTCAATGTGGGCGATAATGGCAAAGTTGCGGATTAAGCTTAAATCTGTATTCATTTTGTTTTTTTATTCCCGTAGATTATTATTGCTTTAGAAAATAAATGAAATTTTTAGATTAAGCAATATAATATTGATTGTACTAATCAAGAAAAGCGGTTATACTGATATAAAAAAATACAGAAGGAGGCGTGCAATGAGAAAATTGGTTGATATTGATTACGGTTCCAGCCGGTATGACGAACTGGTTGAACTGCGCTACAGAATCCTTTTGAAGCCGTTGGGGCTGAAGTTTCTGGATACGTATCGTCCGCAAGAGGCAGGATATCTGCACGTTGGCTGTATTGAGAGTCTGGACGACAAACTGATTGGCGGCCTGATGCTGATACCGGTGGACAATGAGGTTATCCGGATGATGCAGGTGGCCGTGGATTCCAAATATCAAGGCGAAGGCGTGGGGCGGCAATTAGTCGGGTATGCGGAAAAGCGCGCCAAAGAAGCCGGATATTCGGTATTAGTCATGCATGCCATGCTTTCTGTGGTGGATTTTTATGAAAAAAACGGCTTTGTGCAAGAGGGTGATATTTTTGAAGAAAACGGTATTACCTTTGCCAAGATGGTGAAAAAGCTTTAGCCAACGGACGGAAAAATGACCCAATCGGCAAAAAAATATCCGATACTGCTCAAGACGGTGTGTGCGCTGTATGTTTCTGACCGGGCGTCGGAGGCTGAAATGCTGATGGGGGAAAGGCTTCTGCCGTCGGAGAAAAAAGAACAAATTTCTGACGTGAAAGACAGAATGGCCTATATTGTGCGCAAGAATCGGCAGGATGAGAGCGTTTTGCCGTTTATTGAGGTTTATGAGGCTTTTAATGCGTTGGACGATTATTATCGGGCTGACGGTATTAATGAATGTTTTCAGCGCACTGATCCTTTGTATGAAGAAGCCTTTTGTGCTCTGGAAAAAATGACCAAAATCAAAAAGTATCTGACGGCTGATGAAGCAGAGCATTTGGAGAAAGATTTTAAGAATCTGAAGATGACGCTTAAGCAGGAATTGCCGCCGCGGTTGCGAAAATGTAAGGCCGAGGGAAAAAAAGCAACAGAAATCGGTCACGGGCCGTTGGAAAAGGCTTTTAAAGCTTCGGCGCGGGCGTTTAAATATAAAAAAATGAACGAGCAGGAAAAGAACGAGGCTTTTAAGAAAATACGCAATATGGCTTATGTGATGTATAATGTTATGGCGAAAAAGCTGGAAGATCCCGAATTGTGGTATGGCGAAAAGGTGCTTTGCATGGAGCAGATGATTGCTGCTGTCAACTGGCTGGATTGGAAGAGAAGCGACAAGTTTAAACGTAAGCAGGAAATTTATCACAATCTGGCAGAGCTGCATAAAAAACATAAGTGTTTTGCCGAGGCCGGAAGGGCAGAAATTATGGAAAGGCGTTTTGCCGGTTCTTTGTATAATATGATGGCTTATACGGTGAAGAAGAAAAGCAGGTATGAAAAATTTTTTGAAAGATAAGCTTTGGTGATGTTAACTCCCCTTAAACGTAAATTTGTTTAAGGGGTTTTTTTGTATGTTTTTATATTTTTTCCTAACAAAAGCCGAGAACGACTACTCACACCCGAAGATGGCGCTTACGTAGCTGATGTTTTCGATGCTGCTGCAAAACTGGAAGTGCAGGATACCACCCTGTGCTCTGCAACTAGCACGCATATCATCACAGGTCGGATAATATCTCATACATCTATTATAACAACTTTCACCATAATAAGACTGGCAAACACTGTCATTAGAATGTGATGTCCCACTATATCCACACCCGCTATACCCGCAGCAATAACCACTCGCTGCCACCGGACTTCTACAGGTTCCGTTAGAACAGGTTTGTCCGCTTGAGCACGTACTTGCCCCGCAGGATTCGTAATAAGTTATGCCGTTTTTGGTACATGACTTCGTCCCCACATTAAGGCATTGCGACGAACAAGTTTCTGCAGTGACGGTATAAGGCTTAGGCGAAAAACAAAAGCGCTTGTTACTGTCAAACGGACAAGCAACACTTCCGTTCGGGCATTCCGAGGCACAGTATTGATACCCCAGACTTTCACAGTTCGGCGTCGTCGTACACGCCGCCCATACCTCGGCCGCTCCGCCGACAACAGTACCAATGACAACAACCCTCGCTACACTCAATAACAATCCTGTTTTCATACTTTTCCTCCTAATAAAACCCAAAAACGACTACTCACAACTGAATTTAGTGGCGTAAGCCGGGACATCGTTGATGGCGAAGATGGCGCAATCTTGAGCAAGTGGGGTACCACCGGAGGCTCGACAATTTGTATGCATATCTGGACAATCAGGATAACCACGATATTTACAGTAATCATAACAACTTTTCTTTTTATGTAATAGACAAAAGTCATCATAAGAACTTGACGTACCACCGCTATAACCACAATAGTTAGTGTATCCACAGCAATAACCTTCTATCGAAGCAGGCTCCGGCTTCTCACAACGGAGATAGGAGCCGAAGTGGTAGCCATCGGCATCGCTGGTGAAGCAATTCTGGAGACTCGAGGTATTACCCTGTGCTCTGCAACTATCTTGCATATCATTACAATCAGGATAGCCATAAGATTTACATTGTGCATAACAGGATCTACCATAGTGAGATTGACAATTGCGGTCATAAGAACTTGATGTACCTCCATTATACCCACATCCATTAAAATACCCGCAGCAATGTCCGCTTGCCGGAGCAGGTGGAACGCAAGACCATAAAGTTGTGTCGAAAGGGCATGCGACACCTTTGCCGTTGCATTGCGCTGCAGTATATTTATACCCGAGCGAGGTGCAATCCGCAATCGGTACACACGCCGCCCGCACATTGGCCGCCCCGCCAACAACACCAACTGCAATAACCCCTGCAACACCAAATAACAATCCTGTTTTCATATTTTTTCTCCCAATAAAATCCAAACCGTTCTT
>CABUWG010000078.1 GCA_902495305.1 uncultured Pseudomonadota bacterium | reverse complement strand
TGTATGAAAGCTGGATGCTGGCTTTTTCGGTAATGTTCTCAACCGTGTTCGGCATTCTCGGCGCTCTGGCCGGATTGCACCTGATGGGGCTGTCGCTGAGTATTTATGCCCAGCTCGGGCTGATTATGCTGATTGGTCTGGCCGCCAAAAATGCCATTTTGATTGTGGAATTTACCAAAGCCTATCATGATGACGGCGCATCCATTCTCGAGGCTGCCAAAAAAGGGGCGGAAGAACGCTTTCGTGCCGTGCTGATGACGGCGCTGACCTTCATACTGGGCGTTTTTCCGATGGTCGTGGCTACCGGTGCCGGCGCATCAAGCCAGATTGCCATCGGAACGTCGGTTTTCTTCGGAATGATTGTAGCCACGCTGGTCGGCATCATCTTCATTCCGGCGCTGTTTGCCGTCTTTGAAAGTATCAAAGAATGGGCCGGCGGCGGTCAGGAAGAAGCCGAAGTGATTCGGGAAACCAAGGCGCACGGCAACAAACTCGGCATCAAACTGGATGATACGCCGGAACAGGAGGGCGCAAAATGAAAAAAGAAATAAGTTTGGGATTGATGGCTTTTTTGCTGGCTTCTTGTACGGTAGGGCCGGACTACCACCGTCCGCAGATTTATCGTGATGAAGAAATCTCCAAAAATCTCGGCTTGAATCCGGCACAAAGAACGCCCGTTGCCAAAGACTGGTACAAACAGTTTAATGATCCGGTCTTAAACGAGCTTGTCGCTCTGAGCCTCAAAGACAGCCCCGACGTTAAAATTGCCGTTCAGAAACTGCGTCAGGCCAGAAACGAATTTGATATCAATGCCTTCAACTTTTTTCCGATGATAGACGTTGACGGCAGTTATCACTATAACAAACCAAGCCGGAAAATCGGCTATACCATTGATACCGATTATTACCAAACCGGTCTCGATGCCAGCTGGGAACTTGATATCTGGGGCGGAGGCCGCCGCCTGAATGAGAGTCAGCAGGCTTTGATGAAAGCCGCAGCGGCGGATTTAAACAATGTCTATGTTAGTCTGGCGGCAGAAACCGCGGCGGATTATATTACTTTGCGCAGCCTGCAGGTTCAGTTGAAAATCGCCGAACAGAATCTGGAATTGCAACAAAAAATTTATGATATTGTCAAACGCAAAAATCAGGTCGGACTGGAAGACGATGTCGCGCTGAATCAGGCCAAATATGCCATTGAAAGCACAAGAACGCTGATTCCCGATTTGCAGCAGAATATTTCCGAAGCCCGCAATGCGCTGGCGATTTTGACCGGCCGCCTGCCGGGGCAGCTGGACGAGCTTCTGGTTGACCGTAATAAAAATCTGGTACGCCGCCGCTTTAACTTTGAACTGGGCAAAATTTATGAACAGCCGGCTTCCGTTATCCGCAATCGTCCGGATGTGCAGGTTGCCGAACAGCAGCTGATTGCCCAAAATGCTTTGGTCGGACAGGAAATCTCAAAATTGTTCCCCAATGTCAGCCTGAGCGGTTTTCTGGGATTTCAGGCATTGGAAGTTTCCGGTCTGGTCGGCAGCAAAACCTTTATGTACACCTATTCGCCGGCAGTAACATTGCCGCTTTTGCACTGGGGACAATTGCAAAATCAGGTAGAACTGCAAAAAAATGTCACGCTGGAATATTTTTATCGTTATCAGAACAGTATTTTGAGCGCCGCGGAGGAGGTTAAAAACGCCATGACTTCCATCGGCAATGAATACAAAAAGAATCTTTCCGCCTATGAAGCCGCCTCATCTCAGAAAAAAGCCACAACACTGATTCTGGAAAAATACAAGCGCGGGCTGATTGAGTTTAATGATGTTCTGACCGCTGAGCAAAATCTGTTAAGCGCACAAAACAATCTGGCCGCCAGCAACGGCAAGATTTATCAGACGTTAATTGCTTATTATAAAGCCGTTGGCGGCGGATACGCTCATAATGCGCCGGAATTCTGCATGCTTTATAAGTCGTCGTTGTTAAACGGCACACCCTGCAGTGCTCTTTGAGGCCGGTAAATATAGATGTTGGTGATTTCCGGAATATTGGTCGTCCGGTGTTCATAACCGCGTTTTTCCATACAACGGCGGTATTTGCGCGGGCTGATGTTTTCATCATTGCGCAGGGAGTTGACAATCAGCGGCTGTGCATTCCAATAAGGCACATAGGTTGCCCAAATGCCGCGGTCAGAGTGCCAGTCGGCCCGAATATTGAGTTTTGCTTCTTCCGAGTAAAAATAATTGCTGAAATCCGGCATCAAAACCCAGTCTTCCGCCGCGCGCAAACATTCCGAATGGTCGCTGGAAAACTTTTGAATGCCAGTGTTTTTCCGCTGCCAGTGATAAATCACCTGACCTTGCGGATCATCATCATACAAACTCCCGCAGGCGCTTAACCCCAAAATGGCTGCCATCAGGCCTGCTGTTGCTTTCTTGTTCATTTCTTTTTCCTAAAAGTCCAGATTCGCATAATGCTTTGCCGGCAAAATCCCTTTGATACTGTCTTTCAAAATATCTTTAAACGCCGGACGGGATTTTATTTTTGAATACCAAAGCTTGGCATTGCGGTAGCTTTCCCATGGCACGTCGCCGAGATAATCCAAAATGGAAAGCTGGGCACTGGCACTGATATCGGCAAAAGAAAACATCTCGCCGCCGAGGTAGCTTCGTCTTTCACAAAGCCAGTCCAGATATTCCATGTGAAAATTAAGATTGTTGATGCCGGTCTTCAAACGGCGTGAATCCGGCGCCAACCCTTGGCTAAAACGCTTGTGAACTTTTTCAACCACCACGTTTTTATAAACATCGTTATAAAACTTGCCGTCAAACCATTCGCACAAACGGCGGACTTCGGCGCGTTGCTCTGCCGTGTCCGGCAACAGGCGCACTTCTTTGTCCGCATCTTCCAAAAACTCGGAAATGGCATAATTGCCGGCAATCACTTTTCCGTCATTGATAAAAATCGGCAGCTCGCCGGCCGGATTCAGCTTAAAAACGTCGGGAGACATATTCCACGGTTCTTCTTCCTTCAAAACAAAAAGCATTTTCTTTTCGCTCATGGCAATCCGGATTTTGCGTGAAGCCGCAGAAAACGGATGATGTATTAAAAGAACCATATTATCCCCCCAGAAATTTTCCCAATTTATTCTGATTATAAATTTTAATCATTAGAACAAAAAGGTCAAGTCCGGAAAGTGATTTATAATTATTTTGTGTACATCGGCGGCGTTACGCTATTGTTCAGAACCTCAAATTCGTGAATCACGTTTAGCAGGTGCTTTTTGAACTTTTCCTGCACTTCTTTTTTCTCCAGATATTTTCCGAGCCGGCCGATTAAAAATGTCCGGTTTTTAGAAGCCTTGGAAACGCCGATAAAAAGCGGAATATCCCAAATGATTTGCTTGGAAAAAGCCACATAATTGCGCAGCCCGAGCTTGGAGGCCTCAATCAGACCGGTGTAATATCCGGTAAAGACATAGTCGATTTCTTTGGTAAAAAGCTTTTTGAACAACTCGTTCGGGTCGCGAATTTTGATAACGTCATAATCTTTCATCTGCTCGTTGACATAATCGCTCAGAACTTCTTTTTCTAAAATTGCGCCTTTAAGCTTTTTCACGTCTTCCAGCGATTTAATCTCGCCGCGGCGGGAGGGCAGGGTCATCAGCGTAATCGGATTGGATATCGGCGCCGGCAGAACATAATCAAGACCGGCATAAAGCTTGGTGTCATGATACATGCCGAGCAAAATGTCTATATCGCCGCTGCGCACGTCACGAATAATGCCGTTATAATCGGTCAGATAATCCTGATAAGTAACAACCGCGTTGTTTTCAGCGGCAAATTCTTCAAGCAGCTCCTTAAAAAGATAATGCCGGCGGACAAACTTCTCTTCATTATCCTGATTAAATTCGGTAGAAACATAACCAAAGGGCGGATAGTCATAAAAACCGGCAGCCGTCAACTGGCGCTCGGCTCTGGTATCGCTGAAATCAACCAGAGCAGCGGCATTTCCTGCCGAAAACAAAACCAGAAGCGCCGCCATAATGATTTTTTTGGGATTGTTCATATTTATTCCTTTAAAAAATGAAGAAAATTGTATATATCATATCTTAAACATTACACAATTATAGTTAAAAAATATTTTATAGGCCAGGTGAAAAATGAATGAATCCGATCAATATTCCAGCAATGAAATGCAGTCATTGTCACAATCGGAGTTAGAAAGCAGAGCCCTGATTAATACGGCGTCCAAACTGAATTACATCAGAGAACACTGGGAAGAAGGAAAATCCGGATTAGATGAGGCTCTGGATAAAAACCGCAAATTATGGGCGATTATCGCTTCCGCCATGCAAGAGGCAGATTGTCCGCAACCGGCCGATGTCCGCCAGAACATTTTGAATCTGTCTGTCTTTATTTTTAAGCGTACGATTGATATTTTGACAGACCCCAAACCGGAAAGCCTGCGGGTGCTGATTGACATTAATATGAATCTGGCAAAAGGTCTGAACCATAAAGGCGTCGATTAATCGGTGATTAAGTGAAAAAGCTTTACCAGCCCTTGACGTAAGTCGGGGCTTTTTATTTTTCCTGTCTCTCTTCCTCCCCCTCAAACCCCGCCATAGCACCTTTCTTTGTCATCCTGAGCGAAGCGAAGGATCCAGTTTAATAATATAGCTAATTTATCTGACTGGATTCTTCGTTGCACTCAGAATGACAGTGTTTTTCCTTCAAAGCACATTCCTTCCGTTCGGCACGATTGGGTGCCCTTTGCGAATAGCTTATGTTTTGGAACAAAACCCAAAAGTGCCACACCACTCCCTCTCTTGAAAGAGAGGGGCGGGGAGTGCTAAGCAAAAACAACCGTTGCTCCGGTTGTTTTTGTCTGCAAGCTCTTTGGAACATCTTGGCAAGCGAGGGAAGCGTCAGCAACCATAGCGAGCCTAGATGCCTAAGTTGACCGCCCTTCGCGAGCAACTTCTTAGCTTTTGAGAAAAAGAGATAAAATTGAAGCACTATGTAATGGAGCGTAGCGACCTTAACTTTTTCTTGAAAGCTTAGAAAGCGAGAGCGGGCTAGCT
>CABUWG010000077.1 GCA_902495305.1 uncultured Pseudomonadota bacterium | reverse complement strand
GCGCCGCCGGCAAAATGAAGTTTCCACTCACGGCCGCGCCCGTCCAACGCGCCAAAATCTTTCACAAACCCCTGCGCCTTTTCAACATCAAGTCCCAAAAGCTGCAGCACCTTTAAGGCACACAAGGCGTTATAGGTATAATGCTCGCCTTCCTGCGCTGTTTCAAACTGAAAATCTGCCAAATTCGCCTTGCCGAAAGTAACGACTTCCGCCCCTTGCTCTTCTGCCCGTTTGCATAAAAGGCCGGCAAAATTCGTATCGGCATTAACGAGCGCATACCCGCCTTTTTTCAAACCGCGGAATATCTCGGCCTTCGCCTCGGCAATGCCTTCAAAATTCTCAAAAAACTCAATATGCATCGGATAAACGTTGGTAATAACGGCCATATCCGGCTGAACATAAGAGACCAGCTCGGCAATTTCGCCTTTGGCGCTCATTCCCATTTCTATCACGGCAAAATCGGCACTCATGTCCAAATCGCATAAGGTTTTTGGTACGCCGATAAAATTGTTGAAATTCCCTGAAGTGGCATAAACCTTTCCGAACTTTTCCAACAAAAATTTAATTTCTTCTTTGGTGGTCGTCTTGCCGGAACTTCCGGTCAGGCCGATAACGGTTCCTTTAAACAAAGAGCGGTTATAAGCGCCGATAAGCCCGAAAGCCTTTGTCGTATTACTGACCACAATCTGCCTTGCCGGATCAGCCCCGTCAACCAGATGATCGACCACAACCAGCGCCGCCCCCTGCCGCAAAACCTCCGGCACAAACTGATGCGCGTCAAACTTCTCGCCGCTGATGGCAATAAACAAATCGCCGGGCTGAACGAGCCGGCTGTCCGTCACCACCTTTTTGACTGTACAATCAACAACCTGTGATGAAGACCCGACAATTTCCGTTAATTTTTTTGAGCTGATTTCCTGCATTTCCGATTTCCTTTTCAGACTCCGGACAATATACCAAAAGCCGCCGGAAATTACAAGCAAAATTCCCGTTCCGCCGTTTGTTTTCCGTCACAAACGTTGCAAGAGTGCGCTGTCTTTGAATATCGGACTTTTCTGCATAATGGTTTTCACGCTTTTTCCGTCATCATCCTCGGCGGCAACATCTGCTCCGGCCTCAAGCAGGATTCGCATAAACTCCTCCCGCCGTTCTTTGTTCAGATTGATTGACGCCGCCGTCATCAACGCCGTCCAACCATGACAATTACGCCGGTTAACATCCGCGCCATAGGCTAGAAGCAACTTTAACAGCCGGACATTGGCAAAAGTTGCCGCACACAAAATCACACCTTCTTTCATGCCGCCGACTGCATGAATATCCGCGCCGTTCTCAAGCAGAAAACGCACCGCTTCGACAATATCCCCGTCCACATAAGGATTGTCTTCATCCTGAAAAACGGCAGCCAGAAGCGGCGTTTTTTCCAAACCATCACGAAGATTAACATCAGCACCTGCTGCAACAAGCAGTTTCAGAGCCGGCAAATTCGCCCGCTCCGCCGCCACATGCAGCACCGTCCGCCCTTGCACATCCTGAACATCAACATCCGCCCCGTGCTTTAACAAAAGCGCCAGACGATCGGTTGTCTTGTCAAACAAAGCATCTTCCAGCACACTCTGCCCGTATTTGTTTAAAACATTCACATCGGCTCCGGCAGCAATAAACTTTTCCGTCAGAGAAGCATCATTATGCAATAGAAAAAGCGGCGTATTCCCAAGAAAATCCTGATGGTTAATGTCAAAGCCGCAAGCCAGAAGCTTATCCAGATATCTGCCGCCGTCAAATTTTGCCAATTTTATAAAACGGCGGTTAATGTCATGCAGACTTCTCTTCCAAACCGCAACCTGTTCCGTTGTCAGGTTCTCTAAAGTTTGCCGGATATCCGGAAGTTCCTGCGCCCGCATCAACCGTTCTTCAAAAATGCCTTTGTCATCTTTCATCAGCGGATTGACCGCCAGATAATTTCCGGCCGTCCAACCGTCGTCATTCTTCAGGGACGGATCCGCACCCCAGAACAAGAGCTTTTCAATACTCTGTTTGCGACTTTCAACACTGCCGCGCGGATTTTGGCAAACCTGCATTAAAACGCCGTCCCCCGCATAATTAACGGCATTAACCTCTGCGCCATAGTTTTTCAGCAGCTCCGCCAGCCGGACGTTATCCGCCCGCATGGCCGCCATCAACGGCGTATTGCCCAAAATATCGCGACAGTTAACATCCGCACCCTTGCGCAAAAGCAGCTCCAAAATTTTCCAAACATCGTCTTCTTTTTCTTTTCTTGAAAAACCAAAGGCAAGACGCTGCACAGCCATGAACAATGCCGTTTCGCCTTTTTTCCCTTTGGCTTCCAAATCGGCACCGGCTTCAAGCAACACCTCGGCCACGGCTAAAGCCGCCGACGAAACCGCTTCCATCAGCGGCGTCCGGTCAAGCTGTCCCCGCTCATTGGTTTTTGCTCCGGCCGACAACAGCAACTTTACATTCTCCGCATCATTATACTGCACACACCTAAACAGCGGAGTCTGGCCGAAACGGTTACGGACATCAACCTTCGCCCCGTTCGCCAGCATCTCGCGCACAACCGGCACAGGCGCATGACATAAAGAAAACAACGGCGTTGCCCTGTCTGTGCCGCAATGGTTTATATCAAAACCAAGCGCAATCAACCGGGCGATATGCTTTCCGTCATCAACTTTTGCCAGTTTGACAAACCGATGATTAATATCATAAAGAGAACTTTTCCACTCTGCCACAATTTCCGGCGTCAGTTTTTCAATATCATATTCCGTCATGCTTTCTTCCTCTGCAAATATCCGCAAACAATGACATTTATATACCACAAAAAAGCCCTGAAAACAAGAAAAGAAAATGCTGACAAAAAAAGCTCCCCGTCAAGGGAGCTTGTTCACTACTGATAAATCGGAAACTGCTTGCACAGGGAGATCACTTTTTCTTTAGTATCCTGCAACACTTTTTCCACATAACTTTCATCTCCGGCAGACAACGCGTCAATCACGTCGCCGATCCAGTTGCCGATTTGCTCAAATTCTTTTTCCTTAAAACCGCGGGTTGTTCCGGCCGGCGTACCGACACGGATTCCCGAAGTTACTTTCGGCGGCATCGGATCAAAAGGAATGGCATTTTTGTTACAGGTAATATTCGCCCGCCCCAAAGCCTTGTCCACCACATCTCCTGTCAGCCTTTTCGGACGCAGGTCAACCAACAGCAAATGCGTATCCGTTCCGCCGGAAACCAGATCCAGCCCGCGTTTTTTCAAAGTCTCGCCCAATACCTTGGCATTTTTCACTACCTGAGCGGCATAATCCTTAAACTTCGGCGTCAAATCTTCACCAAAGCACACCGCCTTACCGGCAATAACATGCATCAACGGACCGCCCTGCGTCCCCGGAAAAATGGCTGAATTAACTTTCTTGGCAATTTCTTCATTATTGGTCAGAATCATTCCGCCGCGGGGACCTCGCAAAGTTTTATGCGTCGTTGTCGTCACCACATCCGCCCAGTTTAACGGATTCGGATGTACGCCGCCGGCCACCAGTCCGGCAAAATGCGCCATATCAACCATCAAATAAGCTCCGGCTTTTTCTGCCACAGCCTTAAAGCGGGCAAAATCAATAATTCTCGGATAAGCCGAACCGCCGGCAATAATCAGCTTCGGACGATTCTTCAGAGCCAGACGTTCCACTTCGTCATAATCAATCAGGCCGGTTTCTTTTTTCACACCATACTGCACGGCCCTCAGCCATTTTCCGGAAATTGAAACCTTGGAACCATGGGTCAAATGGCCGCCGGCATCCAAAGACATCCCCATAATCACATCACCGGGTTGCAACAAAGCGGCATAAACCGCCGTATTAGCCTGCGAGCCGGAATGCGGCTGAACATTTGCAAATTTGGCATCAAACAGTTTTTTGGCACGTTCAATCGCCAGATCTTCCACGATGTCAACATACTCGCAACCGCCGTAATAACGCTTATGCGGATAGCCCTCGGCATACTTATTGGTCAAAACAGACCCCTGAGCCTCCAGCACCGCCGGAGAAACAATATTCTCCGAAGCAATCAGCTCAATCTGATTCTGCTGACGGTTTTTCTCCAGCTCAATCGCCTCAAATACGGCTCTGTCTTCTTGTTGCAAATCCTTTGTAAAATCCATCTCTACTCTTCTCCCGACAAATCTAACTTATCAATTCTGCGCTGATGGCGCTCTCCGCCGAAAGAAGCTTTTTCAAAAGCCTCCAGACGGGCAATCACCTCATCATAACGCATGGTTCTGCCGCCAAACACCGCCACATTGGCATTGTTATGTTCTTTAGCCAGACGGGCAACGTCTTCGCTGTAAAGCAAAGCGGCGCGAATTCCTTTAAAACGATTAGCCGCAATCGAAATCCCGATTCCGGTTCCGCAGATTAAAATTCCCCAATCGGCCTCGCCCCGCAAAATCTTGCCGCAGGCCGCCGCCGCAATATCCGGATAATCACAGGAGTCGGAAGAATGTGTCCCGACATCGTCCAAAGCAATGCCCCTGCCGGCATAATAATTTTTAATCTGTTCTTTCAGCTCCAGTCCGCCGTGATCAGAAGCAATCACAATCTTCATCGCCAGTCTCCTTTTCTTATCAAATTGCGCTTATCATAAAAACAACCAGACGCTTGTGCAATATTTATTCCCGATTTGCCACAAAAATCTGCCCCTCAGAACAGTTTATCATTTTCCAAATATAACAGAATATTGATTTTTAAATATATTTCAAAAAAATCATAAATCTGTGCAAAAAATATAAAAATTTCTCTTGACGAGCGTAAAAAAAACTGTATATATAGAAACACCGAATGAGTTGAAGGTAGTTCGAATTGGCCGGTTGGCAGAGTGGCTCATGCAGAGGACTGCAAATCCTTGTACATCGGTTCAATTCCGGTACCGGCCTCCAACAATTTATTATTCCGACTTAGCTCAGCGGTAGAGCAATCGGCTGTTAACCGATCGGTCATCTGTTCGAATCAGATAGTCGGAGCCAATAAAAAAGACCAGTTTGAACTGGTCTTTTTCTTTTTTTCAAATCAACCTCGCAGATATAAACAACTTACCTGCCGGACATGAGGTCAGCATCTTAAAATCAGCCGGTTATTGAATTTTAATTTCTTTTTTGGGCTGAGCCTGATAATCCTGAATTTCTTCTTTTACGGCATTGCTGCTTTCTTTAGCCATTTGGGCAGCTCCGGTTTCAACGGTATCAACCACCTGCCCGACAGTCGTCTTCTCGGTAATGTCACCGTCATAAATTCCTTTTCCGACCAGATAAATCACAATAATCAAAATCAAATAAAACACATATTTCAAAAAAGTTCCCATAACACTTCTCCCAAGATGATTCTCTGTGGTCTAGATAATAATATTTTTCAGATTTTCAACCCGATTTTCTCCTTTATTTTCTATTATTCCAGCCTTTCTGTCTCTGCTCCCTTACCTTATTCTCCACCTCTCCTCTCTTAGCCCTCTTATCTCTCCTTTTGCACCGTCCGCCTATCCCGCCCCAACCCCTCTTTCACCCACTTATCTCACCTTCTTTCACCCCACTCTCACTCTCTTTCTTACCTCCCACCTTCCTCCCTCTCCTTTTACACCTTTTTAGCCAAATTTCTCCCAATTTTTCCTGTTCTCCTAGCCAAAATCTCCATCCCACTTTTTATTATATATTGACTCTTGCGTTTCTTTGTGGTATAGTAACCTGAGTATTAACCATTCTGGGCACTTTGATGTTCAGATAAAGAAAAGAGCAACGCGCAAGCCTTGGCACTATGATGACAATTGTTCGCCGAGGCGCGCCCGCCCTGGGAGGAAGCCGATGAAGAATATTAACATAAATATGCTACACATGAAACTAAACTCTGCGGTATCAGTCTTTGCTGTCGCCGCTGCTTTCTCGGTGCTCCTCCCGCCTTCCTCTGCCT
>CABUWG010000076.1 GCA_902495305.1 uncultured Pseudomonadota bacterium | reverse complement strand
TTAAGTTTCATGTGTAGCATAATGTTTGTGTCTGTCATTGGCTTTCTCCCAAAGCAAACGTGCTTTACCCAGTCAGCAGTCAACACCGCACCAAAGCTGTCACGTTATTCTTTTCTTCTTTCTGGGTAACTTCCTGCCCAGAATGGTTAATACTAAGGTCACTATACCACAAAGAAACATAAGAGTCAATATATAATGAAAAGCAAGGTGAAGATTTTGGCTAATTAGAGAAAACAAATATAAAACAGAAAAACAGCAAAAGAAAAGATAAACACAAACAATAAACCCCGTGTTTCAAAAAAAACACGGGGCTTGGCTTTTACTGAAGCTATTTGGCTTCTTTGGCATCCATCGGGACAGGCGCTTTATCTGTTTTGTCCGTGTCGATGGCTGTTGCCGTCGGCGTTTCAGGTTTGACTTCTTCTTCCCAAGGCGTTTCTTCTACAAATACCTTGTTGCAGAATGTCAGGTCAAGCGCTTTCATTGCCGTTTCAATCGGAATAAACAAATCCGGTCCGTCGGACAATCTCTTGCCGGCATGTGCCATACCTACGATATTGGCATTTTTATCCAGCAGAGCGCCGCCTAAAGTCTGATTTTGCACTCTGGTGCTGACCATGATTTCGGCGCCGCGTTCCGGAGAATAGCGGTAACCGGTTACGCGGGCATTGCTGTCCAGATAGCCTTCGCTTTCAGCCAGATCCTTCATTCCCAGTGTCATCAGCACGTCTTTGTTGACTTCCGGCAAATCTAAGGAAAGCGGAAGCGGTTTGTACTGCGTTTTGTTGTCCAGCAAAAGCAGGGCAACGTTTTTGTTGGGATTGACGCGGAAGGCCGAAGCTGACATTTCTTTGCCGTTGATTGTCTTAATGTCAAAACGGTTGTTGTTTTTGTTCAGCAGGTCTGCGGAGGTTAAGATGAACTGATCGGAGATCAGCAGGCCGGAACCTTTTTTGCCGGAAGGATTGTTGACTTCGACAATTGAGGCGCGGACACGATACAATGTTTCCGGCGTTAATTTGTTATACGGGCGCTGAGCCATAATGCACAGGCTGTTTTTGTCTTTCATCAAGGCATTTTCGGTAATTTCGCGCGTTTCAACAACTTCTTCGCTGACTTCTTTATCCAAAGGCACGTCAACCCAGTAGTCTTCAACAAAGGCAAGATTTTCTTTCGGTTTTACCGGTTTGAAACTTTCGCCCGATGAGAAAGAGCCGCCTTTTTCCTTGACTTCGCTATGGAATACGCTGCCGTTGGAATCAGAGCCGCCACGTTCTTGAATTTCTTCTCTGAAAGAACGACCTTCGGCAAAAACACCGCCGTCTTCTTCAATCAGGTCTTCTACGATGTAGCTTGTTGTTGCACGGGGTGCTGCCGGACGGGGAGTGTAGTCTTCTTCTTCAATACACGGGCTTTCATATTCAACCGGCTCGTCATCAACATAGCTGATTTCTTTTTTGTATGCGCATTGGAAGGTTTCTGCTCTTTGTTCCAGTTTGTCCCAGCAGCGCTGTTGTGCCATCAGGTCTTCCGGGCTGACGCGTTTGGTCATCTGGTCTTCAAAACCGGCAACGTAAGGCAGTTGTCTTAAAGCATCTTTGAAGGCGCGCTCAACCAGCAGGGTTTCGCCATTGGGCTCGCCGTTCATGACATCGCCGTAACCGTTTGTCATGCCTTTCCAGTAGACATGGGTTTTGCACAAATCCATCAACCGCCATACAATGGTGATTTCCGAATTGCCGGTGCGGGCGTTTTTCTTTTTGGTATTGTTCCAGTCAAATTCATCACAGATGTTCATGTGATAATCTACAATTTCGGCCGTTAACAGGTATTCCGGAACGCGGATGCGGTCAGAAACCTGATACAGAGAGCTGTTGCGGTCAACAACGACCGGATACAGGTCATTCATGTTTTCAAAAAAGATATCAAAGAAGCGCATATCTTTTTCCATGGCGCGTCCCTGATTCAGGAAAACATTGCGACTTTCGCGACGGCAACCGAAAATCCGGAAGCGGTAATCGCCGAGTTTGGTGTCATATTGTCTGCCGCCGTTTTCCAGACGGAAGTCTACGTACTCGAGTTTTAAGGAGGCCAGATCATCCCGAGTTAACTGCGGAGCCTCAACGTCTGCGGCAACAAAAGTCCTTTGAGTGTATTTTTTGCGGACAACAGGTTCTTCATCGCAATAAGGCAGCGGAGCGGGAGCAACCCTGCGGGTGCGTTCAACCACAACCGTTTCCGGACGATAGACCTGTTCCTGCTTGCGAACAACGGTTTTTCTGACTTGTTTGCGGGGTTCCTGTCTTTTGGCAACTCTTTTCTTTTCTTTGACCGTGCCGTCCGAACCGCAAAGGCAGTTGAACCAGCCGAGGTCGCTTTCAGCCAGATTGTTGCAGGCGCAGGGAATCAGCTCGGGGCTTTCCCAAGCGCAAGATCCCAGTATTCCGGCAACGAGGAAAATACTTAAGGACTTTTTAAAATTCATTATTTTGGTCTCCTAGATGCGTTTATTGGGCAGAATGCGACGATACGACAAAGCTTCTGCGACATGTATTCTACTCACATTTATTTTATTTTGCAAGTCTGCAATTGTTCTTGATAGACGAATTATCCGGTGATAAGAACGCGCTGAAAGCTTGTTTTTCTCTGAAAAGCTTATCAGCAGGGCTTTTGCTTCATCGTCCAGTCCGGCTATTTTCTCTAAAATTTCTCCATTCATTTCGGCATTTGTGTTCAGTTCGGGGTGTCCGGCTTTGATAAAACGTTGTTTTTGAAGTGTTCTGGCGGCAACGACTCGATTCCGAATCGATTCGGAGCTTTCACCTTTTTTGACATTTGCCAGATCCCACGGGCTGACAGCAGGAACCTCAATATGCATGTCAATCCGATCCAACAGCGGTCCGGAAATTTTGGCCTGATATTCTTCAGCGCAAAGGGGGGCTCTGGTGCATTCCTGTTCTTTGGTGCCAAGGTAGCCGCAACGGCAGGGGTTCATGGCTGCAATCAGCTGAAATCTGGACGGAAAAGTCGTATGGGCGTGAACGCGGGAAATGCTGACGCAGCCGTTTTCCAGCGGTTGGCGGAGGGCTTCAAGCGTCGGGCGGCTGAACTCCGGGAGTTCGTCCAGAAACAAAACGCCGTTATGCGCCAGCGAGATTTCTCCGGGCTGACCCTTGCGGCCGCCGCCGACCAATGCCGGTGTGGATGAGGTATGGTGCGGGTCGCGATACGGGCGGTCAAAGCAAATTTTACCGTCTTTCAAAATGCCGGCAACAGAGTGAATCATGCTGGTTTCCAAGGCTTCTTCCGGGCTAAGCGGCGGAAGGATGGTCGGCATGCGGGCGGCAAGCATAGACTTTCCGGATCCGGGCGGTCCGATCATTAAAAGATTGTGGCCGCCGGCGGCTGCGATTTCAAAGGCGCGTTTGGCGCTTTCCTGCCCTTTGACGTCCGCCATATCCAAGGTTTTTGGTTTGGTTTCTGCCATTTGGCATTTGGGGCAGGGCAAAAGCTGCGTGCCCTTAAAATGGTTAATCAGGCTCAACAGATTGTCGGCGGCGACAATGTCTTTTAAGCCAGACCACGCGGCTTCGCTGCCCTGAGCTGAAGGACAAATCAGCCCTTTGTTCTGTCTGATTGCTTTTATCGCAACCGGCAGGACACCGTTGACCGAAATGATTGAGCCGTCCAGACCAAGTTCTCCCAGAGCAATATAATCCAGCAAGGTTTCATTGGGGATGACACCCATGACGGCCATCAGGCCCAGAGCAACGGGAAGGTCAAAATGCGAGCCTTCTTTATATAAATCTGCCGGAGAGAGGTTGATGGTAATATGTTTGGCCGGCAGTGCCAGACCGATTGACTGGAGTGCGGCACGGACGCGCTCTTTGCTCTCGGCAATTGCCTTGTCCGGCAAGCCGACGATATTAAAGGCCGGAAGTCCTGAAGAAACTTGTATTTGCAAGTCAACATCAAGAATGTCCAGCCCGTTGAATGTGATTGTATTTATTCTGGCGAGCATGACATTCTCCTACCAACGGGGGGTCAGCTCATTATCGCGCCAGCGACGGGTGGGATAAGTGTCTGTTTTTAAGAAATCATAATCCGCCGTTTTGTAGGGAATGTCGCGCAGGCGGACATAGCCGTAACTTTCAAATACTTCGGCGCAGGTTTCGGCGCTGTTAGTCGGGGTGGAGTGGCAATAAACCACCGTGCGGCTCATCAGATTTTGCAACGGAATAACGGCTTCGTCGTTAGCGTAGGTCTTGTCCTGCAAATAGACATAGCGCGTTTTGGGCGGATAGCAATGCGGGCACAGACCGTCCAGATTGGTGCAGGCTCCTGCTGTGCAAATTCCGGCGAACGCCAATATAAACCTCAATTTTTCCGACATTATCCCACCTGTTGTTTATTTATGATTAAGCTAGAACAAAAATATTAATATTATATAAAGACAAGGCTTTTTATCAGGCTTGTGGATAAACTGCGGCCGACAGCGGTTTTTGCGGCGGGCGGTGCCGGATTTTTTGTGAAGAAAATGCTTGCAATCTGAAAGTTTTGATGTATATTCACGTTGTCCCTTGCCGGCAGACAGTCTTCCGGCTATACAAGAACCCGCCCCGTCTTCGGGGCATTTGTTGAGAATCCATAAGGAGATTTTATTTATGTCATTTTATGAAAGCGTGCTGATCGCACGTCAGGATCTCGGCGCTTCACAAGTTAGTTCTCTGGTTGCTGATTTGAGCGAAACCATTAAGAACAACGGCGGTGAAGTTGTCAGAGTTGATAACTGGGGTTTGAAAAACCTTGCTTACCGTGTTAAAAAGAACCGTAAAGGCCACTATGTTGTTTTGAATATCTCAGCTCCGGCTGCTGCTGTTGCAGAATATGAAAGACTGATGAGATTCAATGAAGACGTTATCCGCTATATGACGGTTAAAGTTGATGAACTGAGCAGCGGCGATGCTGCCGATTCTTCTTCTGAAACCAGTGACGAACAGGAGGCAAACTAATGGCTAAACAAGTATTCTTCAGAAGAAAAAAAGCTTGTCCGTTCTCCGGTGAAGACGGTTTGAAAATCGATTATAAAGATGTTAAACTGCTTTCCAGATATATTTCCGAGAAAGGCAAAATCATTCCGAGCCGCATTACTGCCGTTTCGGCCAAAAAACAAAGAGAACTGGCCCGTGCCATCAAACGCGCACGTTATCTGGCCCTGCTTCCGTTTGTTGCAGATTAAGGGGGAGAACAGATATGCAAGTTATTCTTCTTGAACATGTTGACAAACTGGGCAGAATGGGTGATCAGGTTAGTGTTAAAAACGGTTATGCCCGTAACTATCTGTTGCCGACCAAAAAAGCTCTGCGTGCTACCGAAGCCAATGTGGCTTATTTTGAAAAACAAAAAGCTCAGCTTGAGGCTCATAACAAAGCTTTGTTTGACAAGGCTTCCGAAGTTGCCGAATCTTTGAAAGGTTTCAGCGCTACCCTGATCCGTCAGGCTGCCGAAACAGGACAACTCTACGGTTCCGTTACAATTCGTGATATTGCTGCTCTTATTAAAGCTGCAGGTTATGAAATTGAACGCCGTCAGGTTTTCTTGGAAAATGCCATCAAAGATCTGGGTGTTTATGAGGTTAAACTCAATCTGCATCCGGAAGTTTCTCAGACTATTCTGGTTAATGTTGCCAGAACAGATGAAGAAGCCAAGAAACAGGCTAAAGCTTTTACTAAAGAATAATCCTCTTTGGTAAGATGATATAAACCCCGTGTTTTTTGAAGCACGGGGTTTATTGTTTGTGTTTATCTTTTCTTTTGCTGTTTTATATTTGTTTCCTCTAATTAGCCAAAATCTTCACCTTGCTTTTCATTATATATTGACTCTTGCGTTTCTTTGTGGTATAGTGACCTTAGTATTAACCATTCTGGGCAGGAAGTTACCCAGACAGAAGAAAAGAATAACGTGACAGCTTTGGTGCGGTGTTGACTGCTGACTGGGTAAAGCACGTTTGCTTTGGGAGAAAGCCAATGACAGACACAAACATTATGCTACACATGAAACTTAA
>CABUWG010000075.1 GCA_902495305.1 uncultured Pseudomonadota bacterium | reverse complement strand
TTTGCTCTGAAACCTTAGCAAATGAGCGTAGGGCTGCCTTTTTATTTTTGGCTGCCGGCCTCCCGGCCTTTTTGGCAGTCAAAAAGTAACAATTAAAAATAACAATCTTGATGAAGAAATCAAAACCAGAAAATAAAAAAGAAAAGTGGCGGCAAAAAGGGAGAGGACGTGAAAAATAAAAAAAGGGAGCGAATGACGGAGAACTGGTAGTGGAAGAGAAAAAGGATAAGGAGAGAAAAAGCATAGAGAAAGACAGGAGAAAATATAAAAGATAAAAAACAAATAAGGAAGAAAATAAAAATCATAAAATAAAAGTGAATTTAGAGATAAGGAAATAATAAACCCCGTACTCAGAAAAAAGTACGGGGCTGTGTTTAGATGTTTTAGATTTTTGGTGAAAAGATTGGCTGTTTAGTCTTCTGCGGAGGCATGGGGCGTAATTGAAATTTCTTTAAGGAATTTCTGAATATATTCGGCACGCGGACGAGACATATATCCTTCCAATCCGAGCTCATTAGACGCCGAACATCGAACGTTTAATGTGTCGGAAAATTTCAAATCGCCAGCCTCGGGTGAAGCTAGGATAATTCCTTTTGCTTCGTCGGCAGCCATAGCCTTTGCCAAGTCGATTGCCAGCATCAGATTGTCCGAAGACAACACGATTCTTTCCGGAAACGGCTGATTTTCAATAACGGCTTTTGCGGCATCAAGCCAGTCTAATCCATCCTTGTAAGCAGTATGAATTGCTTTTGCAACCATACACATACGAACTTCGGTACCTTCATGCGGCTCAAATCTCTTGTCCAGACGAAATATCTGAATACGGATTTTTAACAACTCCGGCACCATTGCCAACTCTTTTTCACGACTTAATTTTTTAGAAGCACTCATAATAAAAAAATTTTTTTAAGATTAATAAACTGTTTTTTTATTTACAAACCCTCAATGCGGGTAAATTCGTCTGAGTTTTTATAAATGACGATTTCTCTTGCATATTGAAAAGCGCCAAGCGGTGAAATCGGCCACGGGTCAGGCAGACACATAGCCAGCAGATTATCAAAATCAGGCTTATTCTGTTTGTCGCTGAAATCGGCAATTGCCAGAGAAAAAGCAAAAGCCTTTTCATCAACATTCAAACCAAAACCCTGAACAATCTTATCAAGAATTTCCGGTGTGACATCTCTGAAATTTCCGTTGGGATAAGCCTCGCAAATTTTCAGAGCCGCCTTGCAACAATTAAGAATTAACGCCCAGAACCGGATGTCAAAATCCTCGACATATTGCCGCATAAAGGCAATTCGATGCTGAAAATTCTTCGGCAGTTCATTGGTTTCCCGAATGAGCCGCGCTTTGTTTTCTTCAAATTCTTGTTGTCTGATTAATGATACGCTCGCTTGAATATTTCCGTAGAAATCATCAAATTCTTCTAATTTTAATGCTTTCATAATTTAATATATTAATAATTAATTTGTACAATTTTGTCATATATCATGTTTTTTTCAGAAAGGCAAGCCTTTTTTCTGTAAAAAAAAGAGGAATCCGAAGATTCCTCTGTCCATGCGCAAATAAAAACTTATGCAACCTTAATCAGGCCATGCTTTTTCTTGCCCTGAGAAAGTTTGATTTTGCCGTCAACCAAATCCGCCGCCGAGAAATGATAGTTCTCATCGGTAACGACTTTGTCATTGATTTTCAGGCCGTTCTGCTTCATCAGCCGGCGTGCCTCGCCTTTGCTTTCTACAAAACCAATCTGTAAAAAGGCATCTAAGATGCCGAGACCGTTAACGTCGGCAACTTCAATGCTGGGCAGCTCGCCGCCCATGCCGCCTTGCTCAAAGGTTTTGATGGCGCTTTCCTGAGCCAGTCTTGCTTCTTCTTCGCCGCGGCAGATTCGGGTGGCTTCAAAAGCCAGAATCTTCTTGGCCTCATTGATTTCCTGATCTTTAAGGCTCTCCAGCCGGCGGATTTCATCAATCGGCAGATCTGTGTAAATACGCAGGCATTTTCCAACCTCGGCATCGCCGATGTTGCGGAAATACTGGTAGTAATTGTATGCCGGCAGCTTTTCTTCATTAATCCAGACGGCATTACCTTCGGATTTGCCCATTTTTTTGCCGGACGAGTCAGTGATAATCGGGCTGGTAAAACCAAAAAGCTCTACGTCATAACGGCGGCGTCCGAGCTCGGTTCCGGAGGTGATGTTGCCCCATTGGTCAGAACCGGCAATCTGTGCGCGACAGCCGTATTTGTTGTATAAAACGCAGAAGTCGTAACCTTGCAGCAGCATATAGTTAAATTCCAAGAAAGACATCGGCTGCTCACGTTCCAGACGCGATTTGACGCTGTCCATCGTCAGCATGCGGTTGACGGAATAACAAGTACCGATGTCGCGCAGAAACTCAAGATAATTAATGTCCTTAAACCAGTCCCAGTTGTCAACCATCAGCGCGTCATTAGCGCCGTCGCCAAACTTCAGAAACTTGCTGAAAGATTTTTTCAGGCCTTTAATATTGTGTTGCAGCGTTTCTTCATCCAAAAACGGCCGCAGTTTGTCTTTGCCGGACGGATCGCCGATTCGCGCGGTTGCGCCGCCCACCAGAGTAATCGGCTTATGCCCGCATTTCTGAAACCACCGCATCATCATCAACGGGACAATATGCCCCACATGCAGACTGTCACCGGTCGGATCGGAGCCCAGATAACCCACAGCCGGTTTTCCTGATTTCTCGCATTCGTAGAGATAAGTGTCAAAGCCGTTTTCATTAGTGCATTGATTGTAAAAACCGCGTTCAACCATCAGGTTAAAAAACTGTGACTTAAAATTACTCATTTCCTTTTCCTAATAAAAAATATAACCAATTCTTAACGGATAGTAACATAATATTCAAACATTGCAATACAGAAAAGAGTGAATTTTTGACATGGATTTGATAAAAAAAGTAAGGGCCTTGGGGCTGATGAGCGGAACGTCGCTGGACGGTGTGGATATTGCCGCCATAACGACCGACGGTTTTGACGTGTATGACTTTGGTCCGTCCCGAACAGTGCCTTATGACGAAGTCATGCGTGAAAATATCCGTGCCATCCTCGGCAAAAGGCCTGATAACGAAGCTGATGCCGCCCGAATTCGTCAGGTGGAAGAAGAACTGACCCGTTTTCATGCCGCCGTCGTTAAAGAGTTTATTGCCGATACCGACGAGAAGATAGATGTCATCGGTTTTCACGGTCATACCATCCACCATGAGCCCCAAAGCCGCTATACCCACCAGATTGGTGACGGTGCCATGCTGGCGGAGCTGACCGGAATAAAAGTCGTTTGCCGATTCCGCAATGCCGATGTTGCGGCCGGCGGCGAAGGTGCGCCCTTGGTTCCTGTCTTTCACAATGCCCTCTGTGCCAATATGGAAAAACCGGTCGGCGTGCTGAATATCGGCGGTGTGTCTAATATCACGTGGATCGGCTCAAACGGCGAGATGCTGGCGTTTGATGCCGGCCCCGGCAATGCGCCGATAAACGACTGGGTCTTAAAACACGCCGGACAACATATGGATTATAACGGCAAATTAGCCGCTTTGGGCAATGTCAACGGCAAAGTGCTGGCTGCGTTGATGCGTCATAAATATTTTGCCCAGTACCCGCCCAAATCCATTGACCGCAACATCTTTCAGGACAAACTGGAACATCTGGAAGCTCTGAGTCTGGAAGACGGCGCTGCAACGGCTACGGCTTTTACGGCAGAAGCCATTGCTTATTCCTGTGCGATGTATCTGCCGGAAATGCCCAAACAAATGATTGTTTGCGGCGGTGGTGCCAGAAATCCGACCTTGGTGCGTTTTATTCGTCAGCGGCTGGAAAAAGTAGAGGTCAAAACCGCCAATGATATTGGTTGGAATGCCGATGAGCTGGAAGCGCAGGCTTTTGCCTTTATGGCCGTGCGCCGGTTGTATAGTCTGCCAATCAGCTTTCCTTCCACAACCGGCGTGCCGGAACCGATGATCGGCGGTGAGATTTTTGAGGCCTGAAAACAAAACCCCTCTGCCGTAAAAGGCAAAGGGGTTTGTTTAATTTTCTTGCTTTTTATTTTGTATTGTGATATATCAGCCGGCGATTGTGATATTATTCTGTTCTATAATTAAAAAAAGGTCAAAAGCCTTTGCGTAGCAAACAGAATAAGACTTTAGATTTATTAATTAAAAAAATTCTTTTTATGAATGTGAAGTTTAAAAAATTGTTGTTTGCCTTATCGGGCATTGTTATTTTGTTGCTTTTAATCAGTTGTCGAAACAAAACGGAAAACCGTCCTCAATCTTCAGATTTGAACCAGCCGCCTCAAACAAAAACTGTTTCAGGCCGCACAAGTGTCGTTTCTTCTGCCAGAGGATTGTATCTGATTGAGCAAAACGGCAAATACGGACTGGTCAAAAAAGAAAACGGCGGCCAAAAAACAGTCATTCCGGCAGAATATGACAAGATGGACTGGCGCAATTGGAAAAGCGGTTCGTTCTTGTATTTTTTTGCAGAAAAAAAAGGCAGGACAAGCCTGTTTGCGGAAGACGGCAGCGTTTTGTTGTCTGACTATGAAGAAATCGGCTTTGAAAACAATGGCACGGATTTCATCAGGATAAAAATCAACGGCAAATACGGCGCTTTGTCACCGGATCTGCAAACCATCCTGCCTCCGGAATATGACAAACTCAGTAATTGGGTGAATGTTTCGGCACATGGCTTAGGCTTTGGTTTTGAAAACAGCGGTTATATGATGGTTTTTCAAAACCGCCGGCTCGGTATTGCCAGACTTTCTGACGGAAAATTGGTTGTGCCGGCAAAGTTTGAGGACATCAATTATCATAACGGCGTTTTTGTCGTGGAAGATGACAACACGCGGTATGGTGCCTATGCATTGGACGGGCAGGAGATTATGCCGGTGCAATGGCGGGCGCTGAACAATTGGAGTCCGGAGCTCTTTGCCGTTTGTGATAATGACAAATGTATAATCAAAAACCGGAAAACCGGACAGGAAACGGTAATCGGGAGTTTGCCCCGCCGTTTGTTCATCTGTGGTGCCTATCTTCTGGCCGGCAGCATTGTCTATGATCAAAACGGCCGAAAATTGTGCGAAGATGTCGATGAGGCCTCGGAATTCACGTTTTTTGACGCAGAGCATAAGCCTGTTGCCACGAGTAGAGATACTATCGCGATTATGAGCAATAACGACGCTTATCTGCTTTGCGGCAACAAAAAATGGCCGGTCAGAAATTTTTATACCGGCATTGAAGGCGCGGAATTCTGGACGGATAATGAAAAATTGTCCGGTACGGTCGATGTTGAGGCTTATATCAAAGAAGACGGGGTTTATACTCTTGTTTATGATGAGGCTTTTAACCTCGGAAAGTTCAAAAACGCTTTTGACTATCAGTAATAAAAAAGGCTTTATCCGTGAGGATAAGGCCTTTTTTGTGTCAGAACATTCTTTTTAACCTGTAAACGCCGAAGAAAATTCCAAAACCGGCCGCCACCAGAATTGCCAGAATAAAGACATTAAAGCTTTCGTCATGCGGTTCAAAATAGTAGTTTAACGCGCAAAAGGCCGCAAAAGCCGAAAAAGCAATAATGCCGATGTTTTTGGCCGATTTTGCAAACCAAAACAATGCAATGGCAATCAAAACCAGAAAAATGGCCGTTACAATCACATGCTCGCAGGCCCAGTTATAAAAACTGTCAAGTTTTCCGCTCTCAATAAATACCCGATAAAGAAAGCTGCAAAAAGCTTCTAACGATTCCCAACAGGTTTTCAAAAATTTTTCCATAAACTGATAATTTAAATAATAATTGTTAAGTGAGCGGGAACATATAACAAAAGATACGGCAAGTCAAGAGGCCGGCTGTCAAAAAAATCCGGTGTCAGGTTGTGCTGTCTTGATGTTGTTTCAGTACTTTTTTTGAAAAAAATTTGCATTTAGGCGATTGGGGGCTTGCGTTTTAGAATATTATTCTCTATTTGAATATATAAGAGATTTTATTTAACCGTTTTAGGTTGAAAATAAATTTCTTACAATGTGTTAATTTATGTTAAAAGGAGA
>CABUWG010000074.1 GCA_902495305.1 uncultured Pseudomonadota bacterium | reverse complement strand
TTCACTATGTCTTATAACTCCCTCGCTCAACAGCCCTGCAAGCCTCCGCTCCAGCGCCGTCCCGCTCGGTGATTGACCTTATAACCCCCCTCTTCCCCATTGTCAATAACTTTTTTTCATTTTTTTTGACTTTTCTGTGAAGAAAGAGCTAACCGACTGACAATTCATGATAATAATTCAAAAAAAATTTAATGTCAAAACATAATTCGGTTATAATAAGCCGTATATATAGGGAAAAGATTTGAAAATTTTTTTCTTCACCTCAGAAAATCTTGCAGAGTCCGCAATATTTTCTTGATATTAACGTTAACTTTTGTATTATATATAACACTTAATTAATAACAACTTTGGGAGGCTACAATAGCTAAAGAAAATACCAATGCGCCAGTACGTGAAGATGACGGGCCACGCATTAATGAAGAGATTCGAGTAAAAGAAGTACGTTTAATTGATGAAACCGGAGCCAACCGCGGTGTTGTATCCATTAAGGAAGCTCTGCAGATTGCAGCTGATGCTGGTTTGGATTTGATTGAAATTTCTCCGCAGGCCGTTCCGCCTGTTTGTAAAGTTCTTGACTTCGGCAAATATAAATATGAAATGCAAAAACGTAAAGCTGAAGCCAAAAAGAACCAAAAAGTCATTGAAATCAAGGAATTAAAACTCCGTCCGATGATTGACACCCATGACTATGAAGTCAAATTAAAACAGGCAAAAAAATTCCTCGGTGAAGGCAATAAAGTAAAGTTCACCATGCGATATAAAGGCCGTGAAATGAGTGCCAGCAATCTCGGACAAGAAGTTCTGCACCGGATTCTTGATGATTTGGAAGGATCATATAAGCTCGATTCTGAACCAAAGCTGGAAGGAAAACAAATGACAATGATGATTTCGCCGGCATAAAGAACGCGATTCTCATCATTCTTAATTACAAGGAAGCGCCAAATGCTTCCTTTTTTATTTCCCTTAAAGTTTTTAATTTACATTCCGCCACTATTTATTAAAATAACGACACCAATTTTAACCAAAGGACATTCATAATGAATAAAATTCTCAACTACATTTCTTCGGGTACCGGATTTGGCATAAAATTCATTCTCATCATTACCGTAATTGCCTCAATCACCACGACTCTGAAACTGCGGGACAAAGCGCAAATTGCGATTCCCTACGCCCAGCAAACAGCAGACAAACTCCTGCCTATTACCATCAGCAATAATGTCATTACCGATCCGGCGGATACTTTCCGCGATGCCACCGTCAATCTTGGAACTGTCAACGGACAACCAATGTTTCTTCCGATAATTTTAGACACGACGGTCGATTCTCTCGAAGCCACCAAACTGCCGGCAGGCGTTTACCTCACACGCAAATATATATACACCGTCAACAACAACCAGATTCGCACCACACAATATCCGGAATCATTAAAACTTGAAAAACAAGATTATACCGATGTCTTTTCTGATTTCTTAAACCAAATGGCTTTCTATGTCTGGATTTTCTGTGCCATCGGCTTATTTGTCTTCTATTTTCTGAGCGCAATTGTCTTTGCTTTCACGGCCTGGCTGCTTTCGCTGCTTTTCCGCAAGAAGATAGATTTCGATTCGCGCATGCGTTTAAGTATTCTGTGCCTGTTTGCAGTTTACATACTGGTATTTTTTGCCAATACGCTGGGACTGGCCATTCCCGGATTCGGCATTTTTATCATAATGATAATCGCCCAAGGCGTATTAATCCATATGCTGCCGGTTAACACGGCCGAAGTTTAACCCGATTCGTAAAAAAAACAAAACGCGGAAGTCATACGATTCCCGCGTTTTCTTTTATCTCCGGACAGCAATCAACCTCTGAACAAGTCCGCATTTCTCATAGAAATTTTTTACAAAAACCTTATATTAAAAACAATAATGAGGTATAAAATGAAAAAAGTTGAAGAATTAACTGCCGCCGAGGCCGCCGAAGAACTAAAAAACATTGCTGCCGAAATGGCAAAATCCGACATCGCCTATTACCAAAACGATGCCCCCTATTTAAGCGATGCCGCTTATGACGAATTAAAACTGCGCAATGCCCAAATCGAGACCCGCTTTCCGGAACTGATTCGCAAAGACAGTCCGTCCCAAAAAATCGGCGCCCCGATTCGCTCAGACTTCGGAAAAGTCAAACATCGTTTTCCCATGCTTTCTCTCGGTGATATCTTTTCCATAGAAGAACTGGACGACTTTATTATGTCTGTCAAACGCTTTTTAAATACTTCGGAAGACATTGCATTCATGGCCGAACCCAAAATTGACGGCTTGTCTTTTTCCGCCCGTTATGAAAAAGGCCGATTCGTACAAGGGGCAACCCGCGGTGACGGTACAACCGGCGAAGACATCACGGAAAACTTGAAAACGATTCGCGGCCTGCCGCGACAGCTTAACGGCAATGTACCGGACATTTTGGAAATCCGCGGCGAAGTCTATATGTCAAAACACGACTTTTTTGCTTTAAACCAAAAATACGAAGCCGAAGGAAAAAAACCTTTTGCCAACCCGCGCAACGCCGCCGCCGGTTCATTGCGGCAGCTCGATGCCACGATCACGGCCGAACGCAACCTGAGCATTTTTGCTTATACCTGGGGAGAAGTCTCCGAACGCGTTTGGGACTCTCAGGCAGATTTTTTTGAACACCTGAAAATCTGGGGCTTTCCTGTCAACCCCAATAACAAACTCTGCCATACCGTTAAGGAAATTGAAGACAGCTTCATTCGGCTGGGAGAGATTCGTTCTTCCCTGCCCTATGACATTGACGGCATGGTCTATAAAGTCAACTCGATTGCATTGCAGGAACGTTTGGGCTTTCTGACCCGCACGCCGAGATGGGCGATTGCCCATAAATTTCCGGCAGAACAAGCCGTCACCAGAATCAATAATATTCGCATTCAGGTCGGCAGAACGGGCGCCCTGACACCGGTAGCGGACTTGGAGCCAGTTAACGTCGGCGGCGTTATCGTTTCTCACGCAACCCTGCATAATGAAGATGAAATCAAACGCAAAGACATCCGCATCGGCGATTCTGTCATAATTCAACGCGCCGGCGATGTTATTCCGCAGGTGGTCGAGGTCATCAAAGACAAACGTCCGGCCGATTCTAGGGAATTTGACTTTCCGCATACCTGCCCGCAATGCGGTGCTCATGCCATTCGTGAAGAAGACGAAGCCGTCCGCCGCTGCACCGGAGGACTGACCTGTCCGGCACAGGCCATTGAACGGATTATCCATTTTGTATCGCGCGAGGCTTTTGATATTGAGGGTCTGGGACGCAAAATCGTTGAAGATTTCTACAACGAAGGCATCGTCACCTCGCCGGTTGACATCTTCTCACTGGAACGGCGCAACAAAGACGGAGATTTATTTGCTCATCAAAACAGTGCGCCGCTGCATTTGGAAATGCGTGAAGGCTGGGGCAAAAAATCCGTCGACAACCTGTTCAAAGCCATCAACGCCAAACGCCGGATTGACTTGCCGCGTTTTATTTACGCTTTGGGGATTCGGCAGGTCGGAACCGCCACCGCCCGCCTGATTGCAAAAAACTACGGCAGCTTCAAACATTTTATGGATGACATGATAAACAAAGAAACATTGAAGCTGGTCGAGATTGATGGCATCGGCGGCGCCATGGCCAAGGATATTGTCGAATTTTTTGCCGAACAACACAACCTCAGAACCATCAACGGCCTGCTACAGGAAATCAGCGTCGAAGACTTTGTTGACGAAACTGACTATTCCTCGCCGATTGCCGGCAAAACCGTCGTATTCACGGGAACACTTGAAAAAATGACCCGCTCGGAAGCTAAAGCCAAAGCCCTAAGTCTGGGAGCCAAAGTTTCCGGCTCCGTTTCAAAAAATACCGACTATGTTATTATCGGCGCCGATGCCGGCTCAAAAGCCTCTAAAGCTCGGGAACTGAACCTAAATATATTAACGGAAGAAGAATTTTTGGAACTGATAAAATGAAAAAACTGCCAGAAGAATACATCGAAATCAGCGGAGATCCTTTCATTATTGCAATGATGTATGCCGTCCCGCAAAACATGACCGGTGTTGCGGTTTATGAAAAAATCGGATTCGGCAACCGCGCTATTGTCCACAAAGACATGTGGGAAAATTTATCCCAACTCATCCCTGTTCTGAAAGAACAAAAACTAAAACTCAAAATTTTTGACGCTTACCGGCCGCCGCTGGCTCATAAAATGTTAAAAGAGATAATCCCGATGGAAGGATTTTTTGCCGCCAATCCGGAGCGTTCCCAACATTGCCATGCCACCGCGATTGATGTCTGCCTGTGTGATGAAAGCGGCAATGAACTGATTTATCCGACCAACGTTGACGCCTATACCCCCTATTTTGCCCAACAAATACAACAAGGCAAAACCGAAGAATTTTTTGCCCATTTGCAAAAAGCCCGCCATGATTATAATGCGCCGGAAATGGCAGAAGCCACAAAAAACCGACAGTTCCTCAAGCAGCTCATGGAAAGTATCGGGCTGGCATCCATTCCGCACGAATGGTGGCATTACAACCTCCCCGGCGGACAAAATTATCCGATACCGGAACTCTGACCTCTTTACAATTGACATCTTCAAACGGCTCTGCTATCACAGAGCCGTAAATTTAATTATTAATCCTATAATTTTAAATATTATGAGTCTGGAATTACAAATTTCATTTGGCAAAAAAGCGCAAGAAAACATCAGCAATATGTTTTCTTTCAGCCGGATTGTTTCCGGCAGCAACGGAGCTCTGTATTATTGGGACATTTTTTATGGCGGCATTCACTGCAAAAAAATAACCCCGCTTTTTCAAAATCAGGAATTAAGCCATTATTGCTTAAACAATGCTATTCACCTGTTCATTGAGCGGAAAAACTCTCAAATACTTTGCTTGTTTCATTCACATCCGGCTCTGGACAGTTCTCGTTTTTTCATTCGGGGCTACGACATCATCATCGAAAAAGCAGCCAGAAAACATTTGTTTCTGCAATACAAACAGGAAAAATACACCATAAATCTTCCTCAAGACGTACCGGAAAAAGAAGACATCAGGCGGCAAATGCAAAAAATATATACGCCTGAGGAAGACAATTGTTGGAAAACTCCGGGAAGTTGGAATGACAATGTCCTGACCGAAAAAATGAAAAAATACGACGAAGACTAACAAAAAAGCACTTCTGAAGAAGTGCTTTTTTGTTTAATCCTGAAGATAAAAAAAGTCATACACCTGTGCTATAACCAGATTATAATACACCAAAAGCGGCGAAAAAATCAACAAACTGACAGCTTCTCCAACACCGGAAACACCGGCAACAAAATCCAATAATGCCATCGGAATATTCATCACCAAAGCCATGAGCACAAATTGCCTGTAATTGCCCTTCGTCTTTGACCATGCGATCCGCAGCGACCCGCGCCGCCCCATCAGCGCCGCTACCCAGGCCAGCATCGGACGATACAAAATCAGCGGCATAATCAATACCAAAACCAAATTTAAAACAATGTCCAACAACGGCGTATCCTGCATATATTTTTGCAAAAAGAACACATATTCATCAAGAAAACCTTGCATTTCCGCCTCGGAAGCAAGCCCGAAAAACAACGGAATATACGGCAGCATTAAAAAAACCCAAACCCCGACTACCGTCACAAACACAACCTTGACCGACGGAACCAGAGAGCGGACAAACGGTTTGGCTTCCAAATATGGTTTTTTCTCAAAATAAAACCGAAAAAAACACCCCCAAAACAAATACATCACAACCAGCAGCAACAAAAACAACGGATGCTGCGTCCCTCCCAGAACATAAACGCCGATTGCCGTCAAAATATAATTAATCAGGGAAAAAACACCCATCGGCTTCCAATTGTTTGTCAAATAACGCCAAGCTGAGGAAAAAACGCTGGATAATGATATTTTTTTAAGGATGTCATCAGACATATTAAAGAACAACTCTTTCTGTTATAATTAAGTAAATTCTAAATATACATTTTCTGAATAATTGTCAATATGCCTTTTTTCAAAGTGTTAAGACAAAATGTTTAATAAATTCATTCTCCGCTTGCCTCTTCTTCCCTCTATTCTCCCTCTCTTATTTTCTTTCCCCTCTTCCATCCTTTTGCCCCTCTCATTATCCCCCCCCTTCTCTTTTCTCTCCTTTCACTTTTTTTCGCTCTTTCATCCCATTTTTTCCACGCTTCCCTTTTTCACCCCCTTTTTTCTCAATTCACTTTACCTGCCTTTTCCCCACCCCGCTTATCTCACCTGCCTCCCCACACTCTCACCCTCTTCCTTACCTCCGCTTATCTCACCTGCTTCTCCCCCTCTTCACTCTTGCCCCTTCTCTCCTTTATCGCCACCCGCTCCTTTTTTAGCCAAATTTCCCCCGCCTTTTCTTATCCCCCTAGCCAAAATCCCCATCCCGCCTTTCATGAGTACTTGACACTGGCGTTTCTTTGTGGTATAGTAACCCCAGTATTAACCATTCTGGGCACTTTGCTGTTCAGATAAAGAAAAGAGCAACGCGCAAGCCTTGGCACGATGAGGACAATTGTTCGCTGAGGCGCGCCCGCCTCGGGAGGAAGCCGATGAAGAATATTAACATAAATATGCTACACATGAAACTAAACTCTGCGGTGTCAGTTTTTGCTGTTGCCGCTGCTTTCTCGGTTATC
>CABUWG010000073.1 GCA_902495305.1 uncultured Pseudomonadota bacterium | reverse complement strand
TCTGCAAGCTCTTTGTAACATCTTGGCAAGCGAGGGAAGCGTCAGCAACCATAGCGAGCCTAGATGCCTAAGTTGACTCGCCCGATTACCGAATGATTTCTTAGCTTTTGGCCCAAAAAGGTGACTTCAAAGCACTTTTTTTGCGTTCGGCACGATTGGGTGCCCTTTGCGAATAGCTTAGGTTTTAGAGCAAAACCCAAAAGTGAAGCACGGAGACAGAGAGCGCAGCGAGGTTAATTTTGCTCTGAAACCTTAGCAGATGAGCGTAGGGCTGCCTTTTTATTTTTGGCTGCCGGCCTCCCGGCCTTTTTGGCAGTCAAAAAGTAACAATTAAAAATAACCAACTGTATGAAAATGATAAAACCTCAAAATAAAATAAGAAAAGCGGCGGCAAGATGGGTGGAAAAGGAAAATAGAAAAGAAATGAATGACAGAGAGCGGGACGGTAGAAGAAAAGAGGATGAGGAGAAGAAAAAGGGGTAGAGAGAGATAAGGTATGTAAAAAAATAAAAGAATATCCCTTGCAGGAATAAAAAAGGGAGGAACTCGTCCTCCCTTCTCACTGCATTTATTTAGCTTAGAATGTATAACGGATACCGCCATAAACTTCATGGGCATTAATGTTTGCGTGCTCAATCTCACCCATATCAATATAACGATAACCACCGTCAATATTAATACATTTGTTAATTCTGATTGTCAAACCTGCACCAAGGCTCCAAGTAAAGTTTGTCTCGTCAAAACTCTGTTTCGGGCCGGCCCAACCATCTGTATATGGCGTTTCTTCCATTTCCAAATAGGTCCAACCGATACCACCGCTGATATACGGACTGACAACATAATTCGGCATAAAGTCAAAATAAGCGTTAGCCATAACAGATTTAGACTTCAACACCATATGGCTGTAAACAGAGAACGGAATATTCGGATTCTTATTCGTATTAACAGTATCGTCAAAATCATTACGATAAGTATATTCCAACTCAGCCCGCCAGTAATTCCAACGATAACCAACGGCACCACTAACAAACCAGACATAATCAAAATCCAGACGATTTTCGTCATACATACTGTCATCATCCGAGTTCATGTTTTCATTAACACTACCCCCACGGATTGCAAGATAAGCTCCGTCACGGGCACTGGCCGTCATGCTTATAACTGTGCTGAATAAAGCGGCTGACAAAGCCATGAAAAAAATCTTTTTCATCAAAGTAAGTCTCCAAGCTATTTTTATGCAAATTTTCCAAATTTGTCCATTTTATACTATATTTCAAAAAATGAATCAAGAATAAAATGCATAAAAATAATTTTTTTTACTATTTGGGGCAAAATAACACGGATTTCCTTATTAAATTATTAATTTTGGTCTCAAAAAATGACTTTTTCCACGGAATATTTAAAACGAATCGAGATTTTTTTACAAAATTTTGTTAGATTTTCGAAAATTATTATGGCAAATAGCAATTGCCAGAGCATCGGAAGAGTCATTATTCTTGGGTTTACATCCCGGCAACAGGATCTTCACCATTGTTTCCACCTGATTTTTCTCGGCATGTCCGACACCGACCACGGCTTTTTTCACTTTATTCGGCTCATACTCGCTGACCGGAATCCGGTACCTTGCCGGCGCCAGCAAGACCACGCCGCGTGCCTGCCCGAGCTTAATCGAAGAAAAAGGATTATTGTTGACAAAAGTTTCTTCAATCGCCGCTTCGTCCGGCTTGTACAAATCAATCACGTCACAAATTCCCTGATGCAGCGCGGCCAGACGCTCAGCCAAAGGCATCTGCGCGGTTGTCGTCACAATCCCGTCCGCCACATAACGCAAACGGTTATTTTCAACTTCAATAATTCCCCAGCCGGTTGAAGACAAGCTCGGATCCAGTCCCAAAATACGTATCATATTCTTTCCTAAAAAAGAAAAGGCAGAACCGGTTTGCGCATTCTGCCTTTCGATTATCCGGTAAAAACCGCCCTATTCCTCAGCCATTCCGGCCAAAATATCTTCGGCAATTTCGGCATTGTGATAAACCTGCTGAACATCGTCATCATCTTCCAATGCTTCAATAAACGCAAAAAACTTTTCGGCTGTTTCTTTATCGGCAATATCAGTCTTAACCATCGGTTTCCAATCCAAACGGGAAGCTGAGGGCGTACCAAACTGCTTTTCCAAAGCCTCTGTAACGGCGCCCAAATCATCAGGCAGCGTTTCAATATCATGATGCTCGTCATCAGAAACCACATCATTGGCACCGGCTTCCAAAGCAGCCTCAAAAATCTTGTCGGCATCGGCAACAGAGGCCGGATATTGTACAAAACCAATACGTTCAAAGTTAAAAGTAACCGAACCGCTCTCACCCATAACGCCGCCGCGTTTGCCAAAAATCGTGCGGACATTGCCGGCTGTCCGGTTTTTGTTGTCCGTCAGGCCTTCAACAATGATTGCGGCCTTTCCGGGACCAAACCCTTCATAACGTACCGTCACATAATCATCACCGCCGGCTGTCTGGGTTGCCTTGGAAATAGCTCTTTCGATATTGTCCTTGGGCATACTTTCGGCACGTGCAGCCTGAATAGCCAGACGCAGGCGCGGATTTTTGTCAGGATCAGGCAAGCCACTTTTGGCCGCCACGGTAATTTCGCGAGCCAGTTTGGCAAAAACTTTGGCCTTTTTGGCATCCTGAGCCCCTTTGCGATACATAATATTTTTAAACTGGGAGTGTCCAGACATTGTTTCCTCCAAAAAAAATAACTCTAATTCTCTGCGTTTTTACTCCAAAAAAAACACCGAATCAAGAAAAATCCTCACAAACTTTATATAAAAAACTCAAACTTGTGTGTTATTTCAGCACCATATATTCAATCTTTTGCTCATCGGCGCTCAGAACTTTGATTTTATTGCCGGCAATATTAATAACGACGCCATCACGTTTGGGAAAACCGACATTCTCAAAACTTCCGCCGTTATCCGCCGCCTGACTGTAATCCAAAACCGTAAACCACATCTTGCCGTCGCGCAATCCGTCATACTTGATGTCAAAACCCTTTACCGGTTTGGTCTGCTCTGTTTTTGACGTTTTAACCGGATACATCCGGAGCGTATCCGGCGTCGGCACAAAAGTCGCATCCAAAACGGCCAGACGACCGTTGCGGATTTGGCCGATTTCATCAAAAAGCTGCCCGTCCGGTTTTACCATAAAGACATACTTCTCTGAAAAAGTGGGAAAAAGCCGGTACTCCACGCCGTCAACAACCGTCGTGCCGATAACCTTATAAGTACGGTTGGCAAAAATCCGGTCAGGAACGGAAGCGCTGTTCATAATCCCGTCTTCGTTTGCCCGCAGCAGATTCTCGCGATACTTGTTAATCCGGTAGACCTTGTTGCTCAGCACCGTCGCCCCGAGATATACGCTCTGCGGCTCGTTATATTTGATACTTTTTTCATCAACATATTCGCTGCTCACGAGCTGCGGCTCTTTTGAAGTAAAGTTCACCGGATAGGTACTGAAAGATTCCACCCACTGGTTCCTTTCCGGCCATATATTTAAATCCGAGGCGTTAAAAGAACATCCGGACAAAATCCCCGCCGTCAGCAGCATCACTATTTTTTTCATCGTTTTATCCATTATATTTAAGCAGTTTGTTAATGAAATGATAATTTAATTACTATACTATATTTGCAAGTTAGTAAACAACAAATTGAAAGTATGGAATAACATGAACAATGCCGGAAGCTGCTGGCAGATAATCTTTGCCGCACAAGAAACCACGCCCCCCCTCTTAGAAGAATTTTTAGAAGAATATTTTGAGGTTGTCGCCTGCGATTATAATGACGACGGACTGGAAATCCCCATCGGATATACCAGCAAAGACTTCGATTCCCGCGACTTCAGAAAACAAGCCGCCGCCCGCGGCATAGAACTGCCCGAATTCGGCAAAAAACTGCTGACCAGCGAAAACTGGCTCAAAGACAATGTCATCGAATTTGCTCCTGTAGAAGTGGAAGACTTTCTGGTTTACGGCATACACGAAAAACAAGCCCCCAAAACCGCCAAACTGCCCATCAAAATTTATGCCGCCACTGCTTTCGGTTCCGAACACCAGACCACCAAATCCTGCCTGAAAGCCATTTGCGACCTGAACCGGATGAAAGTGCCTCATGCCAATATTCTGGACGTCGGCTGCGGCTCCGGCATTTTGTCCCTCGGCGCGGCCAAACTCTGGGGTGCCGAAACAAAAATCACGGCTGTTGACATTGATCAGGAAGCCGTTTGGGTCACCCGTCAAAACGCCCTTGATAATAATGTCGCCGACCTCATTACCTCGGAAGTCAGCAATGGTTATCAGGCAGGAATCGTGCAAAAAAATGCGCCTTACGACATTATCTTTGCCAATATTCTGGCCCGTCCGCTGATTGACATGGCACCTGATCTTGCCGCCAGTCTGACCCCCGGCGGTTATGCCGTTCTTTCCGGCTTTATCAATGATCAGGAAGAATGGGTTATTAACGCCCATACCAATCAGGGATTAAAACTCGTCAAAATATATGAACTCGACAACTGGCGCGCCGCTTTAATGGAGAAACCCGAATGATTCTCACCGATTTTCAAAATTTAATCAAAGAAAAAGGCTATGATGCCTTCATCGTCACCCGCAACAATATGTTTTTGGGGCAGGATATTCTGCCGGAAGAAAACAAGCTGCGGGCACTGACGGGCTTTAATGGTTCCGCCGGCAGTCTGCTGGTCTTCCCCGACCGTGCCGTTTTGTTTGTTGACGGGCGCTATGAGCTTCAGGCCGCCCGCGAAGTCGACAACGCCAAAATTGAAGTTGCCGTCACCAGAGAAAGCATTGCCACCTGGCTGCAAAACAATATCTTTGAAAATTTAAAAATCGCTTACAACCCGTGGTGTCACTCCGTTGGCGAAACCGATTACTGGAACCGGATTTTGAAACGTTTTAATTTTGTTGAAGACAAAGAAAACCTGCTCGACATCCGTCCCGCGGACAAAGAATGCAACATCTTTGAGCACGATATTCGTTTTGCCGGCATTTCCATGGATGAAAAAATTTCCATGCTGACGCCTTACATTCAAAAAAACAAATGCGACGCTTATTTTCTGGCAGCCTGCGACAGTGTTTCATGGCTGCTCAACCTGCGTTCGAACTGCCTGCCGGACACGCCGATTCTGCGTGCTTTTGCCTTAATCTCGGCTCAGGGAGAAGTCAGCCTGTTTGCCAACGACTTCACCAAATTGCGCGAAGAACTGGCAAACTATAACGGCAAAACCGTCGGCATGGCTTATAATAACACGCCGCGCGCCATATTCAGCCTGATGAAAGAACAAAACATCTGGGTTGAAAACGTCGCCAATCCGATTCTCAACTGGAAAGCCGTCAAAAATCCGGTAGAACTGGATAACGTCAGACAGGCGCACCGTCGGGATGCCGTTGCCGTCTGCAGTTTTCTGCATTGGCTGGAACAAAACGCCGCAGGAAAGACCGAACTTGACATCGTTGAAAAACTCTATGCCTTCCGCAAACAGGGACAGAACTTTTTTTCCAACAGTTTTGAAACCATTGCCGGCTTTGCCGAAAACGGCGCCGTCATTCATTACCAGCCGACGCCGGAAACCAATCTGGCTTTGCAGGACGGCTCTTTGCTGTTGTTAGACAGCGGTGCCCAATATTATGACGGTACCACGGACATCACCCGCACCGTGGCCGTCGGCACACCGGTTCAGGAAATGGCCGACGACTTCACCACAGTCCTAAAAGCCCATATTGCTTTGTCTTCGGCTCTGTTTCCGGAAGGAACTTCCGGCCAGACGCTCGATGTTTTGTCACGCAGCAAACTTTGGCAACAGGGCAAAGACTACAACCACGGCACCGGACACGGCGTCGGCTTTTTCCTGAACGTACATGAAGGCCCGCAAAGCATATCTTCCCGCAGCTCGCAAACACCGTTGCAACCGGGCATGATTGTATCAATCGAACCGGGATATTACAAAGCCGGACATTACGGCATCCGGATTGAAAATCTGGTTGAAATCCAAAGCGCCGGCACCGAAACGCCAATGCTGGGCTTCCGACCTTTAACACTGGTTCCCCTTGATAAAAGGCTGATTAATAAATATCTCCTTACTGAACAGGAAACCGCGTGGGTCAACGACTATCACAGCCGTGTCTGGGCAGAAATCTCGCCGCTGTTGAACGATCAGAATGTCAAAAACTGGCTGAAAGACGCTTGCGCCCCGCTTTAACAAGGGGAAAACATGAAAAAACATTTACCGTTGCTTTTTGCCGGCATGGCCGTTATTTCTGCCATGTCTCCGGCTCGGGCGGCTCTGATTTATGAAGGCGCCTACAATCCCGACCAGAGTATGCAGGAATACTTTGACGCCGCCTATTATAATTACGCCAAACCGATAATCTTTGTCTTCTTCAACAACGATCCCTGTTATAATTGCGCTGAAACAGTTGCCCTGATTGAGCAGATTTATAATCAAAATTATAAAGACCGCTACAGCTTTTTCATCATCAATTATCAAAATGATCAGGAATACAACTTCATCAGCAATTATAACCTCTCCCGTCCGCTGGAAGTGGTATTGCAAAATGTTGAGGACGGACAGGCCGTCGGTTTCCGCAAACTGGAAAACCTGCAAAACATGACGTCAGACCCGCTGAGCTTTTCGGATTATCTGACAACGGAAATCAACAGCTTTTTCGGAGACTAGGCTTTCTCGCGGCGGCGAATGAGTTTTTGCTTTTTCTCTTTCATATACTCAAGCAGCCGCCGGCTTTTGATATAACGCAGATAACCTTCATAGCTGACAAGCATAATGCCGGAAATCACCAACGGAAAAAGATAATAAATAATCCGGTAAGCCACAAGAGCGCCAAACAGCAGCGCCTGATTATGCTCGCCCGGAATAATATACATAAACAACCCCTCAAACACGCCAAGCCCGCCGGGAACCTGACTATACACGCCTAAAACCTGCGCAATGATAAACACGCCGATAAACACGTCAAAAGGAATTTGAACAAACGGCGTTAAAGAAAAATACAACACCAGCGACGCCAT
>CABUWG010000072.1 GCA_902495305.1 uncultured Pseudomonadota bacterium | reverse complement strand
CGCGCCTAGATGCCTAAGTTGACCGCCCGTTAACGAGTACTTCTTAGTCTTTGTGAAAAAGAGGTGACTTCAAAGCACATCCTCCCGTCCGGCACGGTTTGGGTGCCCTTTGCGAATAGCTTAGGTTTTGGAGCAAAAACCGAAAGTGAAGCACGGAGACAGAGAGCGCAGCGAGGTTAATTTTGCTCTGAAACCTTAGCAGATGAGCGTAGGGCTGCCTTTTTGGTTACTTTTTGGCAGTCAAAAAGTAACAATAGAAAAAAATAATCTTGATGAAGATTAAAAGAGGATGAAAGAAAAGCAGCGGCAAAAAAGGGAGCGAATGACGGAGAGCGGGGCGGTAGAAGAGAAAAGAGGATGAGGAGAGGGCAGGGAAGGAGAGGAAAAATATGATGAGAAAATAAATAAGAGTGTATCAGAGGGAGGGAAAATTGAATGGAAAATATAAAGGAGAAAAAGAAGATAAGAAAAGAGAGAGAAAATTGCTTTTTTTTATTGAGTCCGCTTGCCAAAACCGCTATGATGAACGCAACAAAAATTTATAACTGCGCAAAATAAATGTCTGAGCCAAAATTTGTACATCTGCGGGTACATACCGCCTATTCTTTATCCGAAGGCGCTATGCCTGTGCCCAAGCTGATTCACAAGCTGCATGACCAAGGGGTTGCGGCCGTTGCCGTGACTGATACCGCTAACATTTTCGGCGGCAAGGCTTTTTCCAAATATGCCTCGGACGAAGGGGTAAAACCGATTCTCGGTGCCCAGTTCTATCTCCGCAATCCCGATTCGCAAGACTTGTTGAAATGCAAAGGCCGCATTGTCGAACCGGACAAAATTGTGCTTCTGGTCATGAATGCCGAAGGTTACGGCAACATTATGCACCTGATGAAACGGGCTTATCTGGATTTGCCCAGCCCGCAGGAAAAGCCGCAGATAACGCTGGCGGATCTGGAAAAATTTAATGCCGGACTGATAATGCTGACCGGCGGGGTCGAAGGGCCGCTTGGCCGTTTGTTTCTGGAAAACCGCGCGCCGGAAGCAGAAAACACGCTGCAGGAACTGCAAAAATATTTCGGCGACCGGTTATATATGGAAATTTCCCGTATCGGATTGGAAGAAGAGCAGAAAACGGAAGATACGTTCATTGATTGGGCCTATAAATACAATATTCCGCTGGTTGCAACCAATGAAGCTTTCTTTTTTGATGCCGATATGTATGAAGCGCATGACGCTTTGGTATGCATAGCGGCGGGAGAAGTTGTCGCCAACCCCAACCGTAAACGTTTTTCTCCTAATAACCGCCTGCGCTCGCAGGATGAGATGGTCGAACTGTTCAAAGACTTGCCGGAAGCGGTGCAGAATACGGTAAATATTGCCATGCGCTGCAATTATCTTTCTGCAAAGGTTGATCCGCTGTTGCCGATTTTTGAGTGCCCTGACGGCAAAACGCAAGATGAATATATTGACGAGCAGGCTCATTTAGGGTTGCGCAACCGCATGGAGGCCACGGTTTATACGCCGGAGATGACGGAAGAAGAACGCAAAAAAATTGATGAAGAATACTACGCGCGTTTGGAATATGAACTGAGCGTCATCAAAAAAATGGGCTTCCCCGGTTATTTCTTAATCGTGTCGGATTTTATCCAATGGTCAAAAGACCATGGCGTTCCTGTCGGGCCGGGGCGTGGTTCCGGTGCCGGCTCTATAGTTGCCTGGTCGCTCCGTATTACCGATTTGGATCCGATGAAGTTAAACCTGCTGTTTGAACGTTTCTTAAATCCGGAACGTGTCAACATGCCTGACTTTGACGTTGACTTTTGTCAGGAAAACCGCGGCAAAACCATTGAATATGTGCAAAACAAATATGGCTTTGACCATGTGGCGCAAATTATCACCTATGGTAAGCTACAATCCAAAGCGGTTATCCGTGACGTTGCCCGCGTTTTGCAAATGCCTTATTCTCAGGCCGACCGCATCAGCAAGATGATTCCCCCCGGCGTTCAGGGCAAGAACCCGACTTTGCAGGAATCTCTGGATCAGGTGCCGGAACTTGAAGAAATGCGCGTGAATGACCCGCAGGTCAACAAGTTGTTTGACATCGCCATGAAGCTGGAGGGGTTGTATCGCCATTCCGGCGTGCACGCGGCAGGCGTGGTGATTGGCGACCGCCCGCTGGAAGAACTGACCCCGCTGTATAAAGATCCGCGTTCCGACATGCCGGTCACGCAGTACGATATGAAGTTTGTTGAAGAAACCGGACTGATTAAGTTTGACTTTTTGGGACTGAAAACCCTCACCGTTATTCAGCGCGCCGTCGACTGGGTTAAGAAAGACTACGGCGTTGAGCTGATTATGAGCGACATTCCGCTTGATGACAAAATAACTTATGAGCTCATGCAGCGCGGCGATACGATTGGCGTGTTCCAGTTTGAATCGGCCGGCATGCAGGACGTTCACAAACAAATCAAGCCCGACCGTTTTGAAGACTTGATCGCTATCGTGTCTTTGTATCGTCCGGGGCCGATGGATAATATTCCGAGTTACATCCGCCGCAAGCACGGCGAAGAAGAAATAACCTATCTTCACCCCGATCTTGCACCGATCCTTGATGAAACCTACGGCATTATGGTCTATCAGGAACAGGTTATGAAAATTGCGCAGGCGCTGGGCGGTTATACCATGGGCGGCGCCGATAAGCTGCGTAAGGTTATGGGTAAAAAAATGCGCGACGAGATCCCAAAACAGCGCAAAATGTTTACCGAAGGTGCCGTTGCCAAAGGCATTGATGCCGATGTCGCTGCCAAAATTTTTGACCAGATGGAAAAATTTGCGTCCTATGGCTTCAATAAATCGCACGCCGCGGCCTATTCGCTGATTTCATATCAGACAGCATATTTAAAAGCCCATTATCCGGTGGAATTCATGTGCGCCATCATGGCTTTTGATATTACCAACACCGACAAACTGCTTTTTTATAAAGAAGAATGCAAAAAAATGGGCATTAAGGTCTTGCAGCCGGACATCAACAAATCGGGTGCCGACTTTACGGTGGAAGACGGCAATATCCGTTATGCGCTGGCCGCGATTAAAGGCGTGGGCATGGCCAATATGAAGGTGATTGAAGAGATTCGCGAACAGGGCGGCCCGTTTAAGGATATTTCGGATTTCATCCACCGCATGCCGCTGGCCAACAGCAACCGCCGCCAGCTCGAAAATATGATTAAAGCCGGCGCTTTTGATTGTCTGGAAAAGAACCGCGGCAAACTCTTTGCCAATGTTGATACGATTATGCAGCACATTTCTTCCGCCAATGAGTTGAAAACCAGCTCACAATCTTCGCTATTTGGGGCGGAAGAACTGCAGTCAAAAGTCAAACTGGCTGAAAAACCGGACTGGCCGGAATTGGAAAAACTCAAGCTTGAGGCCGAAGCCGTTGGTTTTTATCTTTCGGCGCATCCGCTGGATATTTATCAGTCCGGCATGGAACGTCTGGGTGTCAAAAGTTGTGCCGAAGTCTTTAGCAGCATTAAGGTTGGCGATACAGTTCGCGCTAAATTGGCCGGCTGTGTCAGTACTTTTCAAAAACGCATCAGCAAAAACGGCAATAAATACGCTTTTCTCGGTTTGTCAGACGCTTCCAGCGGTTTTGAAGGAATTTTGTTTTCCGATTTGCTGGCAAAATATGAAGATACAATCAATTCCGGTTTGCCGCTTTTGGTCGGCGTAACGGTTGAAAAGCAGGAAGAGGGCGCCAATCCGCGGGTTATGATTAACTCGGTTGAAACCTTGGATCAGGCCATTGCCGATGGAGTAAACGGTCTGGTTATCGGCTTAAACAGCGTTGAGGCCGTTGCCCCGCTGAAAGAAATTCTGCGCCATGATAGAAACGGCGTAAATAAGATATATTTAAAACCAGAGAATAATGATTGGGATATTCGTATCCAACTGGCGGGCGGCTATGCTTTTGCCAATGATATATTGAGCAAAATCCGCGGTCTCCCCGGCGTTTCTTATGTAAAGGAGCTGTAAGATGGCAAATATTTTTAACAAATTCTGTTCCTTGGCCAGCCAGAGCTGTCCGGCCGCCTCTGCTGACGACAATAAGAAATGGCCTAAAATCAAATTCTTGCCGCTGTTGCTTGATCCGTTTCGTTTTTTTGTTGATTCTTTTGGCAGCTTTCTGGGACTGGCCTTTTTGTTTGGCGGTCTGATGGCACTGATTTCCTGCCTGACCGGTTTTCCTTTTATCTGCTCGCTGAAAAGCGGCGACGAGGCTTTTTATTGCTCTGCTTCTCTGGGGCTTTATGGGCTGGGATTGGTGCTGAAACTGCTTCTGGGCGTGCTGTTTATGGTAAGCTGGCAGCAGCAGATGTCAGGAAAAAAATTGTCTTTGCGGAAAATTTTTGCCCCCGGCAAAAAGTTTGTCATGACTTTGCTGACAATACTGGGATTTTTGGGCTTGTTTGTTTTTCCGCTGGTTTCTTTCTTTTATCTGGCAGGACGGGAACCTAATCCGGATTGGCGGATAGAGGTGGCGGTATTTGCCTTTTTCTTTTTTCTGTTTATTATTCCGCTGTTCGGAATGCGGCTGCTGCCTCTGCTGTCGGTGGCGGCAGAAGGAGATTCCGGCTTAGGCTGGCGGGAAATCTGGCGCAGGACTTCCGGCGCAAATCTGAAGATTTTGATTGTCCTGTTCATAATGCTGCTGCTTTTTGTTTATCTGTCCGGCAGCCTGCTGAGCGGTTACGCCGGCGCCGAAATCGCGCATCCGCTGTATGTCGCCTTTTCTTCGGAATTTATATATGACTTTTTAATCTTAATGGCCGTCTCTTGGATAATGGGCCTGAGTTATGGTTTAAAATTATTTTTGCGTGGAGAAAACTGTCATGAATAAAGAAGCGATAATCGTTCTGCCTTGGCTGGAATGCCTGAACCGCAGCTTTGGCTATTTTTTGATTAACCTGAAGACGGTACTCGCTATTGTTGTTCTGGGGCTGCTGGTTGTCGCTTATGAGGCTTTGACCGAAACGCCGCTGTTTTGCTCCATGGCACAGATAGAAAATTGTACGGCCGCGCCATCGGCTTATATGGGAGTGGTGGCACTGACAACTCTTTTTTCGGCTTATGTCATGGTTGCTTTTGCCCGCTTTGTGATTTTGAAAGACCGTCCGCGGCCGTTTGCCTTTCGTTTTGGCGTTCGGGAGCTGAAAGTTCTGGGCTATCAATTGGCAATCGACGTTATCCCCGGCGTTGTCTTCGGACAAATCCTCGGTGCAATGGTATTTTATATGGGCAGACATCAGGACATTTGGTCAAAACAACTGTTTCTGCTGGTAATGATAGGAATCCTTGCCGCAATGATAATGCTGTCGCGGCTGAGTCTGGTTTTGAGCGGCGCCGCGGTTGACAATGAAAATATGAGCCTGAAAAAGTCTTTTGAAATAACCAAAGGAAATTCAAATAAAATATTCTGGGGTTATATTGTAATGTCACTGCCGATAATTTTTTTGATGACGCTGCTGGGCGTTGCCGGAGATCTGGTCGCCGACAACTTGGCCTTGCGCCTGATTTTTTCGGCAGTTTTCCTGCTGTTAATATATCTTAATGTGGCGGTAAAAATGTCTTTTAACGCCCATCTTTATCAATATTTTGTGTACTTTGATAATAAACGGACGGAAGATGCCGAAGTTAAAGCGCTGGAAGAATAACAGCGCTTCTTCTTTCTTTATTTACCTCTCCACCTCTCCACCTTTAATCCCTCCTGCCGGGCTCGATATTTTTGTTCCGCTCCTCACACCCACGCACCCCATTTATATTTCACATTTTCACCTTCACCTTCACCTTCTCCTTCTCCTTCTCCTTCTCCTTCTCCTTTATCCATTTTGCCAAGCCAATTTTTTGTCCCCGCGCTGTCCTCCTTTTCCCACCGGACTTCTGCCGCCCACAAAAAATCCGCTTGCAAAATTGCTGTAATACATTATGATAACTCTCGCAGTCCGGAGACGGACTGTGGTGTCTCAAAAACATCTTGTAAACTGTTCCACATTGGGTGGGGTGCGTGAAATAAGCCGCTTTTGCGGACGAATCAGCGCGACTGCGTTTACACAGTTTTTGAGCTCCATCCGCCTGTTTTTAGGCGGATTTTGTTTTAACAAAATAGTGGAGCTAAAAAAATAATGAAGAATATAAAGTATCAATCCAGAGCGACAAATCCGCTGAAAGCGATACACCGGACGCTGGGCTTTGCCTTTTACTGCGAAAGGCGAAAAGACGAGATTCCGTTAAAAAAAGTCAGCAAGAAATTAAAAGTCCCGACCGAATATATAGAAGATTTGGAATTGGGACGCGGCAGAATCAGGCCGTGGCTGATAAAAGAACTTCTGGAATATTATAATAGAAAAATATCAGTCTACCTTGACATACCGGAAGATGGTAAGAAAAAGAACTAAAACAAAAGCGGGACACTCTCCCGCTTTTTTCATTTCAAAACACATTCTTCCTCACAAACCCCGCCAGAGCACCTTTCTTTTCCCCCTCTTTGCTAAGGAGAGCGCTAAGTAAAAATGCTTAATAAGCATTTTTGTCTGCAAGCTCTTTGGAACATCTTAGCAAGCAAGGGAAGCGTTTAGCAACCGCAGCGCGCTTAGATGCCTAAGAATAGGGGGAGTTAGGCTTCAAAGCACATCCTCTATCACGCATCTCGTCATAGCAACGCGGTCTCTTGGGCAGTGAGCTGACAACTGACGGCCGTCGGCCTCCCGACCGCCGCGCACCTGCCGTGTAGGTCATCCTGAGCCTCTTTCCTCGTCATCCTGAGCAAAGCGAAGGATCCAGTAAAACAAATTAGCCTTATAAATTGACTGGATTCTTCGTTGCACTCAGAATGACAGTGTTTTTTCTTTGAAGCCCCTCCTCTCATCCGGCACGATTGGGGTCCCTTTGCGAATAGCTTAGGTTTTGGAGCAAAAACCGAAAATGAAGCACCACTCCCTCTCTTGAAAGAGAGGGTCGGGGAGAGTTGATTTGCCCTTCGCGAGCAACTTCTTAGCTTTTGAGAAAAAGAGATAAAATTGAAGCACTATGTAATGGAGCGTAGCGACCTTAACTTTTTCTTGAAAGCTTAGAAAGCGAGAGCGGGCTAGCT
>CABUWG010000071.1 GCA_902495305.1 uncultured Pseudomonadota bacterium | reverse complement strand
GGTAAATGTAATCGTGACGACCATTATCTTAAATGTGATGCCGTGACCTGGTGTAAGCAAAACGGCTACAATACTCAAACCTGTTCTCTGCCGTCTTTTGTTAATGACCAATGCCCGAACGGCAAACCTTATTACAAACAATGTAAAGAAGACAGACCACGGGCCTGTCGTGAATCTGGTTACGTCAACTCCTGTTCTTCCGGACGGTTATATGCAACCTCAAACCGTTGCCCCTATGACAAATCTTATGGAACCTGCTGTTCTGACAACCCTTCAAAAGGTTGTCCATATAACTATGCTGTAACCTGCGACCTGTCCCGAGGTTCTTCCGGTACTGATACCTGCGGTTACACCTGTTATCGTTGTTGCGATGACAATTGCCCGTCTGGAACGTCTAAAAACTACACCGGCTCTTATGCTTCTACCACCGAATGCGGTTCTCGTTGCAACAGATGTAAAGACTGCTCGTCCGGCAAAACCTATTGGAACGGTTCTTATGTCGGGTCTTCTGAGTGTGGCAGCTGTTATTCCTGTTCCGATACCTGTTCTTACGGTTCAAAATCGGTTTCTTGTTCTTGGGATGAAGATAAAATAAGAGTAAGCTCTACCGAATGCGGAAACGGATGTTATGAATGTCAATATAACACTGACTGTTCGGCTGAAGATAAATCTTGTACTTACGGCTGTGCTTCCAGAAACTCTTGTGGTAAATGTACGAGTTGTCAATCAAATCCGGATTGTAATGTCTCTTCAAAAAGTTGCTCAAATGGTTGTGCTAGAGAAAACTCTTGTGGTAAATGTATTGAATGTAAAAGCTGCTCAGGAAGTCGTTACGCAACCCTCCCCGGCAGAGCAGCCGGATGTGGTAACGGCGGTTCTATCGGAGGAAAATACTGGATTGTTACACAGACATCAACCTCAGAAGAATGCCGTTGCGGCAGCACAACCAAATCTCTCTCTACTCAGCCAGGATATGCCTGCGGTACGGTACATTATGACGGATATATGTCCTGCGACGATGCGGTCAGTAAGACTTCATGCCCCAGCGGAACCTTTAACGTCGGGAGCTGCAGCTGTTGCTAAACAACAAAAACCTCTCTGTTTTCAGAGAGGTTTTTCTTTTGCTCAGGGTTCAAAAATATAATCAGGCACAATATTCAGACTTTGCGCATAAGCCCTCATATCCGTCATGCCGGCCTCAAGCATATTCATCTCGGAAATGCCACGACGGATTAATACCGTTTTCATACCATAATTTTTACCGCCCAGAATATCCGTCTGCAGCGTATCCCCGATCATCAGCATTCTTTCCCGCGGTGTCGGATCATCACGCAAAGCATAATCATAAATATTGCCGTACGGTTTTCCCCAATATTCTACATCACCGCCGTTTTCGGCATAAAATTTTGCCACGCTGCCCTGACGAATAACCGGCTCGTCATACTGGTTTTCAAAAGCCTTCAGATCCGGATTAACGCAAACCAGCGTCTTTCCCGTTTTAATCAATTGCAAGAGTTCATCAGCAAACGGCTCAATTGTCAGATAATCCCGCCAGATTTCACCGTCAAAAGTCTGCGGCACGCCGGCATAAACAAAATCAGCCTCCTCCGGCGTTGCCAGTTCAATATAACGGCTGCCTTCAAATAAAACCCTGCTTGGCCGCCCGAACTGATAAAACCTCAATGCCCGTTTGTCATTAATAACATAAGCGCGGTAAGCGTCGCCGGAAGAAACAATCCGGTCATAATGCCGCCCCTTTACAAAACCTCTTTTGGCATAACCAGCCTCAATCTGCGGAGAAAGCGCCGTCCCGTTTGACATAATCAAAACTTTTTTTCCGGCATCTTTCAGGGCTTCCAAAGTCCGGTCTGCTCCGGAAATAACGCTTTTGCCATTCCACAAAACCCCGTAAATATCAAACACATACAAATCAAAATTATCACTTAAGTCTAAAATATTTTCTGGCATTTTTATATTTTCCCGTTTAAGATGGCCGCAATAAGAGGCTACAAAATGATAGATTATACTAACGACTATTTATTGGATAAGAAAGTAAAAATTTTTCAGCCTGTGAACGGATACCGCGCTTCTACCGACGCGGTTCTGCTCTCTTCGCTGGCTCAGATAAAAAACGGCGACAGCATTTTGGACGTCGGCTCCGGCACCGGCGCCGTTTCCCTCTGTCTGGCACATCGCCTGCAAAACCAGAATCCGCAGATTACCGGACTTGAAATCCAGCCCGAACTGGCAGAACTCTCCAACACCAGCGCTCAGGCCAACGGTTTTTCCGCCCGCTTTCTTAATTGCGACATCAGACAGAAAATCCCCGGCTTAAACGGCGGCAGCTTTGACCATGTTATCACCAATCCGCCTTATGCCGAAAAAGACATGCCTTCGCCTTATGCCGGAAAAGCCACGGCCCACAATTTTACTGATTTTAACCTGACGTCCTGGATAAACTTCTGTCTCCGGATGATAAAACCGCAAGGCTGTTTTTACATGATTAACCGCGCTGAAGCCGTTGATGAAATTCTGGCCGCTTTGCACAAAAAAACCGGAGGCATTCAAATCATTCCGGTATTTTCCAAACCGCAGCAAAACGCCAAGCGGATAATGATTATCGCCCACAAAGCCAGCCGCTCTCCGGCCGTTATTCATCAGGGGATTACAATTCATGCACCCGACGGAACCTACACGCCGCAGGCTCAAAACATTTTGCGCAAAGGCACCGGATTTTTTGAAGCCGGTTAATTAACCGTTGCCGGCGGCTCGTCTTCTTCGCTGAAAACTGAAATTCCGCCGCCTTTTTCCTGAGATTTTTTTGTGGCTTTAATCGTCTGTTCCAAAAGCTTTTTGGCAGACTTTGCGACCGTCGGGAAAATGCTCACGCCGATACTTGTGTTTACATTGTGCTCGGTAATGTTATCGCTGACACCTTCCATAAAAATGGCGTTAAGCTTGCGCATTTCCAGATCCAAATCTCCCATGCTGGAAATATCGTTCATCATAATCCAGAACTCATAAGCCATACCGCGGGCAACCGTATAATTTTTCTTCAAAGAAAGCACAAGTTTGGAGGCCAGTTTTTTCAAAACAAAATCGGCAATTCCCTGCTGGCGCAGAACAAAAATATTGTCAATTGAAACGGCAATCACCGCAACCATATTCTTCCGCAGGCGGGAATCTTTATAATTCTCGTAATTAATTGCCATCTGAACACGGTCTTCAAACAAATAAAAGCTCGGCAGACCGGTTACCTCGTCATACAAATTCAGTGCCGCCGGCTTTTCTGTCGTCCGCTCCTGAATGCCGGCACCGGCATCAAACCTGTCCTGCCCGATTAAAATAAAAGAAAAACGTCTGGCATCGGGCAGATAAATCGCCTCCAGTCCGACATTATAAAGTTTTCCGTTTTTAGACTTAAGATCGGCATTCACTTTTTTGCCGTCCGTCAACATCACGCCGATATTTTCGGCCAGACGGTTCCAGTCCTCTTCGGCCACAAAGCTGAAAAAATTCTGCCCGACAATTTCGTTTTCTCCGGCTTCCAGAATCTTTTGCATTGTTTCATTGGCATATTCAATCTTGTCATCGCTGACAATCACTATCGGCCGCTCGGAACTTGAAAAAAATTTTTTAATAACGTCATCAAGCCGGACATCAGCTTCCTTAATAAAATCGTCTTGTCCGGCAGCATTCTCCTCTTCCGCAGTTTCTTCTTCCACCGGACTTTGCGGAATATACTGCTTAATCTCGGCCATCTGAACAACCGGTTCGACAGCTTCCAAAACAGAAGTATCTATAGCAGCATTTGAAGAGACAGAAGCACTGCCGGCGGCCGTTGCCGGTTGATTTATAAAGGGAGTAGTCTCGCTGATACCCTCGAGGTAGTCAGGAGAAATATTCTCCAAGGTATCAAAATTTTGTTTATTCATTCATACAAACCACATCACATTGGTACCCTCCGAATATATATCCGCAAATTTTAAAATTCAATTAATAAAATATTTGCTGTTTATTAACATTCTTGTTTTATAGTGAGAATGAATTTGTATATACAAGAGAGCAAGCTATGGCTGAAGAAGAAATAAAAACAACCGGGGTAGAAAACACCGGTGACAGTTCGGAAACTAACGGCATCTTACTAAAAGAGCGCTACGAGATTGATTACGGCAAACCGCTGCCGGAACATGATACCAACGGCGCCAAGGCTTATGCCGTCATCGACAAGATCAGCCAAAGCCGGCGGCTTTTTGCGCTGATTTGCAGCAACAATACCTCCGCCCGCATTTCTTTGCTTCCGCATTTAAAATCCATGGAGCACCCGAGCGTATTAAAACTGGTTGAATACGGCGTTGTCAACTACACGCCCCAGCGCTCCCGCAACATGGCCCTGATTTATCAGATGCCGAACGGACCGAAAGCTTCAGTCTTCGACAGTGCCGATTTTTCATGGAAAAAAGAGCCCGAAAAGTTCAAAAAAGCCCTGCTGTCCCTGCTTGCCGGTATTGAAGCCCTGAAAGGCTACGGCATTACCCATCGCTCCGTCCGCATAAATAACATATATTTTAAAGACGACAACAAAACCGAACTGGTACTCGGCGACTGTATGGCCGCTTTTCCGGCTTTTTACCAGCCGGCGGCTTATGAAACCATTGAAAGCCTGATGGCACAAAAAGAAGGCCGCGGTGAAGGCAGCGACAAAAATGACATTTACGCTGCCGGCGTTGTATTGCTCTCGCTGATTTTTCAAAAAGACATTCTTCCGGAAATTTCGGTACCGGAAATTCTCAGAACAAAATTAAGAAAAGGCTCTTTTCTTGCCTTATCCAGCGAGGACAAACTGCCCACATCCTACATTGCCTTATTTCGCGGCATGCTGGCCGATCTGCCGGAAAACCGCTGGGACTATTTGCAATGTTACAACTTCATGGAAGGCAAAAACAATACCTTCATCACCCACGGCGGCATAGAAAACTCCAAACGCGCACTGAGCATTAACGGAGAAAAACATTATACCAACGCCGATGCCGCAATGGCACTGCAAAATTCTGTAACCGAGGCCAAAGAGCTGATTGCGTCGGGCAAACTTCAGGACTGGATTAAAAGCGGTCTGGAAGATGAAAAACTTTATAATCAGGTAGAAAAAATCATTGCTCAGGATAAAGACAAGATTCCGTTCAGCATCATGCTGAGTAAAATCTGTATTTTGATTAACCCTGCCGCTCCGATTCGTCTGGGTGATATTTCTGTTTTTCCGGATGGCACCCCCAAAGCCATATTCTACGGACTGAAAAACCGTTACGATATGAAAGTTTATAACGATCTTTTCAGCTATGACCTTATCAAATTCTGGTATTTGGAACAAAACAACGCCCGCTCGCCGGCCAATGCCGGAGAATTCAAAGTCTATATCAACCGTCAGGACTACGGTTACGGTATTGAGCGGATTATGTACGACTTTGACAACGACCTTCCCTGCACCAGCCCGCTGCTCGGCAATGAACTGGCGATTTCTCTGACCCAGATTGTCAAGGCGCTGGACAACACTTATGCTGTTTCCAAACCATCCGGCCTGCCGATAGACAAGACAATCATCGCTTATCTGCGTTGCAAAATGGGCAAAAAAATTGACGGGATCATCATCGACATGAACTCAAAATTAGAATACATCCAAATCAGCGCCGTCCTGCGCTTATATACCAGTATCCAGAGCAAATACGGTCCGGCACAGCTTCCGCACCTTTGCCAGTGGATGATAAACATTTGCAAGCCGCTGATAAAACAGTATCGCAATCTCAAATATCAAAAGTTTTTGGAAAGAGAAATCATTAAAGTTGCCAAAGGCGGAAAACTGATGGAAATTCACCGGATTTTAGAAGATCCGGAAGCTAAAGACAATGATAAAAAACAATTCAACCGCGCCGTTTCGGAAATCAATATGCTGCTCTCGGCCAAAAGCCGGATACTGACCCGCGGAACGCGTCAGGACGAAGAAGCCAAAGAACTTGCCTTAAAATTTGCCGTCATACTCTCCATCTTTGTGATGATTGCTTCTTTTGTCATTAACCTCATTTTCTGGATATTAAACTGATGAAAATAAAAAAGAAAAGCGATTTAAATAAAAAAATATCGACTCCCGCGGCAAAAAGAACCAAACGGTGGATACTTATTACGATTCTGCTCCTGACAATCATCATAGCGCTGCCGTTTACCATCATTCTGCTCATCGGACTGCTGCCGACAATCACCTTATTGATTACCGACCCCAAAAATTCCCCCAAGCTGGTGACGATCGGCTGTTTTAATATGGCAGGCGTTTTTATTTACCTGCTTCATGTCATCAACCACTATTCCATGGACGGCGCCATTGACATCGTGCGCGATGTCTTTAACCTGATAATCATGCTGGGCTCTGCCGGCATTGGCCTGATACTATATTGCGAACTGCCTAATCTGTTTATCTTCTTCGCTAAAATATCTGCCGGCAAAAGAATGAACGTCATCGATAAAAAACTCGCCGACATGGCCGATGAATGGGGACAAGAAGTTATTAACGAACAATCGAAAAATATCAAATAAAAAAAACCTTTGCCCCATGCAAAAAACGTGGGGCTTTATTTTCTCGTCCCTCCCATCTCCTGCTTCTATCCCAGCCCGTTCCCTTCTTCGCTTTTTTTACCCCATCCTCTCTTTTCTTTCCATTCACCTTTCCGCCTGCCTCATTCTCCACACTCCCTCTTTTCCCATTCCACTTCCTCCACCCCCTTTCACACTCTTATTCTTCTCACTCCTTTCCTCACCGCTCCCATCCAGCTTGCCTCACTTTTCCACTCTCTGTCCCTTTTCTCCCCACTTTCTCCACCATCCCCCTCCTTTTACCCCATTTTTAGCCAAATTTCTCTTGCTTTTTCTTATCCCCTAGCCAAAATCTCCACCCCACTTTTTATTATATATTGACTCTTGTATTTCTTTATGGTATAGTAACCTTAGTATTAACCATTCTGGGCACTATGCTGTTCAGATAAAGAAAAGAGCAACGCGGTCGGGAGGCCGACAGCCGTCAACTGTCAGCTTACTGCCCAGAGGACCGCGTTGCTCCATCGGGATTTGTGACAGACTATGTGCTCTGAAAAGAATTTTATATGGGAGGAGACCGAAAATGAAACACACTATGCTACACATGAAACTAAACTCTGCGGTATCAGTTTTTGCTGTTGCCGCTGCTTTCTCGGTGCTCCTCCCACCTTCTTCTGCCTTCGGTGGCGTCTGTTTCCTGCCTGACT
>CABUWG010000070.1 GCA_902495305.1 uncultured Pseudomonadota bacterium | reverse complement strand
GAGATGGAGAGCGTAGCGAGGTTAATTTTGCTCTGAAACCTTAGCAGATGAGCGTAGGGCTGCCTTTTTATTTTTGGCTGCCGGCCTCCCGGCCTTTTTGGCAGTCAAAAAGTAACAATAGAAAAAAATAATCTTGATGAAGATTAAAAGAGGATGAAAGAAAAGCAGCGACAAAAAGGAACGAATGGCAGAGAATAGGGGGGCGGAAGAAAAAAGGATAGGGAGAAAAAAGGATAAAAGAAAACAGGGGAGAAAATGTAAAAAAATGAAAAAGAGAAGAAGAAAAGAATAAGAAAAAGGGTGAATATAAAGGCGGGAAATTTTCCCGCCTTCTGCTTCTTATGATACTTTTTGTAACGGTGTATTTAAATCATTCCCGATGTCGTCAAACACGACCGGAATATGCTGTTTGAATTCATTTAACAAAGCTTTCATAATCTGTTGCACGCTCGGATGGGCAGCCGGTGCCGTTCTCAAACCCAAAACATGGCGCCATTCCCGCAAATTTGCCGTCATAACCACATCAGCCTTAACGGAATGCGGCAGCAGCATTCTTGCCTGATCAGCTTTAGCGCCGAGCGCACACATCGCCATATATTGCTTTTCAATGGCACAAACGCCGTCATACCATGCCTTGTACATTTCTGTTCCTTCCTGAATATGACAAGGCTTGACAACCGTGATTTCCGAACCAAACTTGTCTTTGAAATAATTGCAATACCGCGTGCTCTCAATGGCATAAGAAACGTGGCGGTGACGGGTAATATCCTTGTAACATCCGAGATCGCAGGTAATTTTGACCGTGATGTTAAAATGCTCAAGCATGGCCGTATGCCCGAGTTCAATCAGTTTTTTGACCATTTTTGCGGCGCTGTCATCAGTAATGGCGCCTTCCGATTTATAACAGTTTCGGGCGCATTTCTCAATAAATTTCAAGATATAATCACCGTCAAGCGGCGTCCAGATTTCATATCCCGGGTCTACGATTCTAACCATAATTTTTCCTCTGTTTCTGATATAAAGATAAATAAATGATATTCGGATAAAAAACATAAAACCAGCATAAAGTGGCAATTGATAACAAAAAAAGTAACCATATATTTACTAAAATCGCCTAAGGTTAAAACAACTGTAAAACGCATAAACAGGAAGACATTTATGGGATTTTTGAAAAAAATAATGCTGGGTTTCGGCGCTTTGTTTTTAATCTTGGCCGGCGGGGCAGGAACCCAGAGTTCCAGCACCTTGCTGCAGGGCGGCGGTTTTTTCGGATTATTAATTGGCCTGGTTATCTTATACCTGTTTGCCCGCATGGCTTGGCGCGCCATGGGATGCCTTCCGTCTGCCTTAATCATCGTCGGAATTATCGTCTTTATCTTATACGCTATCGGCGCTTTTAATAACGGGGTAGGGGGAATTGTGCCGAATGTCAGGTCTTTCCTCGGACAGAATACCGCTCCGCGCCAATTCTCGCGTCCGGCAAATGTCCCTCAGGAACTTGATGAAGAATTTTATGAAGAAGAAACGGCTGTGTCAGGACAATATCCGGAAGAACAGGAAGCCGGCGGCATGGAAGAACTGGTCAACCGCCTGTCCGAAGGCTTTGGCGGCGCACCGGCAGCACAACATCAGCCGACACGTCCGGCACCGGCTTATCCGACCGTTTACGGCGCAGCCGGCGTTGTCAGCGGCGATACCTTAAAAATCAACGGCCGCTTTTTCAAATTATACGGCATTGACGCTCCGGAACTGAATCAACGCTGCGCGGACGGTAACGGTCGTTCTTACAGCTGCGGCAAAGTTGCGGCGCGCTGGCTGCGGGACTGGATTATGGACAACCCGCTGGAATGCCGGATTATGCAGCAGGACAAAAAAGGCAATATGGTCGGCAACTGTGCCTTGGGCCCCTATGATCTGGGTGCGGCAATCGTAAATGCCGGCTGGGCGGTCGCCTATGAAAAATATACCGGAATTTATGTTCCCTATGAACAGCAGGCAAAAATGAACCGCCGCGGCCTGTGGCGCGGAAAATTCTACAAGCCGTGGGATTGGCGGCAGATTCAGCAGCAACGGCCGGAAATCAAAATCACGCGCCCCAAACGCAGACATATCGGGGATATCTTTGAGTAAAAACCATGACCGAAACTTTTGAATATTTTTCACCGGACGAAGCCTCTACCATCACTTTTGGGCGCAAATTGGCACAAATGGCAAAGCAGGGCGATGTCTTTGCCCTGTTTGGCACGCTGGGAATGGGCAAAAGCGTTCTGGCGCGGGCTTTTATTCAGAGCTTGACCGGAGCGGAAGAAGTCCCGAGCCCGACGTTTACGCTGGTGCAAAGCTATGACGCGCCGGATTTTGAGATTTTTCATTATGACCTCTACCGCATAAAATCGCCGGAAGAAATTTTTGAAATCGGCATGGAAGAAGCCGTGTATCAGGGCGTAAGCCTGATAGAATGGCCGGAAATGATGGGCGGTTACCTGCCGCGCAATTGTTTCCGGATAGAAATCACGCCGCAGAAAGACGGCCGCAAAATCACAATCTCAAGCGCATCGGAAGAAAAACGGCAGCGTCTGGCAGAATTGGAAAAAAGCAAATGAGCAATATTCATGCTTCCTGCGTAGATTATGACGGAAAGGGAATACTGCTTCTCGGAGCTTCCGGCAGCGGCAAATCCGGCCTGTGCCTTGAGTTGATTCTGAATTATAATGCCGCGCTGGTTGCCGATGATCGGGTCGAGCTGGAGGCCAAAGCCGGCGGTGTCTATGCTTCCGCGCCGGAAAATATCAAAGGCCTGCTGGAAGTCCGCAATGTCGGAATCCTCCGCCTGCCGGTCACGGAAAAAACACGGGTGCAGGCCGTTGTCCGGCTGGAACCGGTCACACAGGCTTTGGAGCGCCTGCCGGAGCCGGAAACCTGTCTTCTGGAAAATGTCAAACTGCCGCTGCTGCGCTTTTATGAAAATGATGCCGCCGTTGCTGCCAAAATCATTGCTTTTCTGAGCTTTCCGCGTCTCTGATTTTTCTGCAAAAAAGATGAACGACCAAGGGGATGACTTTGATTAGTTTGTTGATTTCTGCTGTTTTTGCATATAAGATAGGCCAAACGATAAATTAAAGAGAGAGTGTCATGGCAAAAAAATACATTGAAAACTTTTTAAGAAAACAGGGAAAACCGCTGGTTACGTTTATTTCCCGCCTCGGTGAACTGTCTTTGTTCATCGCCAAATCGCTGTACAACTGCGTCACGCCGCCGTTTTATCTCCGCCTGCTCGGCAAGCAGATGATTGACATCGGCTTCTATTCCCTGCCGGTTGTCGGATTGACCACAATTTTTGCCGGTATGGTCATCGCCTTGCAGAGTTACTCCGGTTTTGCCCGTTTCGGAGCGGAAAGCGCCGTTGCTTCCGTTGTGCTGATTTCCGTCACCCGCGAACTTGCGCCTGTTTTGTCAGCCTTGATGGTTGCCGGCCGTATCGGTGCGGCCATGGCGGCCGAAATCGGTACCATGCGCGTGACCGAACAGATTGACGCCCTGACGACTTTGTCGACCAATCCGTTTAAATATCTGGTTGCGCCGCGTATCATCGCCGGTATTCTGGTCTTGCCGCTGTTGGTTTTGTTCGGCGACGTCATCGGTATTTTCGGCGGCTATGTTATCGGCGTTTACAAACTCGGCTTCAATCCGGCCAACTACATCAACTCCACTTTGCAGGAGCTGCAGGCCATTGACATTACAACCGGCGTGGTAAAAGCCTGCGTCTTCGGTTTTATCATTTCTTTGATGGGCTGCTATAACGGTTACAAATCCAAAGGCGGCGCGCAGGGCGTGGGCGAAGCGACGACCAATGCCGTTGTTTCGGCTTCAATCCTGATTTTGATATTTAACTATATCATTACCGAAGTCTTCTTTTCCAAATAACCGCAGCAGAGGAACAAGCAATGTCAGATACAAAAATTAAAATCACAAATTTGAAAAAAGCTTTCGGCCGCAAGGTTGTCCTCGACGGTGTGGATTTGGACATCAGAAAAGGAGAGTCTTTGGTGGTTATCGGCGGTTCCGGCACCGGAAAATCTGTTTTGATTAAGTGCATTCAGGGCATTTTGGTTCCCGATGCCGGCTCAATCAAGATTGATGGAAACGAAGTTGTCGGCGTGACGGAAGAGCAAAAAGAAGCCATGCATTCCAAAATGGGCATGCTTTTTCAGGGCGGCGCGCTGTTTGACAGTTTAAGCGTTTGGGAAAACGTGGCTTTCGGCTTGATAGAAAACCAGAAAATGCCGAAGAAAGAAGCCAAGCTTGCCGCCGTTAACGTTTTGCGTCAGGTCGGTCTGGCACCGGATGTTGCCGACTTGTCGCCGTCCGAACTTTCCGGCGGCATGCAAAAACGTGTCGGTTTGGCACGCGCCATTGCCACAAAACCGGAAATCATCTTTTTTGACGAACCGACCACCGGTCTGGATCCGATTATGTCCGACGTCATTAACGATTTGATTATCGAGTCCGTAAAAGGTCTGGGCGCAACCGCACTGACCATTACGCACGATATGGCTTCCGCCCGCAAAATTGCCGACCGGATTGCCATGTTGTATAAAGGCAAAATCATCTGGCAGGGAACGGTTAAAGAAATGGACAAGACCGACAATCCTTATGTCTGCCAGTTCATTCACGGCAGCTCTAAAGGCCCGATTAAAGTAGAGGTTTAGACTATGGCAAAAAAAGGCGGCAGCGAGTTTGTTTGTCAGAACTGCGGCACGGTATATCCGCGCTGGCAGGGAAAATGCGACGCCTGTGGCGAATGGAATACGATTGTTGAAGAAAAAGTCGGCGGCGAGGGTTTTTCTAATCTTGCGCCAAAACATAAAGGCAAAATCATCGACTTTGTTCCGCTCAGCGGCGCACAGGAAAAACTCAGCCGCCTGTCAACTTCAATCAAAGAACTGGACCGCGTCTGCGGCGGCGGTTTGGTTGCCGGCTCGGTCATTCTGGTCGGCGGCGATCCCGGTATCGGAAAATCAACCTTGCTTTTGCAAACCTGCGCCAAGATTGCCAATCTGCCGGAACATCCGGAATGTTATTATATCTCGGGTGAAGAAGCCATTGATCAGGTACGGATTCGCGCCAAGCGTCTGGGGCTGGAACAATCGCCGGTCAAGCTGGCCAGTGCCACCGACATTAAAGACATTATCGCCACGCTGGAAAAATCGAATGCCGCGGTGGTCATTATTGATTCTATCCAAACCATGTATCTGGAAGATGTTGAATCCACCCCCGGCAGCGTTGCACAGGTTCGGGCTTGCAGTTATGAGCTGATAAAACTGGCCAAGAAGAAAGGCTTTACGCTGTTTCTGGTCGGGCACGTCACCAAACAGGGCTCGATTGCTGGTCCGCGCGTGCTGGAACATATGGTCGATACGGTTTTGTATTTTGAAGGCGAGAGAGGGCACCATTTTCGCATTTTGCGCGCTGTCAAAAACCGTTACGGCGCAACGGACGAAATCGGCGTTTTTGAAATGCAGGATCAGGGATTGGTCGAAGTTGACAACCCGTCGGCCTTGTTTTTGGCGGAACGGCAGGGCAATATCTCCGGCTCCTGCGTTTTTGCCGGTATAGAAGGCTCCCGTCCGGTTTTGGTCGAAATTCAGGCGCTGGTCAGCCAAACCGGATACGCCAGCCCCAAACGCGCCGTTGTCGGCTGGGACAGCAACCGCCTGTCAATGGTTTTGGCGGTTTTGGAAGCCCGCTGCGGCATGAACCTGAGCTCGCAGGATGTTTATTTGAATATCGCCGGCGGCTTGCGCATTACCGAACCTGCCGCGGATTTGGCCGTTGCAATGGCGGTCATTTCTTCTCTGACCAACAAGCCTCTGCCGCATGATATGGTTATTTTCGGCGAAATCGGCCTTTCCGGTGAAATCCGCGCGGTCAGCCAGCCGAACCTGCGGCTGAAAGAGGCGCATAAACTGGGTTTTGCCAGTGCCATAACACCGCCGGAACATAAAAAAGACAACGGCAGCAAAAGAGATTACGGTATGTCTGTTTATGAAATCGGCAACGTCCAGCGGCTGATTAATTGGTTTAATTAAGTTAAAGGGTAAAAAATGAATAACGTAGATGTCATCATTCTGTTTGTGGTCGGAATTTCCGGACTGATAGCCTTGAGCCGCGGACTTGTCAAAGAAGTCTTGTCGATTATCGGCTGGGTGCTGGGCACAATAGCCGTTATTTACCTGTTGCCGGTTGTCAATCCGCTGACTGAAAAATACATTGCCGAAGGTATGATTGGCGGCATTATCACGGCATTAAGCATTCTGATTGTTTTCATGATTATCTGGAACGTTTCCACCAGCGGAATAATCAATGACATCCGTATTTCAAAAATGAGCGGTCTGGACCGGATTCTGGGGCTGTTTTTTGGTATTGCCAGAGCGTTTTTGCTGGTCGTGCTGGTCTATATCCTCATCAGTTGGATTATGCCGCAGGACAAACAGCCGGAAGTACTGCGGGAATCAAAATATTTTAACATCGCCGGCAACTTTGCCAAACCGATAGAAAAGCTGATTCCGGAAGAAACCTTGGAAAGTATCCGCAAAAAAGCCGAAGAAATGAACGGAGCGGATGAGGATGATGCAAAAGCCGAAGAAAAAGCCAAAAAGCAAAAGAAAAAAGACGAAGCTCAGGCTTTGTTTGACAAGCTGACCCAGCCTCAGGTCAAAAAGTTCAAAAAAGACGTTGAAAAAGTCAAAAAACTGGAAGAACAAGTCGATGAAGGATATAACAAATTAGAGCGGGATAATCTTGACCGCCTGATTGATAATATTCATTAGCTTGATTTGAACAATTGCTTCTCTGTCATTTAGGACACATTTTTTATTGGCATTTTTGTTTTTTTTATTTTGTCGTCCTCGGCTCTTTTATTTTTGTCATCCTCGGGCTTGACCCGAGGATCTATAAAGAAAGAGGCAGTGTATTTATTATGAAATGGATTGCCGGATCAAGTCCGGCAATGACAGTCTTCAAAGCACATTTACTTTAAAAAATCCGCTTGCAAAAACCATAGATTCGTTTAATATAAATCCCGCAGTCCGGAGACGGATTGTGGTGTCTAGAAAACATCTTAAGAGATAATCCGCTCTGAGGCGGAGTGCACGAGATAAGCCGCTTTGCGGGCGAATTAGTGTGACTGTTCTCTTACAGTTTTCTAGCTCCGCCACCCTTTATCGGGTGGTTTTGTTTTAACAAAATAGTGGAGCTAAAAATAAATGTTATCAAGAAAATATAGAAAACACTGGCGTAAGAATTTTCGTACTTATTGCAATCAGGAATTAAACCGGATAATGACAGAGCGAGGCTT
>CABUWG010000069.1 GCA_902495305.1 uncultured Pseudomonadota bacterium | reverse complement strand
TGCGCCTCTTACAATTCTTGCAGCAAGTGCACGAGCTGCAAAACCTGCTCCCCATTAAGCGACCAGACCAATTGTACTTACGGAACTACAAGCTGTTCTAATGGTTGTGGCGGTACAAGAACCTGCTGTAAAGCTAATCCTTGGGTCAAATACAGAACTAGCAAAGGCGGAAGGTCTCTTTGCATTTCTAGTGCTGATACAATTTGTAAAAATGACGGAAGAATGTGTTTAAACGATGGAGAATATACCTCTGCCTGCCCAGCTGACGTCGGCTGCCTTAATACAGAAACGGGAGAAACAAAATCGGGACAAAAGAATTATGCTTTTATATGGAATGGTGGCGTAAGATTTAAAGATTATGCCGAATGCAATGCCAACAGAGTAACCTGTGATTCATCTGTTTTCAATCTAATGGGATTCACAGAAGGAGTCACATCTCAACCTTGTAATTCCGATGGTTCAAATTACGACTTCTGGTAAGACATCCCCCAAATACCCAGCCCCTTGCCTTTCCAAGGCAGGGGCTTTCCATTTAAACAGTCTTTTCTAAAAAAACAGCCATAGCAACGCAGTTCTCTGGACACATTACTGACAACCGATCGCTCAGGCCGTTCTCTTCTCCTACCCCCCTTTCAAAGCACTTTCTCACCCACATTTCCACAGCAGCAACGCGGCCTCTGAAGCACAGTACCCACAACTGACGGCTGCCGGCCTCCCGGCTGGCACGGGATTTGCATATTAATTCGCAAGAATAATTAAAACCTGTTGGGGAAGTTAATATGAACACCGGTTCGCTGAAAAAATTATCTGCTTTTTTGATTGCTGGCTGCCTGTTTTCGGCTTTTTGCGCATCAACACCGGCCTATGGCGTTTCGCGCATTAAAGACATTGCCGATTTTGAAGGCGTGCGCGACAACCAATTAGTCGGCTATGGCTTGGTAGTTGGCCTGAACGGCACCGGAGACAATATCAAATCCGTTGATTTTACAAAAGAGAGCCTGATTTCCATGCTCGACCAGATTGGCATCAATGCCCGCGGCGGACAGATTAAGGCTAAAAACGTGGCAGCCGTAATGGTAACGGCCAACCTGCCGGCATTTGCCCGTCAGGGAAGCCGGATTGACGTTATGGTCAGCGCCATCGGCGACGCCAAAAATCTGCAGGGCGGCACCTTGCTTGCCACACCGCTTGTCGGTGCCAACGGCGAGGTTTATGCTCTGGCTCAGGGTCAGGTAGCCGTAAATGCCGTCAGCGCCCGCGGTGCAACCGAGAGCGTTAACAAAGGCGTTCCGACATCCGGCCGCATTGCCAACGGCGCCATTGTTGAAAATGAAATTCCTTTCGCCTTAAACAGCTTGGATTCAATCCAGATTGCCCTGCGCAATCCGGACTTTACAACCTCCCGCCGCGTGGCAGACGCAATTAACGCCCAGCTCGGCACAAATATTGCCAACTCCATCGATCCGGCCACAATCACGCTTGAAATTCCGGAAGAATACGCCGACAAGGTTGTTGATTTGATGACCAAAGTCGAACAAATCCGCGTTGAACCGGATCAGCTGGCCAAAGTTGTAATTGATGAAAACTCCGGCATTATTGTCATCGGCAAAGACGTCAAAATCAATCGTCTGGCCATTGCTCAGGGCAACTTGACAATCCGGATTACCGAAATTCCGTTTGTGTCCCAACCGCTGCCGTTTTCCAACGGCGAAACCGTTGTCGGCGTAAATACAGCCATTGACATCAACGAAAGCGTGGACAGCAAACTCAGTGTTTTAGAAACAGGGGTTAACCTCCAAGAACTGGTTAACGGCCTTAATGCCCTAGGTGTAACCCCGCGTGATTTAATCAGTATTCTGCAGGCTGTCAAAGCCAGCGGAGCACTGCAAGCCGACATTGAGGTGATTTAAGATGAACCTGATGAGTGTAAACAGCATGACCGCAATGATACCGCAGGGAATGAGCCTGTCACAGACTGACAAGGCAAAAATTGCCGGCACGGCGGAAGATTTTGAAGCCTTCTTCATCTCCAGAATGATGGAATCAATGTACGAAGGCGTTTCAACCGACGGCATGTTCGGCGGCGGCAACGCCGAAAGGATGTACCGCTCCCTGCTGTTGAACGAATACGGCAAACAAATGGCCAAAACCGGTACTGTCGGCGTTAAAGACGATATTATGCGTTCAATTATCGAGATGCAGGAAATGCAGTCTCAGGGATATATAGAAGGAAAATAACCATGGAAAATATGACTGATAAAAACATTCTGCAAAACAAAGTTAGCGACTTTTGCGAGATTATCGGCAGTTTTTCCGAGCTGTTGAAAGCCGAAAACGCGGCTCTTGAAGCTTATGACGTTAAGAAAGTGTCAGAGCTTTACGAGCAAAAAGTGCAGTTGGTAACGGCTTATCGCAACATGACGGCATTTTTTATCAAAAATCAGGAACACCTGAAAGACATTCAGCCGGAAGCCCGTGCCACGCTCAAGGCTTCGGCAACCGACTTGGATGCCTTGCTGAAAGATAATGAACAATTATTAAAAGCCAAAATGCAAACCAGCAAAATGGTAATGGATACGGTGGTCAATCTGGTAAAAATGAACAACAATACCAATTCCACCTCTTACGGCAGCCAGGGAAAGTATTCGCCTCTGGACAACAACAGTAATGCCTTATCTATAAACAGGACTTTATAGGAGAAAAGACATGGGGTTTATTGCAGGATTACAAACATCATTGAGCGGGATGAAAGTTGCACAGTCGCAGCTTGAAGTCATCAGCCGCAACGTTGCCAATGCCGATACGGTGGGATATTCCCGCAAAATCGGCAATCAGAAAAATCTGGTGCTGGCCGGATCCAGCGTCGGCGTAACTTTCAGCGGCACAACCAGAGCCTTTGACGAAGGCCTGCTGAAAAGCTATTTGTCCTCAAACACCTCTTCCGGTGCCCTGAGTGCAAAAACAGACTACTTTGCCAAAGCGGAAATCCTGCTCGGCACCCCGCAAAGCGACAACTCGATTGCCGCCAACGTTTCCAATTTGCAAAAATACTTTGACACTTTTGCCACGGACGTCACGTCTTCTGCCGGCCGCTACAGCCTTTTGACGGCCGCCGACACGGTCACCTCGCGCCTGAACTCGATTTCTTCCGAAATCCAGAAACTGCGCGGCGATGCCGATATGGAAATCCGCGACAGCGTGGAAAACATTAACAAATTGCTTGATCAGTTGGACGAGCTTAATGACAAGATTGTCAAATATAATGTTCTGGGCTACGACGGCACGGCAGATCTGGAAGACCAGCGCGACGCAGCCCTGCGCGAGCTGAGCGAATACATTGACATCACCTATTTCAAACGTGACACCGGCGCCATTGTTATCCAGACCTCCGGCGGCGAAACCCTGCTGGACAAAGACCCGCACTATCTCTCGCACAGCGCAATTGCACAAGCCAGCGCGTCAACGACCTACGCCGGCGGCTCAATTGACGGCATTTATCTGGACGGCGAAGATATAACGTCTAAAATCCGTGGCGGAAAAATCAAAGGCCTGATTGAAGTCCGCGATGAAAGCCTGCCCTCGCTGCAATCACAGCTTGACGAGCTGGCCGGCGTATTAAAAGAACAGATCAACAATGTGCACAATCAGGGAACGGCCTACCCGAATACGCCGTCAACCCTCACCGGTACCAGAGAATTTATTGACACGGCCAATCAGAGAATCCGGCTTGATCAGGGTGACGTGCGGTTTATTATCTTTGATCAGGACGGCAATCAGGTTGCAACCGATACGCTGCGCGGTCAGATTAACTTTACCGAAGGCACGCTTGATGAAATGGCCGCTCAGATTCAAACCTGGCTGAACGATGCAAACGGCGGCAATCTTCCGCAGGCAACAGTCAGTTTTGATGACAAAGGCCAACTGGTTATAGACACCGGTGACAGCAACTATTCTATCAGCATTATGGATGAAGCGCTCTCAACGCCGGGCAGCACCCAGCAAAATGCCGTCATTAGTTTTGACGGCAATGCCGACGGCTCTTACGACCGGACTTTTGAAGGCTTTTCAAGCTTCTTCGGACTGAATGACTTTTTTGACAGCAACAGCAATGATTCGATTTATGACTCAAAAGTTCTGAGCAAAGACGCCAATCTGGGCGTAAAAAACACAATCACCCTCAGCTTTTCCGACCAGACTCACGGCCTGAACTTCGGAAACATTGAGATATATCCGAACGATTCATTGCAAACGATTGTTGACAAGATTAATTCTAATCCGGACATCAACGAAAACATCCGGGCATCGCTGGTACCAAACGGCGACGGCTTTATGCTCCGGATTGAAGACGTAACCGGCAACCAGCTCGAAATCAGCGAAACAACCGTTCCGCAAAGCGGTTTTATTGAAAGAATCGGATTGGGCGTTTCCAATTGCGGCATGGCCGGTTCACTGGGCGTGCGCGAAGACTTAAAAGTCAGTCCGGAACAAATTGCCGGAGGAACGCCGGAATTTAATCCGACTTCCGGAAAATATGAGCAAAATCCGGCAACCAACAACATTGCCAACGCCATGTCAAAAGTTTTTTCCGACACGCAGACTTTTGCCCAGTCCGGATCAATTGCCAAAACAGACACGACCTTGGCCAACTATGCCTCAACCTTTGTCGGCAACATTGCCTCTCAGGCATTGAGCTATGACGAAGCGCTGACATACCAGCAGACGCTAACGTCTTCCATTGCCACCAAAGAAGCCCAAATCAGCGGCGTTGACGTTGATCAGGAGCTTTCGCAAATGATTATTTTTCAGCAGACCTACGCAGCCTGCGCCAAAGCATTTACAGCCTCCAAAGAAATCATGGATATGCTGTTAGATATTGTATAAAAGGAGTTTGTATCATGACCAGAGTTCCTACTTATTCGACTTATATGAATATGATTAACCAGTCCACCAACATTCGGGACAAGCTTAATTTATATTCTTTTCAGGCATCTACCGGATTAAAATCTCCGACCTACGCCGGATACGGAATGTCGGCATACAATATTGTCAGTCTGGAAGCCTCGCTGAACGTCACGCAAAACTTTATGAATACAAACGATATTCTTAATGTGGAAGTTGAAGTCCAGAATACGGCAACCACGGCCATTCGGGATCTGATTAACGACTTCAAATCCCAGCTGCTCAATTTCAGCGGCATGGACTTAAACAAGATCAACCCCGACATCACCGGCGGCGAGCTGACTTTCACCAGCGGCACGCCCTCTGATTATCTCGGCAAAACCCTGACAATTAACGGCACAACTTATACCTTTGTTGATGACGACCCGCAATACGCCGGCGTTGAACACCCGATTAATCTGCAAACCGTGATTGACGACGCCGGAAACCACACCGCGGAAGAAAACGCCGCCGCCGTCATGAATGCCATGAAAACCCAGATGGAAGCCGACGGTACTTGGAGTCCGGATTTTACAATTGATACGGAAAAAAACAAATTCGAATTCCCACTTTATACCATCAACGGGACATCGACGCTTTTGAACACCGACAGTGTCAAAATGGGCGAGCCCCATGAGATGAGCGGCGACCAGTATCAGGCCATGCAGCAATTGCAGCAATCCGCCTTTACCACAATGAAAGCCATGGTTGACAGCCTGAACACCTTTGCCAACGGCAAATATGTGTTCGGCGGCGGCGTTTCGTCTAAAGCGCCGGTTAACTTTCCGTTCCAGACGCTGGAAGAATTTCAGGCTTATTATAACGGTTCCAGCGTCAAATACCCGAGCAATGCCGCGGCTCAGCTTTCCAGCTGGAACGTAAACGGCACACAAACCGGCAGCATTACATTGGAAAGAGATGACGCCCTGAGCGACCGTGCCACAATCACGGCAAACGGCGGAAGCTTCTTGACCACAAAAGTCACCGCCGGCGCCGAAGCCACCGGAAACTTGTCTTTTGACGCAGACAACAACACAATCAAAGCCACCCAGTACGGCGCATTTAACAGCCTCAGTGCCGGAGATACGCTTGTTATCGGCGGAACGGACGCCGGACAGAATGCTAAGGCTTATGTCATCAAATCTGTTTCGGCAGACGGCAAAACCATCACCGTTGAAGACACGAACGGCGGCATTGCCGAAGACATGGAACTTGCCAACGGCGGAGACCTGACATTCAGCTCTTCTTTTCCGGTCGGTTCTGTTATAAACATGGAAGGTTTCGGCACAAATGTTTCGCCGCAGGTTCAGGTAACCGGTATCAGCGATGACGGCACGCAATTATATGTGACGGTTGACACCAGCCGTTTTCCGGCCAATGGCGCAGCCCAGACCTTTCCTGCAGACGGCAAATGGAATATGACCAGCGAGTCTTATTATCAGGGCGGCAACCTCAGTTCTGAACAGCGGATTTCTGAGAACCAGTCCATCACAATGGACATCACCGCAGCTGATCCGGCCTTTGAAAAACTGTTTCGGGCACTTGGCGAGATTGCACAGGGCAACCTGACAACAACACTTGATCCGACCATGAATTTTGACGGCGTCATTGACTTTGACAATACGGCTGATCGGGTAGAAAATGCCCTGACATTGATTAGCGAAGGGCTTTTCAACGGCGGCAAATCTTCGTCACAGTCCAATGGCGATTTGTACACGGTACAGGCCAAGATTGACTCGCATTTGGTGATCTTAAATCAAACGGCCGAAAACCAGAAGATTATCAAAACCAATCTGGAAAACAGCATTACCTCGCTGAAATCGGTCGATAAAGATGAGGCCGCCACACTGGCCCTGCTGGCATCATACAATTTGCAGGCGTCTTATGCCGTAATGCAAATGGCAATGTCAACCACAATTCTGGACTACATCTAGAAAGTCTGCACAGCAGGTACATGGCGGGTTCTTTTTATTTTTGTCATCCTGAGCTTCTCTTTTTGTCATCCTGAGCGAAGCGAAGGATCCAGTCAGATAAATCAGCTATATTATTAAACTGGATTCTTCGTTGCACTCAGAACGACAATATTTTTTCTTCAGGACACTTTCTCTATCATACATCCCGCCATAGCAACGCGGGTTTCGAGGCACCGCACAGACCGACCGCTGCCGACGTTCGGCCGTGCAGGTTATTGCCACGGAGAGGTTCGGGCGTCGGACAATTTAATCTCAAAAACCTTGTCGAAGAAGGAGAACAAGTAAACGTATTCGTCCATACGCAGGTTACCCTTGTTTTTTCTCAGCCTTTCTATTTTTCCTTCCAGAAAATCTATGTGATTAGACAGCTCGGCGCTTGTCAAACCCCGTTCCGTCATTATCCGGTCTAATTCCTGATTACAATAAGCCCGAAAATTCTTATACCATTTTTTTCTATATTCTCTTGATAACATTTT
>CABUWG010000068.1 GCA_902495305.1 uncultured Pseudomonadota bacterium | reverse complement strand
GGTTGGGAGGATTGGTATCCTTTGCCGGAACAGGTATCTGTGCAACTGGGTTTCTCTGGTTTCGGATCCGGTGTCGGCTCGGGATCAGGAGAGGGTGTAGAACAGGAACCGCAACACTGCCTTGTTCCGCCGCAGCCGTCAGAACAAGAATAACAGTTGCATCCGCTTTCGTCGCTGTAAGGGATACATTCCGGTTCCGGCGGCGGAGGCGTTGAGCAGGACACGCAGGCTTGTCCGTTAAAATCATTGTAACCGCCGCTGTAAGAGGCTTCTTCACCGGCAGAACAGCTGGTGTTGCAGTCATTGCCGTAACGGCAGACATAGCAGGTTTCGCCGCATCCGGTAGAGGACGTATAGTCTGTTACGTAAGGATAAGAACAGCCGCTGGTAGAGCCTTCGCGGCAGCGGGTATCGCAGCAGTCTTCATATTTGCCGTCACAAATCAGGCCGACACCGCGATAAGGTGAGGTACAAACCTGATTATAGCTGGCCGGACAATAACATTCGGTAATCCAGTCGTCGCTGTGCGGGCAGGTTTTGTCATAAATTTTGGGGGAGGGACATTTCGGAAAGCCCGGAATCAAGTGATAGACCGGATTGGTAGAACGCTGGCACAGGCAATAGTCTTCACCGCCGCCTTCACAATCGGGGGGGAACACCATTGGTTCTTCTTCAAAGTCCGGAAGAAATGTGGTTTTGGCCTGCGCCGTTGGAGATAAAGCAACGGACGCCAAAAAACAATATGTCAAAACCGAAACGGTCTTATGCCTGAAATACATCATAATAGTTCTCCCAAAAAGTCCAGATAAAACTATTATAACATATAAAGCTCAAATGTAAACAATTAATGAAAAGTGCCGCCGGTTTTTTGTACCATTAGAAAAAGATGATATAAAAAATATCCCGCTGATTCGCGGGATATTAAATGATTTTCTTACATCATCAGGCTTTTTTCATTTCCAGAATCACCGGCACATGGTCTGACGGCCTTTCCCAGCGGCGGGCGTCTTTGATAATTCGTGCCGTGATAATCCGGTCTTTTAAGTTAGGGCTGACCCAGATATGATCAAGCCGCCGGCCTTTGTTATTGGTTTCCCAGTTCGGATTGCGATAGCTCCACCAGGAATAAATCTTTTCCGGCTCAGGATAAACCTCACGCAAAACGTCAACAAAATCCAAAGAATTGAGCAGGCGGTTCAGGCGTTCGACTTCCACCGGCGTATGGGAAACAATTTTGAGCATTTGCTTATGGCTCCAGACATCGTTTTCTCTCGGAGCAACGTTAAAATCGCCGCAAAGAATCATTTTACGCTGCGAGAGCTCGTCTTTATGGTGCTCGTACCATTCGGAAATGTCATCCATAAAAGTCAGTTTATGGGCAAAAGACAGATTGAGAACGGGATCGGGAACATCACCGCCGGCCGGAATATAAATATCGTTGATTTCAATATCGTCAAAGACTGTTGCTTTAATGTGGCGGGCATCGGTTTTGCCGACCCAGTCCCGTTTTTCAACATTGTTCAAAACCGTTTTTGACAAGATTGCCACACCGTTATAACCGGCCATTCCGTAAAGGGCAATATGCGGATAGCCGAGCGCGCGGACGGCGTCAAAAGGAAAGTCCTCTTCTTTGGCTTTGACTTCCTGCAGGCAGATAATGTCCGGCTGCTCGCGCTCTGCCAGTTTTTTTAATAAATCCAGTCTGATTCTGATGGAATTGACATTCCAGGTTGCCAGTTTGAAAAAGTCCATAATCGTCCTATTTTTTGTTTTTATAGTTCAGCGGGTTAGATTTGTTTTTCTTAAACTTAAACAATGAGGAATCCAAGTCCAAGTCTTTTTGCATACCATAAAGGGAAACAGCAACTTCTACACTCTGCGGATCAACAATCTTCCATTGTTTCAGCTCAAACGGGTCCGTCGAAAAAATCAGCGTAATCGGCCCGAGGTCGCCTTTTTCTTTATAATCCAGCGTCACTGACGTCTGACCGGGGTCTTTATAAAAGTCGGTGATTTTAATTTTTTTGCCGTCAATTTTAATATCGTTGGCCAGAATCAGGCTGGCGGGAATGTCGTCATAGTCAATATGGGTAACCTGATCCAGATCTTTGTCATTATAAACGATATAATCGCCGTCGCCGACAATCAGCACCGAAGTCGGGTCGGCATATTCCATGCGGATTTTGTTGGGTTTGGCAATATATAATTTGCCTTCGGCGGTTCCGCCGTTGCTTGAAACCTGAACAAAATCGGCTTCCATGGTTTTGATATTATTCAGATAATCTTCAATTTGTTTCACATCGGCGGCAGTTTGCGCCCGTACCGGAAAAACAATGCCCATAAATCCCAGCAAAACGGTAAAAATTGCAATATTTTTCATCTTTATTACCCTTATTATAAAATTGACCCTTATTAATATAGTCAAAGAATCTCAATAGTACAATAAAAAATCCCCTTACGCATAAAAACACATAAGGGAATTTTCAAGAATTTCTAAGTTGTGTAATCAGTAGCAGCAATTATTTTTTTATTCGGCGCAGCCACAGCCAGATGATTTTGCTGATTTAGAGTTTTTTTCGTTGCTGTTTTTCTTTGAAGAAGCAGATTTTTCTTCACTGTTCTTGCCAGTCATTTTCATGTCTTCTTTCTTATTCATCATTGTAAATCTCCTTGTTTTGTTAAAAAACCGCTGTTCATCACAGCAAAAGAGATTTAATAACGGAAAAAGACTTTTCTATATTGACAATTAGATTATCGACTATCGGATATATCGCGATTTTGCGCATAAACAGCTGATTTTGCCGTTGTCGGAGCAGAAGCCTGCCGTGCCGGAATCCGTCCGCGTTTGGCCTGAATCTGCAATGCCAGCGCTTTTTTACCTTTGGCGGCAGATTTTATCTTATCATATTCCAATCCGTGTGAACGCTGCTTCATCATCTTGGAAATTTTTTGCGAAACCGTATCCGAAAGCGCCGGCGCTTTGGTCCGGTAATCATATAAATCCACTTTGCGGCCGTTAAACTCAAAAGTGAGGGCGTTTCTTTCCCGACGTTCCAGCTCTTTTTTATCCGGCTGGATGGTGCTCAGCGGGTTTTTCATCATGCGGCCGGCCAGATCGATTATTTGTTCCTGATAAGGATTTTGATATTCTGTCAGCCAGTTTTGCTGCGTTTGGTTCATGATGAAGGAAAGCTCTTGTTCTTCCAGCTCTTTTACCCTGCTGCCGGGGACGATTTGTTTTTGTTCCACGGCTTTTTTATAATATTCAAATTCATCGGAAAAAGAATTGATATCGCCGGTTTTCAGATAATCGCGGCGTTGGTCAAGCAACTCTGCAATATTGGCCGAGATTTCGTCCGTTTGCACCAATTGCGCATATTGCTGCGGACTGATACCGGCAAGATTGCTGCCGCTGCGGTCATTTTTCTGATGTTTTTCTTCATGTGCCCGCGTATCTTTTATTCTCCTCTCGGCATTAAATTCTTTAAGAAGCTTTTGTTCCAGCGGGCCTTTGAGTTTGGCAACAACGTCATTAATATCCCTGCCCTGCTCCATGATGTAATAATCAAAGAGATTGTCATTGTTCACAATGCTTTTTCTGATGAGTTTATCCAAAAACTCCGGATCAAAAGCAAAAGTATTGACCGTAACCGATTTTTTTTCACTGTCAAAATGTCCGTTTTCATATTCACTCAGTTTTTGCTCGGAATCAAAAACCAAAGTATCTGTTTGGAAAAGCTCATTGTCGGCTTCGGCCTGAGCATAAGCGGCATACAGGCTTTGTTTTTGCCGTTTGATAAAGGTTTTGGGATTTTGGGTTTCATGCGCTACAGACAGCGTATCGGTGCCGGAAATATGTTTGAGCCCGCCTTCATCGTAAACAAAACGGTCTTCCGCCCGATAAGCACCGGAATTTTCAGCCGTAGTTTCGGGTACAGACATTTCTGTCTTGTGCGCTTTTTCATCCGGAAGAGCGGCCTCTTTTTCAGCAGCCGGAAGCGTTGCCGGCGCAACGGCCAAAGCGACCGCCGGAATGCCCAGACGCAGGTTTTTGATGATTTTTGCTTCCTTTTTTCCCATCACAAATCTTTCCGCTTTTGCAGATTATGAATAATTATAACATTTTTTAATGCAGAGTGCCAGAATTTTTATGCGGCACCGGACACGGAATCATTTTGTTTTTCCAGATATTCCGTCAGATAATCATTCCATGCGGCAAGATTTTGCTCGGCAAAGAATTCTCTTAAAAAGCCAACCATATAATCATGGCGTTTTTGAGCTTCGGCTCTGGCGGCCTCTGACTTTATGGCATTTTTTAATTTCAAAAGCTTGTCAAAAAAATGATTGATTGAATTGTTTTCTTTGCGGTTGAGGTTCTTATATTCTTCTTTGCTCAGGTTTTCTTTGGGAAAAATCATCTCGTTAAACATTTCTCCGCCGCGGGAAGCCCCAAAAACCAAAGTCCGGCAAATTCCGATTGCCCCCATGGCATCCAGCTTGTCGGCATCTGAAACCAAGGCCTGTTCAATTGAGGCAAAATCGGGAGAACTCCCGCTCTCGGAAAAACCGACAGATTTGATAACGGCCAGAATTTTATTCATTTTATCGGCCGGAAGATTCAGGCTTTGCAAAAAGTTTTGTGCCTGATTGCCGTCGCCGCCCAGTTTATGGTCGTCAACATCATGCAGCAGAGCTGCGGCTTTGACAACAAAAGTATCGGCCTTTTTTTCTTTTTCGAGCAGGCGGCAGGCGTTTTCATAAACGCGCCGGATATGGTCAAAGCCATGGCCGGATTTGTCTTTGGAATGATAATTCTGCGCAAAGGCATAAATTTCGGAAAGCAGAGAATCGGTCATTTGCGGTCCTTATTGGTTGCGGGTTTTAAAAATGCCGTCTTCAAAACCCTGAATCGACGAATTTTCCTCCGCCATTTCCAAACGTTTTTCAGCAATGGCGGCATAGGCTTTTTCCCGTTCAATGCCAATATAACGCCGGCCGAGTTTCTTGGCTGTTACGGAAGTTGTGCCGGAGCCGAGAAAAGGATCAAAGACCACGTCATCAGGATTGCTGGATGCCAGAATCAGCTTGGCAATCAGTTTTTCGGGCTTCTGGGTCGGGTGCGGGGTGTTCTCGGGCATTGACCAGAAAGGAATGGAAATGTCAGTCCAGATATTTGACGGATGGGTCAGGCGGTATTTTTTTTCTCCGTTGTCTACCCAGTCCTTGGGACGACCGTTTTTATCGCGGTAAGGCGCAATCACCTCTTTTTGCATTTTAACCGCGTCAATATTAAACAGATATTTGTCGGAACGTGTAAAAAACCAGATATCTTCCAGACAGTTTTTCCAGTTGTTTTGCGCGCCGCGGCCTTTTTCGCGCTCCCAGGATATGCGGTTTTGCAAAATAAAGTATTTGCCGGCAATTTCAGGAATGGCAATAGAGGTTTTCCAGTCGGAACAGATATAAACAGAGGCGTTGTCTTTCAAAAGGCGGACGGTTTTTTTGAGCCATTTATCCAGCCATTTTTTATAGGTTTTGACGTCTGTTTCCTTAAAAGTCGTAGAGGCAAAATTTTTGGTCAGGTTATACGGCGGGTCTACCACCATCAAATCAACGCATTTTTCCGGCAGAAAATCCATGGCTTTTAACGAATCCTGACAAATGGTCTTATTCAGGACATCCGACAAAGCGGCCGGCCGTGTCAGTCTGATGCTGCGGGCGGCGTAAAGCTTCTCTTCTTTGGCAGAGAGTTCTATGGTTTTGTTACGCGGCGCCTTGTCTTTCATCGGGGCTATTCTTCGCCGAATTTGTTGTCTATCAGTTCTGTTAAAGCGGTCAGGACTTCCTGAGCCTGCGCGCCGGAGGTTTTGACCAGAATCGTTGTGCCTTTGGCTGCCGCCAGCATCATCAGTCCCATAATGGAGCAGCCGCTGACGCATTGGCCAATCCGTTCAACTTCCACTTCGGCGTCAAAATTCTCGACGGTTTTTACAAAAGCGGCGGCAGCTCTGGCATGCAGCCCTTTACGGTTTTTAATTTCCAATTCGGCGGAAAACGTTTTATCCTCACTCATGGCTACATTCCCAAAATTTGCGAAGCGACGTTAATATATTTTTTTCCGGCTTCCTGTGCGCCGGAAACGGTTTCTTTGAGATTTTTTTCTTTGCGCAGGGAGGCGATTTTTATCAGCATCGGCAGGTTGACGCCCGCAATAATCTCAACATTGGCGCGATCCATAATGGATATGGCCAGATTTGACGGCGTGCCTCCGAACATGTCGGTCAAAACCACAACGCCGCTGCCGCTGTCGGCCGATTCAACTTTTTTCAAAATCTCGGAACGGCGCATTTCCATATCGTCTTCCGGCCCGATACAGACGGCTTCAACTTTTTCCTGCTTGCCAACAACATGCTGCATGGCCGAGATGAATTCCTGCGCCAGATTGCCGTGCGTTACCAGCACCAGACCAATGATTTTATTATTGTCCGAATTATTCTCTGTCATTATTTGTTACTTCCGCTTGTCCAAGTTTTTACCGCACCGAAAGAACGCAGAATGTCATCTTTGCTTTTGGCTTTAACCAGCTCGTCCGCACGGGTCTGGCGGCCTTCAAAAACAATTTCCTCCACGTTTTCAACCGGAACGGCATAAGTTCTTTCAACCATTTTGCCCTTAAGCTCCACAATCATCACGACTTCGGCTTCCGCCAGCGTGTCACGCGTGTCTTCATGAACATTGTCCAGACGGACGGCAAGGCGCTCGTCTCTCTTCAGAAGGGCTGTTTTTTTACCGTCAAACTCTAAAACAGGATTGGCCGGAGAACCATCGCGCGCATCAATAAAAATGGCGAGTTCACCGTATTTGTTTTCAATAATTTCATAAAAATCCTGCTTTTCAATCAGCGTGTAATATTGTGTTTCCATCGTATTTTCCAGTATGTTAGCTTATTTACAAGATGATACTATAATAAGCTTAAACTGTCAATTTTATGTTAATAAAACAACTTGAGCAAAAAATTCTTTTTTATCTTCCCGCTCCTTCTCTATTTCATTTTTTACATTTTCTATTCTGTTTTCTTTTATCCTTTTTCTCCCTATCCTTTTTTTCTTCCGCCCCTATTCTCTGCCATTCGTTCCTTTTTGCCGCTGCTTTTCCTCTTCCCCCTTTTTTGCCGCTGTTTTTCTTTTTTTATTTTCTGTTTTTGATTTCTTCATATAGTTGTTTTCTTCTTTCTTACTTTTGCTTGACCAAAAGTAAGCAAAAGTCAAGCCCAACCTCACTTTCTAAATCTTCAGAGCAAAGTTAAGGTCGCTACGCTCCACTACATAGTGTTTCAATTTTCCCTCTTTGCTCTAAAGATTAAGAAGTTGTTCGGTAATCGGGCGGGGCCTAACTCCCC
>CABUWG010000067.1 GCA_902495305.1 uncultured Pseudomonadota bacterium | reverse complement strand
TCTTTCTTACTTTTGCTTGACCAAAAGGCCGAACGTCGGCGGCGCTCAAAAAAGTCAAGCCCAACCTCATTTTCTAAGCTTTCAGCCCAAAGGCCGGGAGGCCGGCAGCCACAAACGTCACTACGTTCCATCACTCTGTACTTAATTATCACCTCTTTGGGCCAAAGATTAAGAAGTTGTTCGGTAATCGGGCGGGGCAACTTAGGCATCTAGGCTCGCTATGGTTGCTCACGCTTCCCTCGCTTGCCAAGATGTTCCAAAGAGCTTACAGACAAAAACAACCGGAGCAACGGTTGTTTTTGCTTAGCGCTTCCCTCCATTTCCCTCTTATCAAAGAGGGAGGGTAGTTTGTGCTTTATTTTCTGTTTTTGCTCCAAAACCCAAGCTATTCGCAAAGGGCACTCCAATCGTGCCGAACGGAAGGAATGTGCTTCAAAATACTTGTCATCCTCGGGCTTGACCCGAGGATGACATAAATAAAAAAAGGATGATAAAAATAAAAAGAGTCCGGCAATGGTAAAGACGAAAAAAGCACTCCGGAGAGTGCTTTTTATATTCTAAAACCATGCGGCGACTTTTAATACCGCGGGCTGGTTTCAATTTCCTTACCGACCTCGCCGTTCGCAATATAATCATCGGCACAATTTGTACCGCGGCAGCGTTTCAGCACGGTTGCGTTCCGGCCTTTGGTCAGTCCCCGAACCTGCATGGACGGGACATAGACTTCATCAACAATAATCTTATAGGTAATATAATTAACATTGCCGTATTCATCTATGATATAGACCTTAACATGATAAGTTCCGCCGTCTTTAGGCATTGGCGTTCCGTAGAAGGTCATTGTTTTTTCGTCAAAGGTCAGCCAATCCGGCAGCGGGCTGTCATCAATCAGACCGGCTTTGAATGTCAGTTTGCCGCGGGCATTTACGTCGTTCAAAGCGCTTTCCGGAATTGCATACAGATAATCTTGTCCGGTTTCCAGTTTCTGATCCGGAATATTTTCCGATGACAGGTTGACCGGCGGGCGCTTGGACGGCACATTCAGCAAATACGGACGGTTATCCGGCAGAAAATCGCCGTCACGCCATTTTTCCAGCGTTGAATGCAGATAAACCGCAATCTTGGACGGTTTTTCGCCCAGCATATAATAAGGAAGCGCATCCAGTCCCAAGGCGGCATACAGATTTCCTAAAGAAGACTGCAACTCAATATAAGCCTTAGACGCTTTTACTTCATCCGAGATTGCGCGGGCTGCCTCAAGCAAAGATTTCGAATCGCGGCTGCCGAGTTTGACCGTAATGTCTTCGGCAATATCTTCCGATACGTTAGCGATTTCGATATTAATCTGATAATCTTCCAGCGCTGACATATAAGATGCCCAGCCGACGTACAACTGGCTCAGGACAAGATTTGTCATTCGTTGGCGGCGCAAGGCTTCCAGCTCACCGGTGCGCGGATTTTTGACGTCTTCAAAAACATGATATCCGATCTCCTGAGCTTTGCGGCTCCAGACTTTATTATAATAAGACGGGTTGCCCTGATAATCGTTTTGCGACGTCGTCTTAAACTCCTGAATGGTAAACTCCAGATTTTCATCAATATTAACCATATCGCGCATTTTGAGTTCCGGACGGTTTGTTAAAGCAATCCATTCCATATCGGCCAGCGGCGTACGGATATCCGGCAGGGAAAAATTGCCGTATAGTTTGCCGACCAGCTTATATTCGGTTGCCGGATGAAAGCCCATTAAGGCAACCAGTTTGGTTTCGGACGTTTCCAGACTGCGTCTTAATTCCGACAGATTTTTAACGGCTTCCATATATTCACGTTTCAACACCAGTTTGTCGGTCGGCAGATATTGGTTGAGTTTGGCCAGATCATTAGCCTGAGCGTTCAGTTCATCAACTTCCAGCGTCAGGACCTCGATCATATCGTCAATCACCGGCAGCAGACGCTGGGCGGTCAGGGCCTGCCAATAAAGCACGCGGGTTTCCTGCAGCAGGTTATGAATCACTTTACGGCTTTGCTCAAAAGCCAGATTTTTGCGATATTCCTGATCTACCGTCTGATAATAAACCGTACTCATATCCAAAAGATTCCAGGCCAGACGGAGTTCGGAATTGGCATCGGACAGGGAATCCGTGTTTAAATAACCGGCCTGCCCCATGATCTCGGGAATCTGATTGACCGGAGATTTTCCAGCCTTAATCAGGCTTTGTTCATAGCTGACGACGCGGCGGGTAAAGTTATATTTCAGCGCCAGCGCCATGGCCATGTACATATCAATCGGCTTGGAGATTTTGCGCGGTTGGTTCAGATACATATTCTGCATGTCCACATCGGCGCGGATTGCGCTGTCCCAATCAGAATAAGTTGCTGAAGACACCGTTGTTTCACGGGCAGAATATCCTCCGTCGCGCGCACCGCAGGAAACAACAAAAAACATGCCCAAAATCAAACATGCCAATATTTTTTTCATAATTTAAACCCTTTATAAATACATGTATGGGTATAAATTATATCAATATTTCGGAGATTAACAGTATTTATTTGCTTTTATTCAACTTTGATGTATAAAATATTTACATAACCCGAGCGGCGCGATAAAGGTTTTTGTTTTTATGTTTGACATTTTTTATACCGTATTCAAGTTCAAAGAAAAGGAAAGCCCTGACAAGCTCGGGCTTTATCCGGAACGCGCCCATACACAGGCCATGCCGGAACGGCGGTATCTCTGGAGTTCTCGTATTTTGGTCATTCTGGCCGTTATCAGCATGAGCATTACAATGATGCTGGCGCTTACAATCTATCTGATGCTGCCGCAAAAAACCGTTTATCCCCGCCTGCTGCAGATTAACAAATACTTCTCGCAGCTTGAGCTGGTTCAGCCGGTGGAACGGCGTATTCTGGTGACCGACCTGATTGCCGAACAGCATATTTCGGAATATATTACGCTGCGCAATGCCATTACTTCCGATTATGACCAACTGCTTTCCCGCTGGGGACAGCGGCAGACGATTTTCTGGTATTCCGATGCCAATGTGTATAACAAATTTTACAGCACGGACGTGAAATATAACCTGATGCTGTTCAAGAAAAACGCATTGCAGCGTTATGTTAAGGTTGAGTGGGTGCGGCCGCTGACTTTCGGCTTGTGGCAGGCACAATTTCTCACCATGGACATGACGCCGGATTCTGACAAGATTGACACCAAGATCTGGCGTGCCACCCTCCGGATTACTTATATGGATTTGCCGTTCAAGACCAAAGACGACGCGATGAAAAATCCGTTCGGTTTTGTCGTTACCAATTATTCGCTCGGTTATGTCGGAACGCCCGATACCTCTCCGCACTACCTGCAGCGTGCCAGAGAGCTGGCCGAAAGCGGTCAGGAGATTTAACTTTTAAGAAATGGTGTAGCCGTTATTGCCTTCGGCCATGCTGCAGGCGTATTCGAACTCGGACTGCGACATAGAATGAATCCGGAACAAAGCCTCGCCCTCTTCCACATGATCACCAACCTTTTTGAGCAGGTCTATACCGGCGCCGGGGCTTTGAATCGCTCCGGCCAGAACGCCGATTTTATTAATGCGGGAATTGTCAATGCTTTCAACCGTTCCTTCTTCTCTGGCAATAACTTCCCTGACCAGATTGCCGAGCACCGGCTGCGGCGCTTTGCCCTGAGCATGGATGATTTTGTTCATGGCCTCCAATGCCTGACCGGAATCCAACAGTTCTTTGGCGACAAAATACCCTTGTCCGCCGCGCAGCTTGGGATCAAACTCTAAAATTCTGCCGGCAAGGAACAACGACTTTTCACGCAAATCCTGCGGTGCATCATCTTTATTGCGCAAGACCTGCATAATATCGCGGGCTTCCAAAACGGCGCCGACACCGTTGCCTATCGGCTCGCTGCCATCAGTAATGACGGCTTCAACCTCAATACCTATCTGATCTCCGACATATTCGGCCAGTTTGCGAATCTGCATGGCTTCTCTGGTATTTTTGATACGGGAATTGGGGCCGACCGGAATGTCTATGAGCAGATTCGTCACGCCCATTGCCATTTTTATTGCCAGAATCTCAGCCACAAGATGTTGCTGCTGGGTTGTGCCGATTTGGCGTTCAACCGTCGAAATAATCTTATTGGCCGAAGCAATGTCCAAATTGCGGTGGCAGGCCAGAACGCCGCGGGTTTCGTTTACAATCTCGCGAATCTCGTCTTCTGTTAAATCAACATTAGCCAAAACGCTCATGGTATCGGCCACGCCGGCGCAGGAACTCAGGGAATGCGATACGGTTTTGGGAATCGGCAGCCCGTAAGCCGCAACAATGGCCGTCAGGATAATATCGGTCTTATTGCCCGGAACGCCGCCGAGGCAATGATGATCGACCACAATGCTTTCATGATCCCAGTTGATTGTGTTATTGCCGATTAAGGCCTGCGTAAAAGACAAGACTTCCTGCGGTGTCATAAAAGCGCCCGAAGCCACCAGAAAGGAAGCGACATCCATATTGGAATAGCGCTTGTTTATAATATCATTGACAATATTATTATATTCCGCAGGGCTCAGGATATTGCCGGCAATTTTGCGCTTGATGGAGTTCAGACTCGGCGGCGGCGGTGTCAGCGACAAGGTGACGATCGTTCCCTCCGGCAAATTCAACTGCTCGAAAGCTTCGGTATTCAGCCCGATTTCATCCGGCGTGACAATATCTTCGTCTTCGACAATCTGCAAAAAACCGTACAGCGGCTGGGCGCCTCCGTGAACCTCAACCTTGGTAAGAAAACGAATCTCATCCATTTTATAAGCGACGCAGTTTTTGTGGAGGTAAACAATGTTTTCATTAAAAGAATTGATTGAAATATGTTTGAGTGCCAGCATTTTTGTTCCGTTGCAAAGGTTATCGTCTTGCCGGTTATTATACACCTTATTCCCGAATTGTATAGATTTTTTATTTTTTCAAAAAAATTTTTAAAGCCTTAAGCGTTACTTAAGTTTGGCATGGTGAAGTTATTTTGTAAACAGCTAATGTATTTAACAACTTCAGGAGAAAAGATATGAATAAAATGTTTATGGCAATTTCCGCTCTGGCTTTCACTTCCGGCTTTAGCGCCGCTGCTTTTTCCGCTCAGCCGAACGGCGGTTTTCAAGGGCCGGGGCTGCCGACGTCTACCGTTGCCGAAGCCCAGAAACTCAGCGATGATACAGCCGTGGTTTTGGTCGGACAGATTGAAAAAAGCCTCGGGGACGAGAAATATCAGTTCAAAGACGCAACCGGCACCATTGTTGTGGAAATTGACGACGAAGACTGGAACGGCGTAAACGTAACGCCGCAAAATACAATCGAAATTCACGGCGAAGTTGACAAAGATATGTTTAATACTAAAATAGACGCCAACAGAGTTATTTTGAAAAAATAATTTTACGGACCCAAAAAAAATGCGGATTTTACTTATCGAGGACGACCGGCTTATCGGCGACGGATTGAAGACAGGACTGGAAAAGCTCGGATTTGCCGTTGACTGGTTTTGCGATGGTCTGGAGGGCGAAGAAGCCTTAATGCAGGCGCCTTACGAAGCGGTTGTCCTCGATTTGGGTCTGCCGGGGCAGGATGGCCTGTCCGTTCTGAAGAACTGGAGAAACCGCGGCCGCAACGAGCCTGTGCTGATTTTAACCGCGCAGGGAGACGTTGACCAGCGGATTACCGGCTTAAACAGCGGCGCCGACGACTATCTGGGCAAGCCCTTTGCCTTAAGAGAAGTTCAGGCCCGGCTGAATGCCCTTATCCGGCGGCAAAACGGGCAGAACAATCCGCTTATCAGTTATAAAAACATTACTTTTAACCCGCAAACGCTCAAAGTGACGGCCGACGGCAAAGACGTGATTTTATCCCCCAAAGAAACCGCACTTTTAAAGCTGCTGCTTTTGAACAAGAACAAGGTTCTTTCCAAAGAAACCATTGAAAACAAGATTTATTCCTGGGAAGAAGAAGTATCGAGCAACGCCGTGGAGGTTCATGTGCATCATTTGCGCAAAAAACTCGGCAAAGATATTGTCAAAACAATTAATAAAATCGGATATATACTGGGTGAAGAATGAAAAATCTGAGTTTACGCCTGCGGCTGATGATTTTGTTTGTCGGCTTTTCGTGCCTTATCTGGGCGGCGGCCGGTTTTATCTGCTGGCAGGAAAGCAAAGAAAAAATTGATGAGTTTTTTGACAGCTATCAAATGCTGCTGGCGCGGCAGATGGCCTCGGCCGACTGGAGCCATGTTTCCGTACAGACGCAAAAAATTACCAATAAAATCATCAAAAGCATTAAAAACGCCGAGGACGAAGACGAGGCCATCGGTTTTGCGGTGTTTGACGCCGGCGGGAAAATGGTTTTTCATGACAATGAAAACGGCAAAGATTTTTCTTTCAGACCGGAAGTCGGAACTTTCAGCAAGCAAAAAGTGGATGACGAATGGTGGCGGATTGTATGGGTTAAATCCGCAGACGGAAATTTTTATATTGCCGTCGGGCAGGAACGGGAATATCGCACCGATATTACAATGGACATGGTAGAAGAATTTCTGGCACCATGGCTCGGCGGTTTGCTTCTTTTGCTTATTTTAACCATCATTATTATTTCACGGGAGTTTTCTCCGCTGAAAAAACTTGCATCTGATTTGGAAAACCGGCAGCCGGACGATTTATCGCCTTTGACGGGCAAAAGCCTGCCGTCGGAAGTCCGGCCGATGATTACGGCAATCAACCGCCGGATGGCGCAGATAGACGAGCTTTTGCAAAGGGAAAGAAGTTTTATTTCCGACTCGGCTCATGAACTCCGCACGCCGTTGACAGCTCTGAAAATTCAGCTTGAAGTCGCCGAGCTGGCCGGAAATGACGAGAAAATGCGACAGGAAGCTTTGCAGAAGCTTGGTATCGGGATTGAGCGTTCGGCCCGTTTGGTCGAACAGTTGCTTGCCTTATCCAGATTGGAAGCGAATCAGGCTCAGAATGAGGTTTTTGAGCAGATTGGCTGGGATAATATTGTCCGGCAGATTAAGGACGAGTATGCTTCTGCCGCAGCGGAGAAGGGTATTACATTTCAGGAAAGCCTGACAGCGTCAACGGTTATTAATGACGGGAATCCGGTTTTATGCGCTTTGATGATGCGGAATCTGATTGACAATGCCATTAAGTATAGTCCGGAAGGTGCCGTTATCAGTATTGAAATTGATACGGACGACATTAAGGTCGTTAATTCCGGCGCCCATGTTGAAACCGTCCATTTGAAGAGGCTGAGCGAACGCTTTTTCCGGCCGGCCGGACAGAAAGAAAACGGCAGCGGTCTCGGACTGGCCATTGTCAGCCGGATTGCCGGACTTTACGGCTGTTGCCTGCACTTTGCCAATACGTCCAAAGGCTTTGAAGTCAGGATTGAGAGGGAGAGAAAATAGTCAAACCCCTGTCTCAGGGGTTCGCTTCCCGAGCTCACCAAATTATTTAAAAACAAAAAAACGCCTCTCGGCGTCTTTTTGTTTTTAAATGGTGGAGCTGAGGGGATTACTCTCTCTCCGTTCGAGTTGCACAGGCGCTCGTCAGCGCTGCTGACCGGCATACTTCCGTCTGCCTCTCGCTGGTAGTCAAACCCCTGTCTCAGGGGTTCGCTTCCCGAGCTCACCAAATTATTTAAAAACAAAAAAACGCCTCTCGGCGTCTTTTTGTTTTTAAATGGTGGA
>CABUWG010000066.1 GCA_902495305.1 uncultured Pseudomonadota bacterium | reverse complement strand
TGGCCGTGCTTACCGTTGCTGAGCCGATTACCGCTGCCCATATGGAGAAGCCAAGAAGTGCCATTACTATCCTCGGACGACGACCAATAATATTTATTTCCAATTGCTTCACCACCTAAGGATGTAAGAGTTTTGTTAATGGCATTCAAATTCGTCTTATTGGCACCGGTCGTACTATCCCACATAGAGGTCATTTTATCAAAATCAAAGCCGTACATCTCCATTAACTCACCTATAGACGGCAAATACCATGTTCCCTGCCCAAAATTCGCATCTCCCGCCGTTACTTCCGGCGGATAGAACTGCGTAGCAGCATAAGCCGCAGATCCCTCTTTGCCTAATTGTACCACAATGGCCTGCGTATTGGCCGCACCATCAAACAAAGAAGAAGAACGGTCAATCTCACCGCCGATTGCAGAAGTTTCTATCCCTTGGGTCTCCCCAAGCACGCCATAAGCCTTACCGCCACTTGCCGTCATCGCAATATTACTCACCGAAACTTTGCTGGTATTCACCGCACCATTTGTAGAATGTGAAAAAACACCCACCAGCAAACTGTCTTCTTTGCCGTTCAAATTGATGGAAACATCGCTGATTTCCGTATTGTTATAGGCATAAATCCCACATATCTGGTCTGTCTGTCCGCTCACATTTATCCGGACATTCTCAACCTTGCCGCCGCCATGCAGCTCTATCGCATTCAAATGGCCGGTTGTTGCTGTTTTGCTCTGCGAGATTTCAACATTCCTGATTGTAATGTCTTTATAACTCAGAATAACCCGTCCCCACGTACTGCCAGTATCTGTTCCCTGCAATTTGATGTTTTCAATAACCGCACCTGTACCGTTAGCGTCATTATTTTGAATCTGATTAATCGACAGCGTATGCCCGCCGCCGTTGATCGTGACATTCTTGCCGGTAATGTTAAATGTCTTGCCCTTAAAATCTATATCTTCACCCAAAACAATCTTTGCATTGTCTTGCGCAACCAATGCCTTAAAATCATCAAACGATGTCTGCGAGGTCACAACCGTATAACCTTGCGCTTTCAGGCTTTCCACATTATCCTTGAGTTCAACTTCAACCTTATGCGGAATATATCCGGCTTCCGTCAGGGTTTGTTCAGTTACCGAACGCATTTGCTCTACCATAGCCGACGCGGCCTCAATTCCTTCCGTAGCAGCTTTAACCGTCTGCACGGCCTGCCCCATCGAATTCAGCAAAGATTCCAAATCACCGGCACGATTCGACAAAGACTGCGCCGTATAATAAGCAGACGGATTATCAATTGCCGAATTAACCTCTAATCCGGTAGAAAGCCGATTCTGAACGATGTCCATCTGACCTGACGTTTGTTTTAACGCCAACAAGTTGCAACGCATAGACGAATTTAAAGTTATCTTTCCCATCATTACCCCGACAAAAAAATGCTACTGCCAGCCAAGATAAATCATTTAAACACTTTATAAACTTTTTTATGCGGTTTATCCACGCAATTTTTCTCGCTTGCAACTTTTCACATTTTTGCTGATAAAGTTTTCATTTTTTCTTCATCATCCAGTGCTTCTTTTTTGTCATTTTAAACTTTTTTATTTCGTCATCCTGAGCTCCTTTTCTTCGTCATCCTGAGCTCCTTTTCTTCGTCATCCTGAGCTCCTTTTCTTCGTCATCCTGAGCGGAGCGAAGGATCCAGTCAAAAAAATTAGCCTTATTAATCAACTGGATTCTTCGTTGCACTCAGAATGACAGTGTTTTTTTCTTCAAAGTACTCTCTCTGTCACACATCCCGCCATAGCAACGCGACCCTCAGGGTATTGTACAAACCGACCGCCGCCGACGTTCGGCCGCGGTCTCTGGAGCCCTTTGCTAACAACCCGCCGCGCGCCCGTCGCACGGGTCGGCCGTGCAGGTTAAAAGCTCTTTCTTTATTACGATTCCCTACTGAACTACCAAATATATAAATGTCTTGATATTCTCAATTAGTGTGATATAAGAAAAACGTCCGGTGCAGCAACACTGGACGTTTCTTAACTAAGAAAGGAGTTACCTAACTTAATTCCCTTCAATGAGTTAAGGATAGCTTATTTTTTGCTAAGTGTCAATACTCTTGATATATAATAGTAAAAAAAAGCAGGTCAACTCCTTTCGCATTAACGAAAGGAGAAAAAGTGTTAATAAAGATTATCATTATAATCAAGTTAATACTTGATATCTTACTCGTGATTTTGAAATAAGTCAACAGTAAGAAAGGAAAGGGAGCATAAAGCTCCCTTTCTCTTTCAAAGCACTTTCTTTATCACAAACCCCGCCATAGCATCGCGGGTTTCAAGGCACGGCGTTGACAGCTGACGGCCGTCGGCCTTCCGACCGCCTGCCGTGCAGGTCGGCCGTGCAGGCGCTTCTACGCCAACCGGATGCCTGTTTGGCAATACTGTCCATAATCAGACTGAGTTGCGCCAGCTTTTTTATCGGCAAAACATTCAAATCCACACACAACCGCAATTCCACCTTCAGCAATTCAAACGCCGTCAAAAAACTGTCCAAATGCTTCTGTCGATTCTCTGCCGAAACATTTGCGCCGTACAAATCCCGAAACAAAGCCAGACTGTCACGCTTCATATCCTGCCCCAAAGTATATTTAAAATCCCGCGGAAAGCGGCTGCTGGCCTGATAAATTTCCAACAAAAGCGAATACGCGTCCCGATAAATCGGCAATTGATTATACATAACCATTTTTTTCTCCTGTTTGTTATCTGAAAATTATTTTTTATAACGTTGAAAGCGCCGGTATTGCCGCTGCCTGCGCAGCTGGCGCCTTTTTTGACCATGTGGGCAGAATCTTTTATCAACAGCAAACTTCTCTGCCCGCGGCCTGAGTTCGGAAATCTCACCCAAAAAAGTATTGTCCAGCAACTTTAATATTTTTGAACGCAGATTGTACGTATTATAATGCCGCATAAACCCAAGATACGAATTCACACTGGAAGCAAAATGCATCAGGCCGTCAAGCGTCTGCCGCACGCCCTGCGCCATTTCCGGCAACAGCGAATATATTTTCCGGTACAAACTTTTTTTGGTACGATTGCCGATATACACGCGATTCGGCTTTATAACCGCTCCGATAAATTTGACTCCTTTACTGTAGTGTTGCAGATAAAATTTTTGCGGATGCAAATCAAGCTTCAGCCGGATTCGTAAAAAAGCACGAATTTTGTCCCGCGCCGACAGCAGGACTTTCTTATCCCGATGAATCAAAACAAAATCATCGACATACCGTCCGTAATATTCAATTCCCAAATCCTGCGTCACATACCGATCCAAATCGTTCAAATAAAAATTGGCAAAAATCTGAGACGTCAGATTACCGATGGGCAGACCGCAATGCCGGCAAGACCAAAACAGGCTTTTATAATACGGCAACCCGTTCCAATCCGACCTTTTGCCTTTTATCACGCAGTTGTCTTCAGGATTGTAAAAAACAATCTGCTTAACCAGACGCAAAATAATATACTTGTCCGGTTCATGATACTTTTCAGAAATAAATTCAAATAATTTCCGGTACAAAATATTCTTGTCAATACTCATAAAAAAAGACCGGATATCAAGCTTCAGAATATAACAGTCCCGTGTATAACCGGCGGAGCATTCAACAATTTTTTCCTGAATGCGCTGCACGCCGTACAACGTGCCTTTGCCGTCGCGGCAACTGTAACTGTCATCAATAAACTCTTTTTCAAACAGGGAATTTAATTTTGAAATAACCAGATGGTGAACTATTCTGTCCCGAAAATCCGCGGCAAAAACCTCTCTCTGAACCGGATATTTGACAATAAAGGCAATAGAACGGCCGATTTTGTATGTATCGGAATTAATTTCCTGCCAAAGACGTATCAGTTCCTGCTCAAAATTTAATTCAAAAGCCAGAGCATTAACTGTCCGCCGTTTGGTTCTGCGGCATTCGTAATATGCCCTGAAGACGTCTTCAAGCGTTACCTGCCCCGACAGAACCTCGCCGGAATCTTCAAAAAGCTCCGTCTGCTTCATAACAAATTCCCAAAACCGTACAGGCACACGGATTCATTATTAAAAAAGCTGGAAACAGCGAACGGAATTGTTGTTGTTCTTATTGTTGTTGTTCCGATTACCGCTGCCCATATTGAGATTCCAAGAATTGTTATTACTATTCTCGGACGACGACCAAACAAAACATTAGCTGTCATCACTCAAAACTAAACAACATACAGGGTATGCTGTGGATGACCCTTTTTTAATAAAAAAACGCTCTCTTCCGACAACCGTAATCATCGGAAATCTCGCAAAATTCTGCCTGAACGGCCATACTTGCCGCTCCTATTGCCACATGCGGATATTATATCAGCTTTAGAAGAAAAAAACCCAAAATTATAGCTTATCCACTAAATTCATATAATCAAACCTGACAACCGCCAACCAACGCCAAGACCTCTCCGGCAAATCCCCGACAGCCCCACCCCCAAAAAAAACCGCTGAAATTTCAGCGGTTTATTAAATTTTCCCAAGTTTAGAATTTTTCTTTAAGAATTTCTGCAATCAGCAAGCTTTCTTCCGCATACTCTTCCAAAGCAGATTTCAGATTTTGCGTTGCCGGAAGCGACTTCAAAAGCAGCAAACAGCGGGTATACTCATTTTCGGCTTTATCCTTTGGAACAAAACCTTTAAATATCTCCCGACGGCGCCAATACTCCTGCTCCCAGTCAACCTCGGGCATTGCCGCCAAAACAGCTGTAAGGCTGCGAATTTGCCAAAGCTCCGTCAAATTTTCCAAGAGTTCAAAAAACTTGTCCCAATTGCAATAAAATCCGCAATCAAGCATCCGGTTTTTAAGAGCTTTAATAAAAAAATCCACATAATTGGCAGATTTGGCATAGTTCAAAATCATAAATTTTCCAAACAGCGGATTTTCATCCAACATCCAATTGCCGATAATATCGCTTAATAGTTGCTTGCCTGCGGCATCACGCCTTGAAACGACATCCATCAAATATTCCCGGTTCGTACTTGGTAATAAAACGCTCAATTCCATAATAATATATTTTAATAATTCATAAATAAATTTAATTGGCAGGCACTTTATCATGCCTGCCCGAATTTTGCAATATTTTATTTTCCGGTAGAACCAAATCCGCCTTCGCCGCGCGTCGTCTCAAATCGCACAAATTCTTCCGGCGTAATTTCTTCAAACACCGCCCGATAAGGAAAAGGAATTTCAACCTGCGCAATACGCTCTCCGGGATTAATAACATAATCCGTTCCCTCCCGATTATTTGTATTAAGCAAAATAACCTTAATCTCGCCGCGATAATCCGTATCAATAATCCCGCCGATGGCAATCACGCCCGCCTTCAAAGCTAGACCGCTGCGGGAATTAATCCGGCACCAGATCGGATATTCGGGAATAAACTTCACACCGGTCGGTACGGCAAACCTTTCTCCCGCTTTCAGAACAACCGGTTCCGCAACGGCCGCGCAGATATCAAAGCAGGCAGCTGCCGGCGTTGAATATCTGAGGTTAGACTCATTCTCAACATAATGAGGAAGTTTCAAGACCTTAATTATTGTTTCTTGCATTTCAAGCTGCATATTTTACCCCTCAATCTCTGACAACAGTTTTTTCAAAACCGCCTGATCGACAAACTCTCCGCGGCGGACATAAATTGCAGTTGTCACGTTATCTTTTTCATAATCACAAGAAATTTTAACATATTTCTTATTAAGAACGTCAATACAAGAAGTTATATCGGCAATTTCACCATTACACTCAGGATTTAAGCTGCCCTGATAAACACAATCAACAACAATTTCCGGCAAAAGTTTGGGCATCGTGGTAAAAAACTGCTCATAAACTTTTGCGCCGCCGGCAATATACAAATCCTCGTCAAAATCTTTGAATATTTTAAGACTGTCAATAACCTGATGTTTTTGAATATCGGACACTTCATAATCCGGATTTGAGGTCAAAACAAATATTCTGGCTTCCGGCAGCGTCCGCTCGGGAAGGGTTTCATAAGTCCGGCGGCCCGCCACAACATTCTGCCCCGTCACCATACGCACAAACTTCTGCGCATCCGACGGCACATTCCATGGAATATCAGAACCAATACCGATAATATTGTCATTTTGATGCCGGCACCAGATTGCAACTTTTGTCATTTTATTCTCCTTTAACAGGCAAAATACCATAAGTCCCGTTCAAAACAAAAATTCTTGTCCGCTTACCCACAGAATTATTAAAGATTCTTCAAGCTTAGGCTTGAAAAAGTAATAATTTCTATCTATAATATATTTTGTCAGGCAACTGACTATGACACTAGAGGCGGTATGAAATAGGCTTTTTGGACCTGGGGGCAGTACCCAGCACCTCCACCAATTTTTTACACGCAACCCTAAAGTCGTTATCTTAGGCAACACTCTGACAGTCCATAGTGCGGCCTTTACGGGCTGAAACTTGATATGTGAGTCTGGTTTTAGGAGTTATTTTAATTTTCGACAGGAGTGTACATAAGCGTACATGACTTAGAAAATTAAAATAAGGACGACAAAATTGACCACAGACCCTATTCCGATGTGTGGTCGGAAAAGGCGATATATGAGACTGATAGTAGGAGGAGAAAATTTTTGTGAAGCGGAGTGTACATAGAGGTACATGACCGAACAAAAATTTGAAACCGACGCCCTAGCAGGCCATAGAGCGGCTTTTACGGGGGTGAAACTTGATATGTGAGTCTAGTTTTAGGAGTTATTTTAATTTTCGACAGGAGTGTACATAAGCGTACATGACTTAGAAAATTAAAATAAGGACGACAAAATTGACCACAGAGCAAGTTCTCAACGGGGGTGAAACAGGGTAGACAGGAAGTAATAAAGATACTTATAGCTGTGTCCGGTGAGATACCACCGTTATCGGTTCAAAATAAATGAATGCAAACGATAACTTTGCACCTGTTGCTGTAGCTGCTTAATAGCAAGGCAACGAACATAAATCCTTGTAGCTTTGGTTAGTTATAAGTGGGGTCTGGGCCACCTAGCAACAGAACGGCCCGTTTTTATAAAAAAACAGAATGCGGGATAACAGGATATGCAAACGTATTTGAATGAAATAAACTATGACAAACTGATTGAAAAATCTCTGAAAAATGTGGTTATTGAAGCGCTGAAAATTGCAGAAGACCAAGGACTTCCGGGTGAAAACCATTTTTACATCACCTTCAAGACCAATCATCCGCAGACCAAAATTTCATCACAATTAAAAAGCCAGTATCCTGAAGAAATGACCATTGTCCTGCAACACCAGTTTTCCAACCTTCTGGTGGATAAAAATTCCTTCTGCGTTGATTTGAGTTTTGGCGGCATACCGCAAACATTGACAATCCCGTACGACGCCATCATCTATTTTGCAGACCCTTACGCCAAATTCGGCCTGAGCTTTAATGAAGAAATCAGCGGCAAACACGAAAACGATTCCGATCTGGCTTCCAACGGCGAAAATTCTCAGACATCGACTTCCGCCGGCAGAGAAGATTCCGCTCCGGCAAGAGTGATTTCAATTGACGCTTTTCGCAAAAAATAATCATGAAAAAACTCTCTGTCATTATTGCCAGCCGGCATTCGACCAGCATATCCCTCGAGCCGGAATTTATTGAAGAACTCCGCGACATTGCTGCAAAAAGCAATCAAACAATCAATGAGTTAGTCACAAAAATTGATTCTGAACGTCAACAGGAAAATTTATCTTCGGCCATTCGGGTGTATATTTTAAAACAGCTGAAAAATCAAGCGCTTCGCCCATAAAACGGCAAAACTCCGCTGATATTAACCACTAAAACCTCATATCAGCCAGTATATCATCTTTTTCTAATGGTACAAAAAACCGGCGGCACTTTTCATTAATTGTTTACATTTGAGCTTT
>CABUWG010000065.1 GCA_902495305.1 uncultured Pseudomonadota bacterium | reverse complement strand
TGAGTATGGAGTAGCAGAGGAGCAGGTGGGGAACGGATGGTGATAAAGAAGGGATGGGCGGCAAGAGAGATGAGGAGAATAAGTGAGAGGAGGGGAGAAAGTGGGGGAGAAAAAAGATGGGAGGTGTGAAAAAAGGGAAAGGCAAGGAATGGGTGAAGGTAGAGGAGAGAAGGTAAAGAGAGTAAGAGAGAGCGGTGAAGAAAGCTTCAAAGAGAAAGGGATTGGCCAGTTATGCCACTATGCTAAATTTGTGCTTTATTTTTAAGCGGAAAAGGTATATAAAATAAAGCTATGGATTAACAACAAGCAGATTTTGAATGTCACCATTAGGTAAGTTTACGCTGGCAATTATCGGTTTACGTTTTGCCGGAGCTGTTGGTTTCTTTTGGGGAATGTTCTTCGGACATATCCTGATTGACAGTACAATCGTTATTAAAAAAATTGAAAAGCTCATTGCGCAGTTTGACGATAATATTCGTTTGCTGTTGCCTTATAATGCCTGCCGTTATTATAACAAAATAGACGGTTATTTCGGCGGAAAGTTATGGGGGGCTGTGTTGGGAGCCTTGTTGTTTGGTTTTTATGGTTTTGTGACGCTGTTTATTATCGGCCATTTTGTTTTTGATACGCCGCGTTCCCGCCACGCTTCGGCTTTTCGGGCAAAATTTGATGATTTGTGGCGTTTGAACCGGTGCAAAATTCTGGGGGCGATTATCGGTTTTTCGTTGCAGAACGAAGCGCTTATTTTCTGCGGCGTGATTGCCGGATTTTTCTTTGATTCCTGGTATCATGAAAAAGGTTTTGCCGGAAAACTCAATCGCGGGTGGTTTCGGCTTTTTTGGCTGAATGTGAATCCGCTCAAGTTTGCGTTATCTTCGCCGGAAGCCAAAAAGGCGGCGTTTGTGCGGGCGATGGCCGGTTTGGCGGCTAAAATCTCAAAGGCGGATGGTGCGGTCAGTCCGAATGAGATTCATTTGTTTAAACAGTTATTTGAAATTCCGCAAAAAGCGAATCGGCAGATTTCCAGAATTTTTAATAAGGCAAAGAGAAAAGTTGCCGGTTATGAGCGTTATGCCGCGCAGATTAAGATGATTTCCGGAAACGATATTGAGCTTAAAGAAGGCGTGATGGAAAACCTTTTTAAAATTGCTTTGGCTGACGGTGAAATCGGTGCGCAGGAACGGGAGATTCTTCAGCATATTGCGGTGATTATCGGGCTGCCGCTCGGAAACTTTAAGGCCATAGAAGAAAACTTTAAGCCCAAGCAGCAAAACAGCGGCAATGTGCGCGATTTTTATGAGGTTCTGGGCGTGTTTTGCAATGCCAGCAACAGCGAGATTAAAAAACGCTGGCGGGAGCTGATTAACGAATATCATCCCGATAAGGTTCAGGCACGGGGGGCGACGGTTTCCGAAATTAAGGCGGCGACCGAAAAAATGGCCGAAATCAACAATGCCTATGAGTCGATTGTCAAGCTGCGGAACATTGCCTGAGATGAAAATTGTTTTAGCCACGATTAATGCCCGTTATTCCCATACGTCATTCGGGCTGAGATATCTGAAAGCCAATTTGAAAGAGTTTGAAAACGACTGTGAGATTATGGAATTTTCACAGGATTTGCTGCCACAGGAGATTGCCGAAAGGATTATTGAGCAGCAACCTGATGTGGTTGGGTTTGGCTGTTATATCTGGAACATTGAGGCAATTTTGAAAGCGGCGGAAATTGTGCGGGCGATTTTGCCGCAGACGGTTTTGGTTTTGGGCGGGCCGGAAGTGTCTTATGAAAATGAAGCGTTTTTGCCGCATTGCGATTATCTGATTGAAGGCGAGGGCGAGCTGGCTTTGTATCATTTGGTTCAGGATTTGACTGATGGCAAACGTCCGGCAGGGAAAATTCTGAAAGAGCCGGTTTGTGATTTGAACAGCCTGAAGATGCCCTATTATTTATACAGTGACGAGGATATTGCCCACCGCCTGATTTATGTTGAGGCGACGCGGGGTTGCCCGTTCAGCTGTGAATTTTGCCTTTCGTCTTTGTCGCGCGGGGTCAGGGAATTTGATTTGGACAAGTTTCTGGCGGAAATGGATATGCTGATTGCGCGCGGGGTGCGGCAGTTTAAGTTTGTTGACCGGACCTTTAATCTTAAAATTGACCGAATCAGAAAAATTCTGGAATTTTTCAAAACCCGCTGGCAGGACGGAATGGTTTTGCATTTTGAGATTTTTCCCGACAAGCTGAATGCTGAAATGTTGGCGGAGATTAAAAATTTTCCGGCCGGCGGGCTGCATCTGGAAGCCGGCGTGCAAAGTTTTTACGAGCCGGCGCTGAGAGCGATTTCCCGTAAGCAGGACGAGGAAAAAACTCTGGAAAACCTGCGGATTATACGGGAGCAAAGCGGGGCTGAGATTCATGCCGATTTGGTGGCGGGGATTCCGGAAGCGACGCTTAAAACATTTGAAGACGATTTTAACAAGCTGATTGCCGTTCGTCCGCAGGAATTGCAGATCGGGATACTGAAGCGTTTGCGCGGGGCGCCGATTGACCGGCACAGTTCCGGTTATGCCATGGTGTATTCCAAATATCCTCCTTATGAGATTATGCAAAACAAAGACATGTCTTATGCCGATTTGCAATTGGTTAAGCGGGTGGCGCGTTATTTTGATTTGTATTACAATTCCGGAAATTTTAAAAAATCCTGTGATTTATTGCTGACGGCAAAGGGCTCGGCTTTTCAGTGCTGGGCGGATTTTGCAACCTGTATCTGGGAAAACTATCGGCAGACGCATAAAATTTCAATCGGGCGGCAAACACGGATTTTATTTGATTATTTGTGCCGGTTTTGTAATATAAAGGAAGCTGCTGCGGCGCTTTGGGCGGACTATCAGGCGCAAAACCGCAGTGACAACATTAACTATATCAAAGAGGTTTTGAAATGAAGGAATGCCTGCTGCCGGATTGTTGCGAACGCAATGCCAAGATTGATATGCTGGTATTGCATTGCAGCGCTTATCCCGCTGACAAATTGATTGATGTTTTCAAAGAATACAAGGTCAGCGCCCATTATATTATTGAAGAAAACGGCGAGATTATCCGGCTGGTTGACGAGGCAAAAGCAGCGTATCATGCCGGTGTTGGTTTTTGGCGCGGGCGTTCCGACAGTTGCAATATGCGTTCCATTGGCATTGAGCTGGTGAATATGTCGCTCGGGCAGACGCCGTACAGCGAGGCGCAGATTGCGGCCTTGGTTCCGTTATGCAAAGAACTGATGCAAAAGTATCAGATTGTGGCGGAAAACGTGGTCGGGCATTCGGACATTAAGCCTTTGGGCAAAGCTGATCCGGGGGTTTGTTTTCCGTGGCGGCGTTTGGCAGAAGAAGGAATCGGCCTGTGGTATGATCCCGCTGATGCCGAAAAGACAAAGGAAAGCCGGGTTTGTGCCTTGTTGGCGAAAGTCGGGTATAATACGTCGGATGAAGAAACGGCCATTGCGTCGGCTTACGCTTTTCGCCGCCGCTTTTTGCCGGAAGAAGTTTGTCTTGACAATGACGTCATGCATTTGGTCGACAATGTTTATCCGGTTGGTGATAAGTCTTTGTTATCGGGTGAAAAATTTATTAATTGTTTAAAAGCTGTGGCTTATCGGTATGAAACGCTTGAAAATAGTTCAAAAGGTTATACATTAATCAACGAACGGCAAAACCGTTTATCAAGATAATTTCTAAGTATGTGTAGCGACTAAAATTGTGTAGCAGCAATCGCAAAGCACTGAGCCGGAACAGGTTTGGGCTTGTGTTTGGATGTGCAAACTTAACTTTTGATAAGAGAGAGTCAAAGTGGAGAAAATTTTGGTCGATACGGAACTGACGCAGGAATCTATTGTTGCATTTGTCAAAACGGAGGAGGAACTGCGGGATGTTGTGGCCAGCGAGGCTGACGGGCTGATTGTGATTGACGGCAGGGTGGAGCTGTCTTCCGGAGAGCCGCTGGTATTGTTTGAGGGGCAGTGTCTGGCCGGTAACGGACGGGTTGGCCGGAGCGGTGCGTCCGAACTCGTTTTTCATCATCACAAAAGCTTTAATATTTTGAAAATGGCTGATGACAGTCAGATATCCGAGTTAAAAATCACGGTTGAGTTTGAGGATTATAAACCGCAAGAGGCTTTGTTTGAGCTGAAAGACAGTCAAGAAGTCAAGTTTCGGAATTTGTCCGTCGCGCTGATTAATTATTCCGGCCGCGTTTTGGAAGATGTGAGTATTGTTTATCTGGACAATGATGCTTTGCTGGATTGTGAGGGTGATATTCTGATTGACGTTTTCGGAAACAAGCTGAAGGGTTTTGAGGCGGCAAACAACAGCAGGCTCAATTTTCGCGGCAATGTGGCGTTTGTTTCCGGCGGGCGGGAGAATTATGTTTTGTGGCTGTATAACAGCGCGACGGTTAATTTGTTTTCACATTCCAGCCTCAGGGCGGATTATGCCGACGGAAACATTGCCGGAAACGGCGGGATATTTAATTCCGACAGTACGGTCAACATTTTTGGCGGTTCCAACCTTTATCTGGCCGGCGATAAGATTCTGGTTAACGAATTTGATACAATGGGCGGCTTTTTTGTTTATAAAAATGCCGAGATTTCTATTCGCGGTTTGGCTTCTGACAAAGCGGACAAGTGGAAGTGCACGCGATTTTGGCGGCAGCAGGAGTCAACAGGCATCAGTTCTTTGGATGCATATCAGTCAGAATTTGTCAGGGTCGAAGAATCAGATATGCCGGAGAGCGTCCAGAAAGCCTTGTAATATGTATGAGGCTGCGGAGCTGTCAAGAATTTCTTTGCGGCGCTTGCGTGACATATCAACTTCTTTTATCAAAAAATTTTCCATGGCGCGGGAGGACAGGCGCTCGTCCCAAAAGGCTACGGGAAGGCCGGTTTGTTTTCTGACTTCGGCCGCAAATTTGCGTACCTGTTCCGCCGTTTCGCCTTCCGTGCCGTCCATTTGCAGCGGCAGACCGAAAACCAGCCCGCCGGCTTCTTTTTCTTTAATGATTTTGATAATCTCGGCAATGTCTTTTGCGTTTTCTGTCCGGTGGATGATTTTATACGAGGTGGCGACCATTAAAAGCAGGTCGCTGACCGCAACGCCGAGGCGCTTGGTTCCGAAGTCAAATCCGATGACGGATTTATAAGGCGGAAGGGCTTGTTTGAATTCTTTGATTTCCATGTTTAATTATTCTTTTTGCTAATTGATTTTTAACGATATTAATATAAGATGTGCGCAAATAAAAGCTTTTTTTGTGATGAGGGTAAAAGAATGAAGTTAAAATATGTTCTGGTTATGGTTTTGTGTCTGTTTGCCGCCGGTAATGCAAAAGCCGAGCTGGAGATTGAGGTGGCAGGTGCGCAGCGCGATCCGATGCCGGTTGCTTTTCCCGAGATGATTCATGACGGTTTTTTTGTGGGGCAGTATGCAAGCCGAATCCGTGATGTCGTTATAGCAGATTTGGAAAGTTCCGGTTTGTTCCGCATTATTAACGACAACAGTTATATTCAGGAATTTTCTTCTATGGATCAGGAGCCGAAGTTTGTGGACTGGACGGCGATTAATGCGCATGCGCTGGTTCAGAGTTCCGTGGCGGAAATTCCCGGCAACAAGCTGCGGGTCGAGTTCCGTTTGTGGGATGTGCCGGCAGAGAATCAGCTTAAGGGGCAGTCTTTTACCACAACCAAAGACAACTGGCGCAGAGTGGCGCATGTGATTGCCGATGCAATTTACGAGCGTCTGACCGGTGATAAGGGGTATTTTGACACTCGTGTCGTTTATGTATCGGAAAGCGGGCCGGTGACCAGAAGAATCAAGCGTTTGGCGATTATGGATCAGGACGGTGAGAATCACAAGTTTCTGACTTCCGGTTCGTCAATGGCGTTGACGCCGCGCTTTTCGCCGAATTTGCAAAAAGTTGCTTATATTTCGTTTTCTTCTTCCGCTCCCAAAGTTTATATTTTGGATTTGGAGACCGGAAAGCAGGAATTGGTCGGGCATTTTCCGGGCATGACTTTTGCGCCGCGTTTTTCTCCGGACAGCAAAAAGCTGCTGCTCAGTTATGCCAACAGTGGCAGAACCAATATTTATGAAATGGATTTGGAGCGCAGGACCAGCAAAAAGCTGACCAATAGTTCCGCCATTGATACTTCTCCGAGTTATTCGCCGGATGGTGCGCAAATTGTTTTTAGTTCCGATCGCGCCGGCAATCAGCAGCTTTATGTCATGAATGCCGATGGTTCTGACGTAAAGCGTATCAGCCGCGGATTGGGCAGTTATGCAACGCCGGTGTGGTCGCCGCGCGGAGATTATATTGCCTTTACCAAAATTTTGGGCGGGCAGTTTTATATCGGCGTGATGTATCCGGACGGTACGGGTGAGAGAATGCTTGACAGCGGTTATCTGGTTGAGGCGCCGGCATGGTCTCCGAACGGTCGTGTTCTGATGTATTTCCGTCAGGAGAAAGGTTCGGATCATGTCAGACTTTATTCAATTGATTTAACGGGCTACAACAAGCGTCAGATTATTACGCCGAGTGATGCCTCTGATCCGGCTTGGTCTCCCCTTCTCCCGTAAAAACTGCGCTCTGTGGTCACCTAATACAGAAAAAAGAATTTTAGCTAAGTCATGTACTTCTATGTACACTCCTGTGGCTAAAATTCTTTTTTCTTATTATCCTCCTTAGGCATCTAGGCTCGCTAAGGTTGCTGACGCTTCCCTTGCTTGCCAAGATGTTCCAAAGAGCTTGCAGACAAAAACAACCGGAGCAACGGTTGTTTTTGCTTAGCGCTTATATCGCAGTTTTTACAGCGGCCTGAAAGGACATATTTAGCGGGATGGAGAAATGCTCATGTACTTCTATGTACACTCCTGTCGCCTTAAATATTTTTTCTTATTATTTTCCTTAGGCATCTAGGCTTGCTAAGGTTGCTGACGCTTCCCTTGTTTGTCAAGATGTTACAAAGAGCTTGCAGACAAAAACAACCGGAGTAACGGTTGTTTTTGCTTAGCGCTTATATCGCAGTTTTTACAGTGGCCTGAGGGCGTTGATACAGATTTAACGGATTGAAGAAATGCTCATAATCGTCATTTAAGGCGTTACTTTTTTTATGCGGCGATAATAGCACTCATAACTACCCTTGGCATTTGAAATGCCTGTGTATGGATTAGAAAAGTAGAGCTGGCTTCTTCCTGAATTATCTCCATACGGCAGTACTCCGTTTGTCCAATCAGAAGTCCAATGATTATAGTTAATAATGTCAGGTTTTCCGATGATTTTAAGAGATTTGTTTATGGTGGAAATATTCTTTTTAATGTTTGTCATAACTGTACGGCTGGGAAGTGACCATCCGTTACCATAACTGTAATAACCGTTCATACCGTTGCCCCATTTGCTGTCGAGTTCAATAACATAGGCGTAGGAATGTCCGTCAGTATCAAAAATTATCCCTGATATGTTTTTGTTGTTATTTGGTGTGGTTACATCTGATGTGCTGCCGTCAGTGTAATAAAGGTCTCCGATACTGTAAATGTTACATTTTACACAAGTGCTTCCACATCCATCCGATATTTGATAATTCCCTTTAGGACAATATCCCGTTTCATTGATGCAAGTTGGCGTGCAACATGCTTTATACTGATAGCAGGATTTGTTACCGCATCCGTTTGTTGTGCGATAAGAACACCCTGTCGGGTCAGAAGAGTACGGGTGTGTTGACGGGCAGTTTGGATTACAGGTATAATAACAGGTATACTCACATCCGTCTGTGCCGTTTGTGCCGTAGGACGAAGAGGTCAGAGAAGTATAGCTTGGGCAGCCTGACGGGGTACAGCAAGTTCCGTAAGAAGAATCATAAGAACAACGTCCGGAATCTTTTTTGAGCTTCTGGCCTGACGGACAAGAGTTGGTATAACCGAGTTCTTTACAGGCTTTGGCGTTGTCGGTTTTACAACCTTTGTACAAAGAACCATAACTCGGACAAACCTCGTTAACATATTGCGGAATGGAGCAAGTTGTTGTGTTATATCCGTTTTTCTGACACCATGTTTTGGCATCACATTTGAGATAGTGCTCATCTCTGTCACATATAGCAGTCACAGCCTGATACTGCGGACATTTAGCGGAAGCATAGTAGGTAAATCCGCTTTCTTCACAAAATTTGGAATCCGAGTTGATGTCTATTTCGGGCGTACCGTCTAAAACGCCGCTTTCAGCACAATCTGGCAGAAAACACACACCTGCAAAAGTGGA
>CABUWG010000064.1 GCA_902495305.1 uncultured Pseudomonadota bacterium | reverse complement strand
GCGGCGGCACTTGCACTAAATGTTCTTCATGCTGTAACTCATCTTCATCAAACTGGTGTTCCGTCCATTCAACCTGTCATGGCGATTGCTGCAAAGACGGAACGATTCAATCTTGTGATACTCGTTGTGGCGGCTCAGGCTGCAGCAGTTCGGGTAGCGGCTCCGGCGGAAGTTCCGGTGGCGGTTCTTCATGCGGTTCATGTTCATCTTATACCAGTGGCCATGGTCAAAACAGGCCGTTATTATCCAGCCCGGCCGGATACTGGGTATGCACCTCGGTTTCTCCGTGCTCCGGATTAACCTGCTGGGATCCTGATGATTGCAGAAGAAAAACCTGTGACGAACTCGGATACAGTTCAACCGACACCGGTGGCTGTACCCGCTATAAACCGGATCCCGATTCCGTCACCTGCTATATTTGTTAAATGCTCATAATCTGATCATTGAGGCCTGGCAGGGAAAATCTTTGGGATTCTCTGCCAGCCCCTGATGACAATTCCGGCGATAACTAAAATAATTTTCTTCATCTTGATAGGTATCAATTCCCGAAACCGTAATATTTCTGACTCCGCATTGCTCCAGCCGGAACCTGACCAGCCCTTCCAAATCAAATTGAAAATGCCTGCAGTCTTTTCCCCTGTCAAAAAAACGGGCATAGACTGCACCAACAGCGGCACATTCCTCTCTGACCTCCGACCCAACTTCAAAAGAAGGCTGTTGAATACAAGGCCCGAGTGCCGCGGCAATATGCTCAAGCACCGCACCTTTTTCAATCATCAAATCCAGCGTGTTTTCCAGCACGCCCCGAATTGCACCGCGCCAGCCGGCATGGGCTGCCGCAATCACGCCATGGGCATAATCCGCCAGCAAAACCGGCGTGCAATCCGCCGTAAATAGACAAAGCACCATTTCCGGTGTTTTCGTCACCACCCCGTCCGCCGCGATTTTCCCGATTGAAGCTTCTTCGGCAAAACAGACTGTTGTACCGGATTGCTGTCCCAGAATCATCAGATTTTCAAACTTTCCGCCTACGGCCTCAACAGCGATTTTTCGGTTTTCATCAACTCTTGTGCCAACATCGTCACACATTTTGCGCACATTCAGACTGGCATATTTCCCCTCGGAAACGCCCCCTTTACGCCCGAAAAAACAATGCCGCTCCGCCGGCAGGTTTCTTGCCTGATAGCTCATTATTCTTTTTTCTCCAGAAAAGACGTTCCGTATTCCATTTTTTCCAGACCGAAATATTCGGCAATCGTCTGCGCAATATCGGCAAAAGTTTTACGATGTCCGATAAATTCCGGCTTGATCTTTTTGCCAAACATAATGACCGGTACAAATTCGCGCGTATGGTCTGTTCCGCTGTAAGTCGGATCATTGCCGTGGTCAGCGGTAATAAACACAATATCATCATCACGCAAAACCTGTTCAATTTCCGGCAGACGGCTGTCAAAATATTCCAACCCGCCGGCATAGCCTTTCACATCGCGCCGATGTCCCCACAACATGTCAAAATCCACAAAATTGGTAAAAACAAGACTGCCGTCGGGAGCATTTTTTATCTCCTCCAATGTCACGTTCCAAAGCTCTTCCAATCCGCTGGCCTTGACCTCTTTGCTCGTGCCCTGATGCGCATAAATATCGCCGATTTTACCAATGGCAATCACATTGCCGCCGGCATTTTTGACCTTGTCCAAAATTGTTTCGGACGGCGGCGTGACAGAATAATCGTGACGATTTTTCGTCCGTACAAATTCGCCGGCTTTTTCGCCGCTGAACGGACGGGCGATAATACGCGCAATCCGATAAGGCTTAACAGCCTCAAAAGCAATCTCGCAAAGTTCGTACAGTCGCTCTAACCCAAAATATTTTTCATGCGCGGCAATTTGCAGACAACTGTCGGCCGAGGTATAAAAAATCGGCTTTCCGGTTTTGATATGTTCTTCGCCCAACTCCTGAATAATCACCGTACCGGAAGCGGCTTTGTTCCCGAGGATACCGTCCAGTCCGGTTTTCTGACAAATCTCCGCCACCAGCTCCGGCGGAAAAGACGGGTACTCGGGCTTAAAATATCCCCATTCAAACAAAACCGGCACTCCGGCCATCTCCCAATGTCCGGAAGACGTATCTTTGGCATGGCTGATTTCCTGCATAAAACCGAACTTTGAAGCCATTGTCATTGTTGCCGGCTGCTGAACCCCGAGCGGAGGAAAATAACCGCAAGCGGCTTTTGAAACTTCGGACAAGCCAAGATACACCAGATTAGGAATCTTCAACCCCTGATTCATTGTTGCAATATGGGTAAAAGTATTGGCTCCGGCATTGTCAAATTTATCGGCATCCGGTGCCTCTCCGACCCCGAATGAATCCATCATCAAAATAATCGCCCGACCGTTCTTCTTCATTTTTCCGCCTTTCAAAAATTATTTTCCGATTATAACGCACGGCCGTCTGCCGGTCAACTCTTTGCCGCAAAAAAATCCCCGCAGAAACAAACTGCGGAGATTAATCAAAAAGAAAACTCAACGGTTCAACAACGTCAGTTTTTCAACAATCATCTGATAAAAATCTTTATCATCCTGATGAATGGCCGCATCACGTTTTTCTGCCGCCCGCGCAACGTCAATCTTATCAAACGGAACAACTTTTTCCGCCGAAACGGCACAACGATTCCGCGCCACGTCGGCAACCCCGCTTTTGATAAAATAACGTTCCTGCGGTTTGTTGTCCTTGTCCAAAACCTGCAACAGGCCGCCTTTCAGCAAAATAAGCGTCGGCGCCCGATCCGGCAAAATCGTAATATCGCTGTTCGCCGCCGGCAACACAACCTTGGACACGGCAGCCGTGGTTGAAATTTTATACGGCCGCGACAAACGGAAAATAATCTCGTTTTTCATATTCTTTTCCTTTTCAATTAACCCGACACCTTACCCTTATTCATTTGCTCCAGCCTCCCATTTAGCCGCCCAATTAAGCCGATTAATGAGGAGAATAGAGTAATTTCTAACTGCGAGAAAAATTTTAATGTACATAGAAGTACATGAATTTTTCGAGACAGCGTAAAATTGCTCTAGGCTGCCATTAAGCGGCTTAATTTATCCGTTAAGCGGCTTCATTGAAGCCGATAAATGAGATAAATAATAAGAAATAAGGACGACTGCGACAGGAGTGTACAAATTTAGTACATGACTTAGCAGTCGAGCCGCAATTTCTGTATTAGTTATCCATTAAGCGGCTTCAAGCTTCTTAGCCTTTTCCAACGCATCCTCTATAGTCCCTACCATGTAGAAAGCCTGCTCGGGGATATTGTCATATTGTCCCTCAATAATGCCTTTAAAGCCTTTAATCGTGTCTTCCAGCTTAACAAAAACACCAGGCGTACCGGTAAAGACTTCGGCAACATGAAACGGCTGAGACAGAAAACGCTGGACTTTTCTTGCCCGGGCAACCGTGAGCTTGTCTTCCTCGGACAATTCATCCATACCCAAAATGGCAATAATATCCTGCAAAGATTTATACTTCTGCAAAATCTCCTGCACCTGACGGGCAACAGTATAATGCTCCTCACCCAAAACTTCGGACGATAAAATTCGCGAAGTGGAATCAAGCGGATCCACCGCCGGAAAAATACCCAGCTCGGCAATTGAACGGGACAATACCGTTGTTGCATCCAAGTGAGCAAAGGTTGTTGCCGGCGCCGGGTCAGTCAGGTCATCGGCCGGAACATATACCGCCTGCACGGAGGTAATGGAACCGTTCTTGGTAGAGGTAATACGCTCCTGCATGGCACCCATGTCCGTTCCCAAAGTCGGCTGATACCCAACGGCGGAAGGAATACGTCCGAGCAAGGCGGAAACCTCTGAACCGGCCTGCGTAAAACGGAAGATATTGTCAACAAAGAACAAAACGTCCTGATGTTCTTCATCACGGAAATACTCCGCCTGTGTCAAACCGGACAAAGCCACACGGGCACGGGCTCCGGGAGGTTCGTTCATCTGGCCGTAAACAAGCACGGTTTTTGACTTGTCGCCTTTCAGGTCAATAACGCCGGATTCAATCATTTCATGATAAAGGTCGTTACCTTCGCGGGTTCTTTCTCCCACACCGGCAAAAACGGAATAACCGCCGTGCCCTTTGGCAATATTATTAATCAGTTCCATAATCAAAACGGTTTTACCAACACCGGCTCCGCCGAACAAACCGATTTTTCCGCCTTTAACATAAGGCTCAAGCAGGTCAATAACTTTAATGCCGGTTGTCAGGACTTTGGTTTCTGTTGCCTGATCTACAAAAGACGGTGCCGGACGGTGAATCGGATAATAGTCGCTGGCCTGAACATCACCGCGGCCGTCAACGGGCTCGCCGACAACATTGATAATGCGTCCGAGCATTCCCGGCCCGACCGGAACCTCAATCGGCTCGCCGGTATTGACAACTTCCAAACCGCGAACCAAACCGTCCGTGGTATCCATCGCAATCGTCCGCACAACGTTTTCACCCAAGTGCTGCGCAACTTCTAAAACCAACGGTTTTCCATGGTTGTCACATTCCAGAGCCGTTAAGATATTCGGCATATCTTCAAGCTTGTCAAAACGCACGTCGACAACCGCGCCGGTAACTTGTGAAATATGTCCGATACTGTGAACCTTACGCTCTTTTTTAGCCAGTTTCTTAATCTTTTTAACGTCTTTTTTGGCATTTTCTTCAATCTGTTTAATGGCCTTTTTTTCCTGAGCAACATCTGCCGAAGCATATTCCTTGTCAAGCTTGTTGACAATCTTCTGCGCCGTTTTGGCCGGTGATTTCTTTACTGCAGATTTTGCTGCCGCCGTTTTAACCGCAGACGTCTTTTTAGCAGCCGTTTTCTTGGCTGCCGGCTTTTTTGCTGCTGTTGTTTTTTCAACCATTTTCATCTCCTATAAACCGTTTGTTTTTTATAATAATTGTATTTTAAACCCCGTAAAACCGCTTTAGATACTCTATAAAAGCGGACCGATAATTTTCGTTTTAGAGGAGCAGATAAAGTAATTCTTGGAGGCGAAAAAAATTCTAGTGTACACAGAAGTACATGAATTTTTTGAGGCCGAACAAAATTGCTTTAGATGCCCTATAAAACAAAATTATATTGCTTCTGCACCGGAAATAATCTCAGTCAATTCCGTTGTAATTGCGGTTTGACGAATTCTGTTATATTTCAGGGTCAGACGCGAAATCATATCCTTGGCATTGCGGGTCGCATTATCCATTGAGGTCATGCGGGCGCCATGCTCCGAAGCCTGAGAATGCACAATTGCCTGAAACAGACTGGCTTTAAAAATCAGCGGCAAAAGCCCTGCCAGCAGTTCCATTTTGTCAGGCTCATAATCATAAAATGCACCATTGACAACGTTGGTCGGCAGATTAAGTTTGTTATATTCAAACTCCTCAATCATCACCGGCAAAATCGGACCAACCTTCACTTGTCGGGTAATGGCGGAAACAAAATGGCTGACAACCACTTCGCAACGGTCAATTTCCCCTTTGTCATAAGCTTCGAGAATCAACTGGGCAATATCCGTTGCCTCATAATATTTGGCACCTTTTTTACCAAGCCCTTCCAAAGTCTTAACAATCAAAGCGGCATATTTACGTTTTAGAATATCTCGACCTTTTTTTCCGACACACAATATTTTTACTTCCGTCCCTTCGGCAGTAAGTTCCTCAATCCGCTTGGCTGCCGCCTTGGCAACATTACTGTTGTATCCGCCGCACAAACCGCGGTCAGAAGTAAACACAATCAGCAGACAGGTTTTGTTTTTTCCGGTTCCGCGCAAAAGCTTGGGATAAATATAACTAACGCCCTTGGCCGCCTCCTCCTGCCGGAGTTCGTAATAAACCCGGTTGGCGGAAGACACCAGATTGTTGTTGTAGAAAGACGACTTGTCAATCAAACCCTGTGCCCGACGCAGGCGTGAAGCTGCAACCAGCTTCATCGCCGACGTAATCTTCTGCGTCGATTTTATGGATTCAATACGAGTGCGTAACTCTTTCAGGCCTGCCATAATTTATTCCTCTACGCTGCTTTTTCCTCACCAAGGTATTCCGCCAGAAAAGCGTCATAAAATTCCTTGAGCGCATTTTCGGTATCTTCCGAAATCACCTTGTCTTTGCGGATACTTTCCAAAAGCTTAGGCTGATTGGCCTTCAAAGATGTAATGGCTTTTTTCTCAAAATCCTGCACTTCTTTGATGGCGATTTTATCCAAATAGCCGCGCACACCGGCAAAAATAGCCACGACTTCTTCTTCAACCGGCATCGGATGATTAACCGGCTGCTTCAAAAGTTCGGTCAAGCGGGCGCCGCGCGCCAGCAGATTTTGCGTCGAAGCATCCAAATCCGATGCAAACTGGGCAAAAGCCGCCATTTCACGATACTGTGCCAATTCCAGCTTAATCGATCCCGCAACCTGTTTCATAGCCTTAATCTGTGCAGCTGATCCCACACGGCTTACTGAAATGCCGACATTCACAGCCGGACGCACACCTTGGAAAAACAAGTTGGTTTCCAAAAAGATTTGACCGTCGGTAATTGAAATCACGTTAGTCGGAATATAAGCCGACACATCACCGGCCTGTGTCTCAATTACCGGTAAAGCAGTCAGAGAACCGGCACCTTCTTCATCACTCATCTTGGCTGCACGCTCCAACAAACGGGAATGCAGATAGAAAACATCGCCCGGATAAGCCTCACGCCCTGGCGGACGGCGAAGCAGCAAAGACATCTGGCGGTAAGCCGTCGCCTGCTTGGACAAGTCATCATAAAAAATAACGGCATGCATTCCGTTATCACGGAAAAACTCACCCATCGCACAACCGGAATACGGTGCCAAAAACTGCATAGGAGCAGAATCAGACGCTGTAGCGGCAACCACAATCGTATAATCCAGTGCCCCGTGGTCTTTTAAGGTTTTGACCACTTGTGCAACGGTTGAACGTTTCTGCCCGACGGCAACATAAATGCAATAAAGCTTTTCTTTTTCTGATTTCGCCTTATCGTTAACGGCTTTCTGATTCAAAATCGTATCAATAATGATAGAAGTTTTTCCGGTCTGGCGGTCACCGATAATCAGCTCACGCTGGCCGCGCCCGATCGGGATAAGGCTGTCAATAATCTTCAAACCGGTCTGCATCGGCTCATGCACGCTGCGACGAGCAATAATACCGGGAGCTTTTACTTCGGACATGCTGTATTCAGTGGCTTTAATGTCACCTTTGCCGTCAATCGGATTTCCCAAAGCGTCGACCACTCTGCCCAACAGATGTTTGCCCACCGGCACACTGACAATGCTGTCTGTGCGTTTGACCATGTCACCTTCCCGAATAGACTGGTCGGATCCGAAAATAACCACGCCGACATTGTCTTCTTCCAGATTCAGAGCCATGCCTTTAATCCCGCCGGCAAATTCCACCAGCTCTCCGGCCTGAACTTTTTCCAAACCATAAACACGTGCAATACCATCACCGACAGACAAAACCTGCCCGACCTCGGCCACATCGGCCATAATGTCGGAACCTTCGATTTTTTCTTTGATAATGGAAGATATCTCGCTAACGTTTACAGACATTATTGTCCACCTTTCATTATTTGTTCAAGACGATTCAGTTTTGCCAAAATAGTGTCATCTATCATGTTTGAACCGAATTTAATTTGAAGCCCGCCCAAAATTTCGGGGCAAACCTCATAATTGACTAAAACTTTTTGATTGAGCATTTTTTCCAAAGCGCTTTCCAGCTTTTTGCTCTGAACCGGATCCAGTTCTTTGACAGCCTTAACCTGAACTTCGGCAATACCGGCCTGTTTATTGGCATAATGCACAAACTCTTCCAAGATAAGCTCAAATTCTGAAAAACGGCCGTTTTCCGCCAGAATATCAAGACAACTGAGCGTTTCGGGATTTAGTTTTAATTTACCGGCAATCTGTTTAAGAGTATCTTTTTTATCCTGAATTTCAATAATCGGATTCGCAAAAAACTTCACAAAATCAGGCAAAGCCTTGGTTTCAGCCAAAAGCAACGCCACATCTTTTTGAATTTTAACCAACGCCTTTTTTTCAACCGCAGCCTCATACAAGGCTATGGCATAAATCGAAGCAATCTTAGATTTTGAACGTTTTTTCAATTTTTAATACTCGCCAAATCAATCCAATCTGGAAGATATAATAAACATCAATTTATTTCTAATTTATTAATGCAAAGGCCAAATTCCAAGCTTTAATTTCCCGATTTCGCGCAAAGCGAATCCATCCCGCGATTCGCATAAAAATAAAAAATCAGAATTATTTTTCGTACCCCGCTTTTTTCCCACTCCTATACCATTTTCCTATATACCACATCCCTCACTTTATTCCCCTCCTTGCTCTCTCCCTTTTCCTCCCGCACCTCCCTTGCTCCACTTATCTCACCTGCTTCACCCCCACTCTCATCCTCTTTCTTCCCTCTCACTCCTCTCTTTTTACTCATCTCCCCCGTTCCTCCCTCACCCCACTTATCTCACCTGCCTCACCCCACTCTCACCCTCTTTCTTCCCTCAGCTTATCTTACCTCTTGTACCGTCCACCTTTCTCTCCCCTTACCCCTTTTTAGCCAAATTTTTCCCGCTTTTTCCTGTTTCCCTAGCCAAAATCCCCACTCCACTTTTCATGAGTACTTGACTCTTGCGTTTCTTTGTGATATAGTGACTATAATGTCATTCTGAGTGCAACGAAGAATCCAGTTTAATAATATAGCTGATTTATCTGACTGGATCCT
>CABUWG010000063.1 GCA_902495305.1 uncultured Pseudomonadota bacterium | reverse complement strand
CCGAACGGCAAACCTTATTACAAACAATGTAAAGAGGACAGGCCGCGGGCTTGTCGTGAATCTGGTTACGTCAACTCCTGTTCTCCGGGGCGTCTGTATGCAACTTCAAACCGTTGTCCTTATGACAAATCTTACGGTAAATGCTGTACCGCTTCACCTTCTGCCGGATGCCCGAGCAGCTATGCCGTGACCTGTGACCCGTCCCGAGGTTCTTCCGGTAAAGACACCTGTGGCTACACCTGCTACAGATGTTGTTCTGACGAGTGCTCACGCGGTTCCAAGAACTATACAGGCTCTTATGCCACAACGACCGAATGCGGCTCAACATGTCGTTACTGCAAAGACTGTACTTCAGGAAGCACGTCTTATTCCGGTTCTTATGTCGGGTCTTCCGAATGCGGAAGCTGTTATGCCTGTTCCGACACCTGCCGCTCAGGCTCTAAGTCCGTGTCCTGCTCTTCTACAGAAAACAGAGTGAGAGTTTCTTCTACGGAATGCGGAACATCTTGTTATGAATGTCAATATAACTCCGACTGCTCCGTAACTTCTAAATCTTGTACTTATGGCTGCGCTTCTTACAATTCTTGCGGCAAGTGCACAAGCTGCAAATCTAAACCGGCCGATCCGCCAGCTCCGCCGGCGGATAAATGTCCGGGAAGCACACAAGGACGTTATGGTATCTGGGTCGGCGATTACCACTGTTGGGAATCCGTCGGATATTGCCCATCATCAAAGCCGTACACGATGATTCAAAGCGTAGATATTTATTGCGCCAGCGATGACAAATATATTTGCAAAGGGAGTGGCTACCGCAGTGTTGATTATTGCTGGGCAACTAAAGCGGAATGCGAGGCAAATTATTCGAGTAAACAAAAATTCTTTAAAGGCGAACGCTACACAACAGACAGCGGATGTTGCAACAACTGCGGTTATTGGTAACTATGCAAAAAGCCTCGGAATTTTTCTTCCGAGGCAATTTTTTATTGCCTTTCTTATCAATAATAACTATATTCCTTGCAGGAGTATAAGAGATGTCAGACAGTAAATTTATTGAGATTAAAGGCGCAAGAGAACACAACCTTAAAAACGTGGATATCAACATCCCGAAGGACAAGCTTACCGTTATTACCGGTTTGTCCGGTTCGGGAAAATCTTCTCTGGCTTTTGACACGATTTATGCCGAGGGACAACGCCGGTATGTGGAAAGCTTGTCTTCTTATGCCCGCCAGTTTTTGGATTTGATGAAAAAGCCCGACGTCGACTCGATTGAAGGCTTGTCGCCGGCAATTTCCATCGAGCAAAAAACAACCTCACACAATCCGCGTTCCACCGTCGGTACAGTGACCGAGATTTATGATTATATGCGTCTGCTCTGGGCACGCGCCGGAACGCCCTATTCTCCCGTGACCGGACTGCCGATTGAGTCGCAGACGGTTTCGCAAATGGTCGACAAGATTCTGGAAATGCCAGAAGGAACCAAGCTTATGCTGCTGGCTCCGATTGCCCGCGGCAAAAAAGGCGAGTTCAAAAAAGAATTTGAATCTTTGCAAAAGCAAGGCTATCAGCGTTTGAAGATTGACGGCACGGTCTATTCCATTGACGAGGTTCCTGCCTTAAGCAAAAATCAGAAGCATGACATTGAGGTCGTGGTTGACCGTCTGGTTGTCAAGCCGGATATTGCCGAGCGGGCGGCCCAGTCTGTTGAAACAGCCCTAAAGCTTGGCGAAGGATTGGTGTTTGCCGAAAATATTTCTGACAATTCCCGCACGACTTTTTCTTCAAAATTTGCCTGTCCGGTTTCGGGCTTTACGATTGAAGAAATTGAGCCGCGGTTGTTCTCTTTTAACAATCCGTATGGTGCCTGTCCACATTGTGACGGCATTGGCGCCAAGCTTTATATGGATCCGGAGCGGATTGTTCCAAACCCCAATTTATCCATTGCGCAAGGAGCTATTCTGCCTTGGTACAGCCGCAAGCACGGTTTTTATTCCGACACGCTGAATTCTTTGTGCGATTATCTGGGAATTTCTAACAAAACGCCATGGAACGAGCTCCCGCAAAAAGCCAGAGACGTGATTTTGTACGGTTCCGGCGATGAGGCCGTTCCGATGTATTATTCACATTTTGTCACCAATAAGCCGTTTGAGGGTGTGGTCAATAATATGGAGCGGCGTTTTCTGGAGACGGATTCCCAGCAGATGCGCGATGAATTTGCGCAGTATCAGTCTGCCGCCACCTGTGAATTTTGCAGCGGCAAACGTCTGAAGCCCGAGGCTTTGGCCGTAAAAATCTGCGGAATGGACATTATGGACGCCTCGGCAATGTCAATCAAACAGGCGCGGGACTGGTTTATGAATGTCGAACAATCTCTGCCGCCGAAAAAAGCAGAAATTGCCCATAAGATTTTGAAAGAAATTATTGAGCGTCTCAGCTTTTTGAATAACGTCGGGCTGGATTATCTTAATTTATCACGCCAATCGGGCACGCTTTCCGGCGGCGAGGCGCAGCGTATTCGTCTGGCGTCGCAAATCGGTTCGGGGCTGACCGGCGTGTTATATGTTTTGGACGAGCCATCCATCGGCCTGCATCAGCGCGATAATGACCGGCTGTTAGAAACGCTCACCCGTCTGCGCGACATCGGCAATACCGTTATTGTTGTCGAACATGACGAAGACGCCATCCGTTCCGCCGATTATCTGGTCGACATGGGCCCCGGAGCGGGTCACAACGGCGGTTATGTTACCGCACACGGCACCGTGCAAGAAGTTCTTAAAAATCAGGACAGTCTGACGGCGCAGTATCTCAACGGCTGCAAGCAGATTGAAGTCCCTTTGCAGCGCCGCAAAGGAAATGACAAATTTATCGGTCTGAAAGGCGTGCGCACCAATAATCTGAAAAATATCGACGTGCAAATCCCGCTCGGCACCATGACTTGTATTACAGGTGTTTCCGGCGGAGGAAAATCTTCGCTGATTCTGGAAACGCTTTACAAAGCCATTAACAAAGAGCTGAACGGTTCACGCGAGCCGGCCGGAATTTATGACCGTCTGACCGGTTTGCAGAATATTGACAAAGTCATTGACATTGACCAGTCGCCAATCGGACGGACACCCCGCTCCAATCCGGCGACTTATACCGGTTTGTTTACATATATCCGCGACTGGTTTGCCGGACTGCCGGAAGCAAAAGCACGCGGCTATGCGGCAGGACGCTTTTCTTTTAACGTTGCCGGCGGCCGTTGCGAGGCCTGCAAAGGCGACGGCGTTACCAAAATCGAAATGCACTTTCTGCCCGATATTTATGTGGAATGCGACGTTTGCAAAGGCAAGCGTTTTAATCGTGAAACGCTGGAGGTCAAATATAAAGGAAAATCCATTGCCGATGTTCTTGACATGACCGTGGACGAGGCTTATCAGTTTTTTGACGCCATACCGTCAATCCGCAACCGTCTGGACTTGCTGCGGCAGGTCGGCCTCGGATATATTCATCTCGGTCAGCCGGCAACAACCCTTTCCGGCGGCGAGGCGCAGCGTGTCAAGCTTTCTAAGGAGCTTTCCAAACGGGCGACCGGAAAAACCCTGTATATTCTTGACGAACCGACAACAGGTTTGCATTTTGAAGACATCAACAAACTCTTAAAGGTTTTGCAAAAGCTGGTCGATCAGGGAAACTCCATCATTATTATCGAACATAATCTGGACGTGATTAAAACGGCCGATTATATTATTGATATTGGCCCCGAAGGCGGGGATGCCGGCGGATCAATTGTGACAAAAGGAACGCCGGAGCAAGTGGCGAAGTCAAAAATCAGCCATACGGCAAAATATTTGCGGCAAAAACTAGGCATGAACCTTGCCAAAGCGGCCGAATAGCCCCTGTGACGAGCGCGCTTAGTTGTCGACGTGGTGCCTTGAGGGGCGCGTTGCTCCGGCGGAGTTTGTGGCGGGCATGTACTCTGAAACGTCGATTGCCGGATCAAGTCCGGCAATGACAAAGAAAGGAAAAAGGCAATGACAAATGAGAGGGGCAGGCAATAATAAGAAAAAAGAAAGACGGCAATAACAAGAACAAAAAAACACCGTTGAAGCAACAAACTTCAGCGGCGTTTTTTGCATTTAAGGCTGGTTAAAACTGATAGCTCATACCCAAGCCCAACATATGGATATCGTTCTCATATTTGGCGCAGAGCGGGCCGCGGGCATTATCTCCGGCATGCGTTCCATCCAGCTTAACCCTGCTTTTTTCCGCACGGATATAGGTATAGCCAAGGTTGAATTTGGTCTTTTCATCCCAAGTATATTCAACGCCGCCGGAATACCACAGTCTGTCGGCATCCGGAATACGCGGGGTGCGATACCCTTCCCCGACGGCACTTTGGTCAACGGCAAAGCCGGCACGGAATTTCCACTTATCGTTATACTTATAACTGGCGCCGACGGCATAGAAGGTTGTATCTTTCCATCTTTCTTCCGTGATACTATCCAACCCGTTTTCACCGCGGATACGAAGTTCCTTAAACGAAGACCAATAAGTCCGTCCGAACTCCGCCATAACCGACCATTGGTCATTAAGGTCATGATAAGCGCCGATTGTCAGGTTTGCCGGTGTGGTCAGGCGGGCGCCAATATCCTGATCCATCGGGTTATACGAAGCAAAATCAATTTCGCCTTTCAGTTTGTGCTTTATCTGGCTGCGATAGCCGATACCAACGCGCGTGGCATCGGTAAATTCATACAAAGCGCCTACGCTGTAGCCGATGTCAAAAGCATCGCCTTCCAACTTTGTCCGGTCTTCAACATAAACATTAGGCGCAACCGGCAATGCGGCGGAATTCTTTAACTTTGCACGCACGTACTGCATTTGAAAACCCGCGCCGATTGAGAGTTTGTCATTGGCCTTATAAGCCAGCATCGGCGTGGCGGTCAGGGTTTTGACGTCCGATTTTGTGCCATGGAAACGCCCTGCCCAGTCTTCATCATAAGTGGTAATCATGCCGAAAGGCGAGTTGATTGCAAAAGCGGCATACCAATTGTCATTCAGCTGTGCGGCAATTGTCATGTTCGGGGCAGCGGCCGGATGCACGATATTATCGGTATAACCGCTGTAGTCCTCACCGAATGGCGTTTGCCCTTTAGCGCCTTTGGCTTTTGAGCGCGGGGCAATCCAAGTTGCGCCGCCGGCAAAATTAACCCCGGCATGGCGTGTCAATCCGGCCGGGTTGAAGTATGAATAAGTCACGTCCTCTGCTCCGGCCGTGGCGCCGGCAAAAGCGTTGCCCATGGCCGCGACAGATTGTTCTTTAAGGTTAAAACCGGAGGCTAAAGCGTCAGTAGCAAGCAAGATTCCGCCCAACGCCGTGAAAGTTAAAAGTTTCTTCATGTTAGTCACAGTAGTTGTTAATCCTAAATTGCAGCTTTTGCGCTTAACCCATGATAATACTTAACAAAATCGCTGCTGATAAAATTTTTAGCTTAATTTTTCCAAAATGGCAAATTTTGTTTGGATTCTATACACATATCTCTGGCAGATTTAAAGAAATCAATTACATAGCGCGGTTTTGTGACAAAAATTGTAGACAAGATGGTGATTCCGCTTTACTTGCCGCAGTTTTCGGGCGTAGAATTTTTTTATTGTTTTAACAGCCGGAGACTGATTTTGAGGGACTTTGTCAGGTTTTGTTTAAGAGGTTTCTTCAGATGTTTGAAAGTTAAGTGTAAAATTAATTTTGACGAAGCTTCGTTGCCGCAGAAGGCGGTTTATGTATCTAACCATGTGTCTTTTCTTGACCCTGTTTTATTGTTTGCTTTTCTGCCGGGGGATCCGGTTTTTGCCCTAAACGGGCATTTGTACCGCCGCAAATGGATTAGATTCTTTATGAAAACAGCAGACGTGGTGTTGTTTAATCCGATTGAACCGATGGATATCAAAAACTTGATTGCCAAAGTTGACAACGGTCGTAAAGTTGTGATTTTTGCCGAGGGACGTGTAACCGAAAACGGCGGTCTGATGAAGATTTATGAGGCGCCCGGGCTGGTTGCCGACAAATCAAAGGCGCCGATTGTGCCGATTTGGATTGACGGCCCGCAGTACGGATATTTTTCCAAGACCAAAGGAAAACTGCCGCACCGCCCATTGCCAAAGATGAGGATTACCATCGGCAAACCCCGCAACTTTAAATTAAAAGACGAACTGCGCCGGCAGCGCGACCACATTAGCAACGAAGTTTATATGATTCTGCGCGAGATGTCTTTTGAGGTCAATTATAATCCGAATATTTCTCTTTTTGCGCAATTGATGAAAACGGCCAAAGTTCATTCTAAAAAAGGGCTGTTCAAACGGCCGAAATTTGTGGAAGATGCCCAAAGAGTGCCGCAGTCTTATAAAGATATTATCATAAAATCTTATGTTTTGGGAAAATACTTCAAACGCCGCACCATTCCGGGCGAGCATGTGGCGTTGCTGATGCCAAATGCCATTGCGACCGTCTGCGCGTTCTTCGGGTTGTCTGCCTATGATCGCATACCGGTCATGCTTAATTTCTCGGTTGGCGCTCAGAATATGCTCTCAATGTGCAAAACCGCCGAGGTGAAAAAAGTTATTACGTCTACAACTTTTATCAAGACAGCTAAAATGGAATCGGTGATTGAGGCTTTTAAGGCTGACGGGCTGGAAGTCATCTTTTTAGAATCTTTGCGCAAAGAAATTGGTCTGTGGGAGAAAATCAACGCTTTTCTACGCTATAAAATCAAACGTGTTCCACACCGTGAAGGCGGTAGCAAAAAAGCGGTAATTTTGTTTACATCGGGCTCGGAAGGCGCGCCTAAAGCCGTGGTTTTGAGCCATGCCAACATCATCTCAAACATCAAGCAGATGTCGGCGATTGAAACCATTAACATTACGGACACCGTTTTTAACGCCCTGCCGATGTTTCACAGTTTCGGACTGACGGTGGGCACGCTTTTTCCGTTGTTGGAAGGCTCCAAACTGTTTTTATATCCGTCGCCGCTGCATTACCGCGTTGTTGCCGAGTTGGTTTATGAAATCGGGGCGACAATCATGTTCGGGACGGACACGTTCTTCCGCGGATACGGGCGGATTGCGCATCCGTTCGATTTTCACAGTTTGCGCTTTATGTTCGGCGGGGCAGAAGCCGTTAAGTCCGACACGCGAGAAATGTGGATGGAGCGGCTCGGCGTACGGGTGCTGGAGGCTTACGGCGCAACAGAATGTTCTCCGGTCGTGACCGCCAACAACAATATCTTCAACCGCTTCGGCTCCATCGGCAAGCTGCTGCCGGCCATTCAATACCGGATTGACAAAGTGGACGGGATTGAAAAAGGCGGCGAGCTTTGTGTTAAAGGCCCGAACATCATGCTCGGGTACATTATGCCCGACAACCCCGGAAAGCTGGTTCCGCTCAAAGACGGCTGGTATCATACCGGCGACGTCGTTGAGATTGACGAGATTGGTTTTGTCTTCATTAAAGACCGTATTAAGCGTTTTGCCAAAATCGGCGGCGAAATGGTTTCGCTCAACGCCGTAGACAACATGGTTCGCAAGGCTTATGACGGCATGTTTGACAAGGACGGCGGCAATTTCAGCTACGGCGTGGTTGCCGTGCCGCATGAGAGCAAAGGCGAGCAGATTGTGCTGGTTACAAACAACAAAGCCTGCACGCAGGACGGGATTCATGCTTATATCAAGAGCAATGCCATGTCGGAACTGTATTTGCCGCGGGTGATTTTGTACAAAGACAAGTTACCGGTATTTGCAACCGGAAAGCTTGACAATGTGACACTCAAAAAAGAAGTTTTGGAAGAACTGGGCATGGCTGCCGTGCAAAAAGCCGCTTAAATTCTTTTCTTGACTTTTTTGTATAGCTTATTAGACTAACTGCCTAATAAGCTATTATTTTATCACCTAAATTTTTGTAATATGAATACACAAGAAAAAATTATGTATTTGCAAAAACGTTTTGGCCTTGATGAAAATACTGCTCAGGACAAGGTTATGATTATGGACAAGTATTCCGCCCAGATGGCAAATACCGCGATTGACCTTATTGCTCTGGCAAAAAAAATCAGGCCGCTGGTCCGGATTAATAAAAACGGACAGGTTTGTTACTTTGGCGGCCCGACGGAGAATCCGGAATCGGAATTGTACTGGAGCAAGCCGGTGGACATTGTGGAAGCATCTTTTAATTATGAGCCGGAGCCGATGGCTTTGGAAAGTTATGGCCTGACCAAACTGTTGGAGATTACAACTTATCACCAATCCAGCTGCCATGCTTTTCCCAACCCGACGACAGCCGAGGTTTTGCAGCAGATGCCGGAAGATTTTGCCGACAAAGCCGTAGGGTTTGAGATTTATATTCCCTATGACCGCATTGCCGATTCATATGATGAAATTTTGAAGCTGAACCGCTTTCAGACAATTTTTTACGGCGGGAAACTGCCTGCAAAAATTATGCAGCAAGGAATTGTTGCCCGAGGACATCATTATCGCTAAAACGTTTAAAGCCCTGATTGTTATCAGGGCTTTTTGTTTAGCTTTTTCTAATTAGCCAAAATCCCCACCCCACTTTTTATTATATATTGACTCTTGCGTTTTTTTGTGGTATAGTGGTCTTAGTATTGGAACTTTTTAGGGAGGATAACCATGAAAAACACTATGCTACACATGAAACTAAACTCTGCGGTGTCAGTCTTTGCTGTCGCCGCTGCTTTCTCGGTTCTCCTTCCACCTTCATCTGCCTTTGGTGGCGTCTGCTTTCTGCCTGACTGTCAGGATTCCGACACCATGCATGGCGATATCAACATGAATGTTAACCAAGATACCGAGTGGTGCGAGAAGAAAGGTTATACCTATT
>CABUWG010000062.1 GCA_902495305.1 uncultured Pseudomonadota bacterium | reverse complement strand
ATTGTCGGTTTTACAACCTTTATACAAAGAACCGTAACTCGGACAAGCTTCATTAACATACTGCGGAATGGAACAAGTTGTGGTGTTATATCCGTTCTGTTGACACCAAGTTTTGGCGTCACATTTAAGATAATGGTCATCACGGTTACAAGTGCCGACAACGGCATAATATTGTGGACATTTACCGGTTGCATAATAGGTAAAACCTTTGCTTTCACAAAAGGCAGTGTCTTCATTCATATCCATGTTTCCGCCGCCACCGGCAAGGTTTTCATCAGAACAGTCGGGCAGAAAGCAGACACCACCAAAGGCAACAGAAGGCAGGAGGAGCACCGAGAAAGCAGCGGCGACAGCAAAGACTGATACCGCAGAGTTTAGTTTCATGTGTAGCATAGTGTGTTTCATTTTCGGTCTCCTCCCTAAAAAGTTCCAATACTAAGACTACCATACCACAAAGAAACATGAAAGTCAATATATAATAAAAAGTGGGGTGGGGATTTTGGCTAAGGGAACAAGGAAAAGCGGGAGAAATTTGGCTAAAGAAGGTTAGGGGGTGAGAGGATAGGGAAGATAAGTGGGGCGGAAGAGGTATAAGAGAGAGAAAAAGAGAGAGGAGAAAGGCATAAAAGAAGGTTGAGGAGGAAAATGGAAAAATAAAAAAATACCCTGAGAAAGAATCTCAGGGCAAAAGAAAAATTAATTAAAATTTTTCATAATATTACGTTTGTCTCTGGCCCAGTCACGGTCTTTGGCGGTTTCGCGCTTGTCATAAAGTTTTTTGCCGACACCAAGCCCGATCTCAAGTTTCGCCCGCCCTTTTTCATTAAAAAACAGACGCATGGCAACCAGCGTTGAGCCTTTGCGTGACAATTCGTTTGTAATGGTGATGATTTCTTTTTTGGTAAGCAACAGCTTGCGGTCACGTTTTTCGGCATGGCTGGCATACCCCTTGCTTTCGTATTCCGCAATATACATGTTTGACATAAAAATCTCGCCGTTGCGCTCAATTCCGTAAGCGTCATTGATGTTGGCGTGGCCAAGCCGCAAAGATTTAACTTCTGTTCCGGTCAACTCCAGTCCGGCCACAAATTTCTCATTAATCAGATAATCAAAATTTGCACGGCGGTTTTGGGCAACCACGCCGGTCGAAATAAAATCTTTGCATTTAACGTTCTTAGCCATAATTACAGTCACTCGGTCTTATTTTCAAAAGCGTTTTCCAGCTCTTCAATTTCCTGTTCGTCCAAATCAACGGCCGGAACGGTGTAATCCTCAGAAAACCAATGCCCCAAATCAATATCGGCACAGCGCTTGCTGCAAAACGGCCGATATTTTGTGTCTGTCAGTTCTTTGTGGCAAATCGGACACTTGCTCATTTGTTGACCCTTCCGGTTCCCTGACAGCACGCGCATTCTTCGGTCAGAATATCGCTCAGGCTCGGTCGGCGGCGGACTCGGATAATCTCAACGTTTCCGGCGCGGCTCAATCCCAAAACCGATGACTTGGTCGGATCTTTGCGCAGTTCTTGTTCCAAAATCTCCAAAACCGGCTTCATAAAACGATAATCGGAAGAACCGGCAAAATCAATGATAATTTTACCGGACAAATTGCGCAGGCGGATTTGCTTGGCAATTTCAACGGCTGCCTCATTGTTTAGTCTTGAAATGCTGCCGTTGCCGTGATCATCGCCGCTGTCAACATCAATGGCCGTGCAGGCGCGGGCTTCTTCAATAATGACACGTCCGCCGTCCGGCAGATAAATCACTTTGTTCAAAGCCTCATAGATTGCATCTTCCAGCCCCGCTTCTTCAAACGGCTCGGCCTGATATTCAATTTCGTAGTCGTCGCCGTATCTGGCTTTCAGCTCTTCTTCAAGATTGTGATTGTTAACAACAATCCTTTTCAGGCTTTTGGCATAACGTCCGATAGCGTCATAAAGAGGAGAACCTTTGGCATAAAGCAGAGCCGGTGCGCTGACGGCCCGTGCTTTTTTCATAATGCTTTCAAAAGTGCTGCGCAGAGCAACCATTTCTTCGGCAATAAGCTCAAACGGAACATCAACGGAAGACGTCCGGAGAATCCAACCCTCCTGTCCGGTGGTGTTTTCAATCACCTTACGGCGGTATTCATCAAGTTTTTCTTTGTTTTCAATACGGGAAGACGCTCCCACATCCATACGGTACGGGCAATACACGATATTTTCGCCCACCAGCTGAATGGAACGCACGAGCTTGGCGCCTTTTTCGGCGCGGCGTTCCTGACTGACCTGTACCAGCAGGCTCTGGCCTTCCTGAATATTGCTTTCGCTTATGCCGTGCTCTTCGGCCATCAGAAAAGCGTCTTTGCCGTCTTTAATGTCTACGAAAAAACCGGTTTTTTCATGTGCCAGTTCCAACTTGTGCGTAATCTTTCCAAGATAAATGCTGCCCTCGGAAGCCTTGGCTTCGTCCACATATTCGACTTCTTGCAAAACGCCGTCTTCCAACATGGCCAGACGGGCAAGATTGGACTTTTTTTCATAAACTAATGTATCTGTCATTTCACGCCTGCACTGTTTAACATATTTTTTGTTTCAAACAAAGGTAATCCGATGACGCCGGAATACGAGCCGATAATCTTTTTGACATAAGCGCCGAGCACGCCCTCAATCCGGTATCCTGCACAGCCTTCCCATTCATGGCCGGCCACATAACTTTTCAGTTCCTCTTCGGAAAGCCGCTTCATTACAATGCGGGTGTCAACGCAGCGCACGCTGGCTCTGCCGTTCTTGTCAATCACGCAGACGCCGCTCAACACATGATGCGCTTTTCCTGACAACATCCGCATAACCTTTTCCTGTTCGGCTTCGGAATGCGCTTTTTGAATGATTTTGGCGCCGGAAACAATAATCGTGTCAGAAGCCAGAACCACTTTGCCGGAATGTTTTTCCGCCACATGCCGGGCTTTTTCCAGAGCCATACGCTTTACATAAGCCGAAGGCTTTTCAAAACGCCGCGGTGTTTCATCAATATCCGCAGCTTCGGTCAGTTCCGGAAGATAACCAATCTGCTCCAAAAGCGCATATCGCTGCTTGGAAGAAGAAGCCAGAATAAAGTCTTTGGCCATCGGGGGCTTATGCCTTTACGACAGCGACGGAATCGTCGTCATAAGTCTTTTCCATCCGCTCATGGCGTTCCTGCGCCTCAATGGAAAGAGTAGCAATCGGACGGGCTTCCAGACGGGCAAGGCCGATAGGCTCGCCGGTGTCTTCGCAATAACCGTATTCGCCGTCTTCAATCCGCTGCAAAGCCTCGTTGATTTTAGAAATCAGCTTGCGGGCGCGGTCGCGGGTGCGCAGTTCAAGAGCTTTGTCGGTTTCGAGTGAAGCACGGTCGTTCTGATCGGGCTGGTTGAGGCCGCCTTGCGTAACCAATTCGTCAAGAGTGTCTTTTGACTGGGCGAGCAGGGATTTTTTCCAGTTAACCAGCTTTTGGCGGAAATATTCCAGCTGAAGCTCATTCATGTACTCTTCATTTTCAGAAGGCTTATAATCCGGCGGAAGAATTACAGCAGTTTCCATCATGGTTCTCCTCATTACAATTTAACAAAACATATAGCTAGCAAGTTACAAATTTCAATTATGAACTGCAAGCAAAAAAACGCTTTATCACAACATATTTCGCCTATCTCGTCAATTTGGCCAGCTCGACCTCGACTCGCAGCTCGATCTCGTCGAGAATCTCCTGCAAAACCGGATCCTGCGCCGGCGGACGGTTTTCTTTGACCATGCGTGAAATCTCAATCAGCTTGTCTTTGGAAATCTGCCCTGCCAGCAGGCCGTCGCGGATTTCTTCAAGCTTTTCCAAAAGGCCGGAGGCTCTCTTGCAAAGCTTTTTACGAATTTGCTTCTCTTCTTCGCCGTCCACCGTCTGTGCGGCAAAAATCGCGTCGGCAACGGAAATTGTGCCGGCTGCGTTAATCTGCGGCGAAGATACTTTCAAATTGTTCTGAAGATAAGAAGAAAAGCTGTCTCCGCCGCCGGTCTTTCTGGCCTTGGCGGTACTGACTTCTTTGGTCTTGTTTATGTTGTTGACGTTTATCAAAAAACAGCTCCTTCAGTTATTGAAATTCCCAGATAATCAGGTTTTTGTCGTCTTTGTTGTTGCAGGCCTGCTGCGCCATCGGAATAGTCATCGGCAAAGAGTTTTTTCCGGGTTTGACTGCACCGCCGATGGAGTTGACCGGCCATTTGTAAGGTTGGTTTTTGTTGTTAATCACCATCTGAACCAGCGTCGAAGTGTCGTCCACCCGCCAGTTTATGGTTGCGGCTTCAATACAGACCATTTTGGGCAGGTTGGTAAACTGCATTTCAAAAGACTTGTTTTTGCCGTAAGTATGTGCCGGCGCCAGATACACCTGTCCGCCAAAAGAGTTGATGAGAATTTTGCCAGCCACCATGGTCTGCGGGGCGATTTTTTCATCAATCAGCAGCTTGGCGGAAAGGTCGGAATAGTCGCCGATGGCGGCATAGCGGTCATTGACGGTTTTGCGCAAATCCCTGATTTGGTTTAAGACTTCATTATATTTGTATTTTCCGAACATACTGGTAACGGTTTTGGTCATGCCGGTAATAAGCATGATCAAAATAGAAATTGTCGCGACAACCTCAATCATCGTGTAACCGTACTGATTGGATTTTTGCATTGCCAAATGTCCCTCGTTTAACTCAAATTAAGCAATTTTAACATTATTTTATGTCTGAAACAACATTTTTATGGCCGAATGTAGAAAAAATGCTTTATTTTTATAAAACTTTTGGTATATTAACGAAGTCTTAATTTTTTTAGAGGGTTTAGAAATGAAAAATACAGTTGCAGCTTTGATGACGGCCGTTTCTTTGGCTGCTTTTGCCTCTCAGGCTCAGGCTGAACAGGTTTACAATCCTTATATTGGTATCAATTATAACTATTCCGATGCCAATGCCAAAGGGCTGAAACCTTATTATAATTCGGCTTCCGTCAATCTGGGTACCAGCTATAACCGCTATTTCGGCACGGAATTGTTCTATCAGTATTCCGACCAATATGGCAAATCTAACGCCACGGACAAGTTCTCCAACAGTTTTCAGGCTTATGGTCTGGATTTGATGGGCTACCTTCCGTTGGGTTGCTATGATGTCTGGTCTTTGATCGGAACCGTCGGTATCGGCGAATACAAATTCAGAAACAAAGAGCTGACCGCCGGTGAGGGCAGACACAAATACCGTGACAGCGGTTACGGCTACCGTGCCGGTCTGGGTGTCCAGTACAATATCGACTCCAACTGGAGTATTCGTACTCTGGCCCGTTATGTCGGCTTTGACAAGGTCGAAGGCTATGACCACATGATGGAATATTCCGCCGGTATCAAATATAATTTCTAATCACGGCGCATATCCGGTAAAAAAGGAAAAATTTTTGCAAATTTTTCCTTTTTTGTTTTAACTTGCCGCAAAAGGCCTTATATTAGAAACGGCTTAAACCTCAGCAAAGGAAAAAAGATGAAAAAATATGCAGCAATATTTGCCGTTTTGGCATTGTTGGGCGCCTGCTCCGAAAAAACGGAAAATCAGGCGGCAGAAACGGAAGAGGCCAAAGTTTCCGTTCCTCAGTTTGATTATGAAAATATTGTTTTTTCTTATGACAAAGACACCCTGCCGGAAAAATGCGATAAAAACAGCGGCATTGTCTGCGCGGTTGAGAACACCGTCAAATGTGCCGTCAATCCGCAGATGGCCGATTGCGATGCCGCCAAAATGCCCAAATTTGTCTTTTTGGATGATGAAAACATTATCCGTCCGACCCATTTTGATTTTAAGATTACCAAAATTAAACCGATTGATGCCGATTCGGCCGAAATTTATACCGTCAGCAACTGCAACGGCGCCTGGTTTGGCCTGTGCCGCGGCGACATTATTTTTGTAGTCAAACTGAAAAACGGCGAATGGGTTGTTAAAGATCTGTATTCCATAGAAAAAGCCGAAATCCCCGACCTTCCGGTCCCTGAAGGGGCAGAAGAACAGGTTGCCGCAAATTAGAGCGTAAAAAAACACCTGCGTGATAACAGGTGTTTTTTTTGTTTAATAACCGGAATTAATCGCTGACGGTTTCGTCCACCTCATAAATTCCGTTGCCGTCCCCATCGGTAACGCCGGTGACAGTCTCATCAACCGTAACCGTGCCGGCATTGGCGTTTGCCGTATTGTTTGCAGCGGCCGGCGTGTCATTATTATTGTTGTTCTGCGGATTGGTTGCCGCCTGCCCGGAATAGTTCGGGTTACCGACGGCATTTCCGTTTTGCGCGGGAACAACCACGGCCTCGTATCCTTCTTCCATAATCAAAACATTGGAAGAATCAGGGTTTCCGACAACCGTGCCGGTATTTTGGGCATTGGCGCTTTTGGAATCACAGCCGGCCAGAGCCATCACTGCAACCGCCAGTATGCTGATTTCTTTTAACATTATCTTTGTCCTTTGTGTTGTTAAACTTATCAATATTGATATATTCGTGCGCCGGATTGTTTCAAGAGACATAAAACCTATTGACGAAAGGCTTTTATCTGCTAATATTCTTGCTGATTTTTATTTTGGTAGAATTTTGGAGAAGTCGCGTGATTTTTATAAAAAAAGCCATTATTTGGGATTTGGACAACACATTATACCGGATAACGCCGGAATTTGCAGATATTCTGGACAGCGTAATGGCTCAGGCCCTGATTGAAGATCTGGGCGTTTGTCTGGACTTTGAAACGGCAAAGGCCAAGGTTAAGGAATCTTATAAAATTTATCGTGACGGCGGAGAGATTTTTTATCGTGAATACAATGTCGATCCCAAGGCTTTGTTTGACGCTTATCACAAACGCAAACCCGTTGAATACATCAAGCCTTTTGACGGTCTGGCCGACAAACTGACCAAACTGCCGGTCGAACAGTATATTCTGACGACCAGCTCGCATGACGTGGCAGAAAAAATCTTAAAACGCATTGACCTTTATGATTTGTTTAAAGACAAGTTCTATTCTGTTGAAGACTTTGATACCTTGAAGAAAAATGAAGATTCTACGGTCTATCAGCAACTTTGTGACAAAATCGGCGTGTTGCCGCAAGACTGCATTTTTGTTGACGACAGCTATTCCAACCTCGAGTTTCCCAAACAAATCGGCATGACAACGGTTCGGATTTTCTACAATCAGAACTCTGCCCGTGACAAAGACTATATCGACATGGCCTATAAAGGCGTGGATAACTTCGTCAATGCCTTTATGCAGCAAAACCTGCTTGATCCGGAATAACTGCTTATTTGCATAAGAGGCTTTCCATCCGGTAATTGTCCGGATGGTCAAGCTTTGAATGTTCGATTTTCAGTTCCCGCTTGAAGATTTCAATCATCGGCGTAATGGCTTGAATATACTCCTGCGTCAGTGCCTGCGTTGCCGCATCAACTTCCTGCTGCGTCAGATTTTCGACATACCGCGGCTTAATGCGTCCGGCAATTTTCTGAATCTCGGCAAAAAACTGCGGACGGAAATATTCCAAGGCCGTTTTATTAATCTGCTGGTGCGTTTGTTCATGCCGCATCACCACGTCATAAACGCAGGTGTTTTCACGTAAATGATTTGCAATATAAATGATCGGGTTGTTGTAGCCGATAAACAATTTGATTCTTGCCGGCAGAATACAGGCCGACTTGGTGGAAAGCAGGGCGCCGCGGGTATTAATGGAAACCTCCCACTGAATGTCGGCAACGGCCAGTCCCGAGGCAAACATGCCGCTCTCCAGAAGGTTGTGCTTCTTGGCCAGAGCCGTTACCTGTTGCTGGTTCTTGCCAAAATCATAATTCAGCTTGCCGTAAGACGAATAATACTCGATTTCCGGTTCGGGAAAATCCAGATTGCATAAATCTCCTTCCGCCCGTACAATGTCCGGATGGCTCAAAGTCAAAAATGTTAATATAAAAAAAAGTTTTTTCATGTATAATAATATATCGAAAATATGTTAAATTATGGTTGAAATTTGAGAGTGAAAAAATGAAAAAGTCTGTTCTTGCCGTATTGCTTCCGGTTGCCTTGGGGCTGACAACGTCTGTTGTCTCGGGGCGGGAAGTCTTTGTCCGCAAAAGAACGGTCCCCGGATTTTTCATGCCGGAAAATGCCATGGAAAAACCAAAAACCGTTTTCCCGACACCGCAGTATTACAGCGGTCAGGCCGAAACCGTCAAGTCTATCTCAAACGAGGATAGTGCCAAACCTCAAATCGTGCATAAAACCGCAGAACAAAAAATCAAAACGCCGGCGGAACAACCCGTGTCGGAAGCGGCAAAACCGGCAGAAACAAAACCAAAATCAAAGAAAGCGCTGACAGAAGGCCATAATAAACGGGAAGAACTGGTTGTGCGGGACGACAACCCCAATATTCCGGAATACCAGAAAAAATATCAGGAATATCTGAGCGCGCTGGAATACGTCGCACAGGGTAAGAAAATGCCGCATGATCAGGTCTTGGAAGATGATTTGGCCGAGATGTCAACAAATGCCAGAGAATTGATTGAAAAACGTAAAAGCGCGGATAAAAGCTTTAACGACAGCCGCCCGCAAACCGAAGAAATTTTAGGACAGGAATAACCGGAGCGTATTTTGCTTACCTTTTTTCTGTCCTTCCTTCCCCTGCCGTCCCTTTCTTTTATCTCCGTTGCCAAACCTTCTTTTCTCTTTTTCTCTCCTCTCCTCTTGCGCCTCCGCCCCCTCTCATCTCCACCTCTCCACCTCTCCACCTCTCCACCTCTCCACCTCTCCACCTTTAATCCCTCCTGCCGGGCTCGATATTTTTGTTCCGCTCCTCACACCCACGCACCCCATTTATATTTCACATTTTCACCTTCACCTTCACCTTCACCTTCTCCTTCTCCTTCTCCTTCTCCTTCTCCTTCTCCTTCTCCTTCTCCTTCTCCTTCT
>CABUWG010000061.1 GCA_902495305.1 uncultured Pseudomonadota bacterium | reverse complement strand
GAAAAAGCCAGCATCCAGCTTTCATACAACGCGACCAAAAACAGATAGCAAAATACCAGCGCCAAGGCAATCAGCACCTGAGCCAGCCCTGCGGCCTCGACTTCCTGCAGACTCAGTCCCGTCCAGGCAATGCCGTAATCCTGCCCCAGCGTCTGAGAGGCCAGACTGCGAATGGTATCAATGGCCGTACCGGTACTGACGCCGGGGGCAGACTGTGCCGTGACCGAAGCGGAAGTATACTGATTATAGCGATAAACAATATTGGGCGAGATTTCGGTACTCACCGTCGCAAAGCTCTTGATTCTGACAAGATCGCCGGTTTTGGAGCGGACGTACATGTTTTCTACGTTACGAAGGTTCTGACGATATTGAAAGTCAGCCTGAATAATGACCTTGTTGACCTGTCCGTTCAGCGTGATATTATTAATATAACGGGAGCCAAGATTATTTTGCAGCGCCGTAAACAGGTTGGACACCGGAACGTTATAGGCTTCAAGCTTGGTGCGGTCAATGTCCAAAAAGACGTGCGGCGTATCGGCGGTAAAGGTTGAAAAAGCATAGGACATTTCCGGCTTCTGATTCAACTGCCCAAGGAAGGATTCCATTTTATCAAACAAATCTGCCGGCGTCAGGCTGTTGCGAATGGCCAGCATTTCAAAGGTCAGGCCGTTGGCGCTGCCGATCCCCGGAATGGACGGAGGGGCAAAGAAGTTGATTTCGGCATCGGCATTTTGTCCGTATTTGGCGGTCAGGTGATTGGTAATACTTTCCATTGACAGACTTTTGGCCGTACGGTCTTTCCACGGTTTCAGGCCGATAACGCCCAGCGCGACGTTTTCTCCCCCGCCGCCGAGCATTGAGTAGCCGGCAACCGAAATAAAATATTCCACGCCCTCTTCCTGCATGACTTCCTGCCCCAGCTTGTCCAGAAGTTCATTGGTCTGGTTGATGGTGGCCGTATTGCGGAGTTGAACATTGGTAAAGATAATGCCCTGATCTTCTTCCGGAATAAAAGACGTGGCCGTGCCGGCAAAAGTCAGCATTACGACAGCAATTGTTGCCAGCACAACAACGGCCGTCAACTTCAAATAGGTTGAGAAATACCCCACAACGGCCACATATTTGTCACGGAAAAAAGTTATCAGGTCATTAAACCAGACAAAGAACGGATTGTTGGTCGTACCGTCATCGCCTTTGAGAAAAATCGAGCACAGCGCCGGACTCAGCGTTAAGGCATTAAAGGCAGAGAAAGCAACGGACGTGGCAATCGTAACGGCAAACTGCTGATAAATCTTGCCGGTAATGCCCGCCATCAAGCCGACCGGAATAAAGATTGACAACAGCACAAAGGTCGTGGCAACAATCGCACTGGCAATTTGCTGCATGGCTTTGACGGAAGCGCTTTTGGCATCCATTTTTTCATTAAGCATCAGGTATTGGACGCGTTCGACCACGATAATTGCGTCGTCCACGACCAACCCAATGGCCAGAATCATGGCGAACAGTGTCAAAATGTTAATATCAAACCCGAGGGCAAAGATAACGGCAAAGGTTGCAACCAGCGATACCGGAATGGTAATGAGCGGAATCAGCGTGGTTTTGGCACGTTGCAGAAAAATATAAGTAACCAGCACAACCAGCGAAAAGGTTATGACCAGCGTTTCCAGAATACTTTCAATGGAGGCGCGGACAAAGTCAGTCGAATCGTAAGCAACGGCAAATTCCATATCGGCAGGAAAAGTTTTTTGGAGGCTGGCAATTTCTTTTTGAACCTCTTTCATAATGTCCAGAGAATTGGAGTTCGGCGTTTGGCTCAGGCCAATGACCACGGCCGGCGCGTTGTCAAAATGGGCGTTCATGCTGTAAGTGTCTGCCCCGAGTTCAATGCGGGAAATGTCCTTCAGCCGGATAATTCCGCCGTCAGCCGAAGTTGCAATAACGATATTCTGAAAATCTTCCACGCTGTTGAGCAGGCCTTTGGCGGTGAGCGACATGACGACTGCCGTATCCGGACGGCTGGGTGCTGCGCCGATTTCTCCGATAGAGGCCTGAACGTTCTGGCTTTCAATGGCATTGACGACATCGGTACTGTCCAGCCCGAGGGAAGAAATTTTTTCCGTATTCAGCCAGATCCGCATGCTGTATTGCGGGCCGTAAATCTGAACATCGCCGATACCTTTGACGCGAGCCAGCGGGTTTTGAATATTCTCATAGGCAAAGTTGCTCAGAAACAAGTCATTATATGTGCGGTTGGGCGAGCGCAGAATCAGCATGGCCAGCAGGTTGGTCGAGCGGGTTTCGACACTGATACCTTCCTGAATCACCAAAGCCGGAAGCTGGGAGTTGACCTGTTGCAAGCGGTTTTCAACCTGAACCTGCGCAATATCCGGATCTGTGCCGATGTCAAAGGTAATGGTGAGCTGGTAAGAGCCGTTATCATCAGAGGTGGAAGACATATAAAGCATATTTTCCACGCCATTCAGCTCGTTTTCTATCGGGATTGCGACGGTATCAACCAGCACCTTGGCATTGGCGCCCGGATAAGTCGTGCTGACGACAATCTGCGGCGGCGTAATCTGCGGATATTGCGAAACCGGCAAAACCAAAATCGCCAGCACGCCGACCAGCACCATAATAATGGAGATGACGGCGGCAAAGCGGGGACGGTCAATAAAATACTCGGAAAACATTATTTCTTCTCCCCGTTCTCTGCCCCAATCAAACGGGTTTTAATCTTTTGGCCTTTGGCAATGCGCCCGACTTTATCAACGACAATATATTCTCCGGCGGCAAAAGTGTTTTTGAGCAGGTAGTCATTGCCCGAAACGGTTACAATCTCCACCGGTTTTCTGTTCAGCTTGCCGTTCAGCACCGTATAGGCATAAGCGCCCTTGTCCTCAAGCGTGACATAACTTTGGCGGACGCGCACGACGTCGCCGTAAGTTTTTTCGACCAGAACATCGACATAAGCATTGGCTACCAGTTCACGGCCGGGGTTTGGAAAATCGGCGTAAACCGAGATTGAGCTGGTCGGCTTGTCCAGTTCATTGCCCATATATTTATATTGTCCGGCGGCCTCATAAATTTTGCCGTTGGCAAGCCGGAGCGAGATTTTCTCGTTGGCGAAGGGCTGTTGTGGATTGCGCGTGATTTCATCCAGATATTCTTTATCGGTCAGCGAAAAGACAATACGAATCGGGTCATACTGGATAATCGTAAACAATGGCGGAGAAGACGGCGAAACGTAATCGCCGCGACTCAGGCTGACATCACCGACAATACCGGAAATAGGCGCCTGAATCACCGTATAGTCATAATTGACCTTGGCCAGCGCAACATTAGCTTTGGCTTCGGCAACGGCAGCCTGTGCCGACAAGTATTGGGCTTTGGCATTATCAAGCTCGGTTTTGGAGATGATTTTAACGCCGGCCTCACGCATTCTTTTATAATAAACGGCGGCATTGGCGTAATCGGCCTGAGCCTGCAAGAGCTTGGCCTCGGCCATTTTCAGGTTGGCCTTGTACTCGTCCTGCCGGATTACGACCAGCGTATCGCCCTGCTCGGCAAGCTGGCCGCCTGTAACCATAATGTCTTCCAGAAAACCATTAATATAAGGCTTGACTGCCACAGAGTTGATTGGAGTGACATAGCCGATATACGAATTATCAACCGTGACTTTTTCTGCCCGCGCCGGCATGACGTTTAAGGTGATTTCCGGCAGTTCGCCGCTTTTGGCGCCGATTTGCCGCGGCGTTCCTTTATGATAATAAAAATATAATACAACGGCGATAATGGCAAAAATAAGCAAAATTTCCGCATATGTCTTTTTTTCTTGTTTGGTCATGGTTATTCAGCCCTTATGAAATTTATCTGTGTTATAGATAATAAGGCTTATGGTGAATTCAAGAGAAAGAAGAACTTGATTTGTAATAAATTGGAGCAAGACATTCTCACGTTATTAAAGAAAGAAACAGATTCTGTTTATACTTATCTTAAGTAGCGGTATTGTCACAAAAAAGCGGGAAGTTAATCCCGCTTTTGTTTTACTTCTTTTTCTTATCATCTTCCGGTATGTCAAGGTAGACCGATATTTTTCTATTATAATATTCTAAGAGTTCTTTTATCAGCCACGGTCTGATTCTGCCACGTCCCAATTCCAAATCTTCTATATATTCGGTCGGGACTTTTAATTTCTTGCTGACTTTTTTTTAACGTAATCTCGTCTTTTCGCCTTTCGCAGTAAAAGGCAAAACCCAGCGTCCGGTGAATCGCTTTCAGCGGATTTGTCGCTCTTGATTGATACTTTATATTTTTCATTATTTTTTAGCTCCATAATTTTGTTAAAACAAAACCACCCTAAAATTAGGGTGGCGGAGCTCAAAAACTGTAAGAGAACAGTCGCCATGATTCGTCCGCAAAAGCGGCTTATTTTAGGCACTCCGCCTCAGAGCGGATTATCTCTTAAGATGTTTTTGAGACACCACAGCCCGTCTCCGGACTGCGGGTATTATATTAAATGAATCTGTGACTTTTGCAAGCGGATTTTTGTGAGAGGAAAGCAAGAACAAAGCGAGGCAAAAAAATACTGACAGAAAAACTCCCCTGAATTCTCATTCAAGGGAGTTTTCTTAAAGCCGCTTTTTAATTAAGCGCTCTTTTTATTCATCAGGCCTTCAGAAATTTGCAGATTGGTCATAATCATGCTGTCAATGGCCTTTTGGTTCAGGTTGTCAATATCCTGCCCGACTTCCAAAGTTTTGGCCGAAACGTAATCTGCCAGTTTAATCAGATTGTTCTTGGTTTCTTTCGGCATTTTGTTTTCTTCGGAATTAGCCAGCGTTTTGATATAAACCCAAAGCTTCATATTATTATCAAGCGCTGCCACCAGACCGTTTTTGTCTTCATTATCGCGGGCGGTGGAGATGTCCAGCGCGCATTTTAACAAAGAGAAAGCCTCTTCTTTGGCCAGATGGTTTCTGACGGCCTCCAGCAAGCCCTCGGAAATCTGCATATTGATATTAATCAGGCAGTTGTAATCCGGCGCTGTCATGTGAAGACCTTTTGACAAGGTCAGGCGCTCAATGAACTTTGACAATTTGAGCAGGTTTTCTTTGATGTCTTCAGGAAGCAAATTCTTTACGTCTTTGAGAGAAGTTTCTATCTCTACCCATAATTTTAAGTTATTATCCAATGCGGTCAGAATTGCAACTTCGTCATTGCTGCTGAATGCATTTGAAATCGCCAAAGCGTGTTTCAAAAAAATCTCGGCTTCATTTTCCGCATGTTTCACTTCATTTATATTTTTTCTCATTTTGCATCCTTAAAAAAAATTTTCCTCTTTTGATATAATCCATCCGGTTTTACTTTTAAACCTTAAACTTAAAGCTATTCACTTCTTATTTAAAAACAAGCGGGTTCGCTCAAATTGGGGAAGTCAAACGAACCCGTTTGGGGATGGGGCTGTGCTGTTCCGGCAAAGTTGGGGATCTATTCCGGACCGACAGCCCCGTTGCGGGTAAAAAATGGGGAGATTTTTTAGCACCACAAAACATAATAATAAGGGAAACTGTTATTAGAACGGTGACAAGATGTCTATCAACTGGCGGCCGTAACGCGGCTGCTGAACATCAGAGATGACACCCTTGCCACCGTAAGAAACGCGCATTTCGGCAATTTTGCTCGACTCGATGGTATTGTCAGACTGAATATCGGCCCGACGGATAATGCCGCGGACAGTCATCTGGCGGAGCTCGTAATTGACGCGAATCTCCTGATTGCCTTCAATCACCAGATTGCCGTTCGGCAAAACCTGCGTGACAATGGCTGCCAGAGTCATGTTGATTTTTTCCTGACGGTCAATTTTGCCGTCGCCGGAAATCTCACGGTTGGACGTGATATCAATCAGGTTGGTTGCATCAACGGCATCCGGCAGATAATCTTTGGCATAAGATTCATATCCGGCAAAGGCTTTGATACCGACGGAATCTTTGTTGTCATCACGGTTCTGTTCGGTTTCATTTTCCATCAAGGCATTGTCTTTGGCCGAAATCTTGACCGTGATAATGTCGCCCACCTTAGAAGCGCGCTGGTCTTTGAAAAAGCCGGAAGACCCCGGTTTCCACAAAGAATTGGCCATCGGCTGCGCCTGAACCTGTTGCGGCATCGGCATGCTGACCGGCTCATAGCCTTTGGCCGTTGTCGGGTTTTCAATCGGGCTGATCGGGGGAAGCTCGCCGATTGAGGTCAGGCGGTTCCAAATGCCGCAGCCGGAAAGCGATGTCGCCATCAGCAGCATGCCTGCACAAAGTTTGATTCCGTTAAATTTATTCATGTCTTCTCCCTCTTCTTACTGCTGCTCGATCCGAACCGTCTCGGCATCAATAACTTCGCCGTATAAATCTTTTTTGCTCTTGGTATTGCGGATTTCAATCCGGTCGCCGCGGCAGCCGTCTTCCAAAGCCTCGGCCTTGGCGGTGATTTGCATATACGGGGTTTGATAAATCAAATTTACAACGCTGCCTTTTTTTATCAGCACAATTTTGCCCACGTCTTTGTCGCTTATCATTTTGCCTTCGCGCAGGTTTCTTTTGGCTTCCATATTTATCAGTTTGTCTTTATCAGCCAAGTGCTGCGGTTTGACGCGGTTGGAGCGGGTTTTGACGCTTTTCAGCTTATCGGCCGTAATGACCTCGCCCTTATTGATGTTTTGCGCCGGTACAAGAACCTCGGTCAAAATATAATATTTTCCCTGATAAGAAGCTTTGGCCGCCGATTTGCCACCGGCAAAAACTTCCACATCGGCAGAAAACTTGTTTTGCAGCTCGTCAAAACGGGCATTTGCTACCATGATTTTAACTTCTCCGGCTTCTTCCAGACTAAAATTTGTCTGGCCGCCGTAAAATTCCAGCTCGATTTCATCACCCTCGCCAAAGCGCTCGACATATTCTTTTTTCAGCGCGGCGGCAATGTCTTCTTCCTGAACATAAGTCTGTCCGAAAGCCGGAAATGGATTAACAACCGTCAGAATAAACGTTAAAATCAGCAGCAATTTTTTCATTTTGCCCACCCCTTATTTCAGCTGATTGATTGTGCTCAACATCTGGTCAGCCGTCGAGATGACTTTTGAGTTCATCTCATAAGCGCGCTGGGCGGAAATCAGCTCGGTAATTTCGGCCACCGGATTGACGTTGGACGTTGACAAATAACCTTGCAGGATTGAGCCAAAGCCCTCGGTATCGGGGTTGTCAATAATCGGGGCGCCGGAGGCTTCGGTTTCGGTAAACAGGTTGTTGCCCATGGCCTCTAAGCCGGCCTCGTTCGGAAAAGTTGCCAGTTCCAGCTGTCCGACGTTGACCTCGTCAGTTTCGCCGTCTTGTTTGACCCAGACTTCGCCGGAGTTATTAACATAGACTTCAACGGCGTCTTCCGGAATGGTGATTTCCGGCTGGACGGTATAGCCGTCATGCGTGACGATCACGCCGTCGCCGTTTCTCTGAAAAGCGCCGTCACGGGTATAAGCCGTGCCCTGACCGTCAGGAAGTTCAATCTGAAAATAGCCGCGGCCGCGAATGGCCAAATCGAGCTCGTTGCCGGTATTGGTCAGGCCGTCGCCGTCGGTAATGCGGTAGACTGCCGCGGTTCTGACACCCAGACCAAGCTGGATGCCGGACGGGACGATTGTCTGCGAGGCCGTGGAGGCTGACCCCGGACGAATCACGTTTTGGTACAAAAGGTCGGTAAATTCTGCCCGCCGTTTGGTATAGGCGGTGGTGTTCATATTGGCGAGGTTGTTGGCAATGACATCAACATTGGTTTGTTGTGCCAGCATTCCGGTTGCGCCGATATTTAATGTTCTCATAATTTTATTCCCCTGTAAAATTGTTTATGCAAGCTGCGAATAGGTGCTGATGGTATTGGAAAGGCGCTCGTGCTCTTCATCAATCATCTGCTGGACGTATTCGTAAGAACGCTGCAGTTTTATCATTTTGCTCATTTCAACAATCGGCTGGACGTTAGACTGCTCTATTTTCCCCTGCATGACTCGCGTGTTGCCGCCGCCGACCGTCATCATGTTGCCTTCGGTATTTGCAAATTTTGTGCCGCCCATTTTCAAAAGCTTCTGCTCATTGCCGAAAGTCACCAGTTTTAAGCGGCCGATAACGCCGGTTTCGGTTGAAACTTCACCGTTTTCGCTGATGACAATTTCTTTTTCGCCCGGCGCGATAAAAAACGGCTCGTTATTTTCGGAGAGCAAGGCATCGCCGTCTTTGGTAACAATCATGCCGTTGGCATCCAGCGCAAACTGGCCTTTTTTGGTATACATTTCACCATTCGGCGTTTCTATGGCAAAAAATGCATCACCCTGCAATGCCACGTCCAAGGCATTGCCGGTTTCCTGAAAAGCGCCTTCCTGAAAGTCTTTGAATGTTCCGAAGTCTTGCGTAAAGTATAAAGGAACCTGTCCAAAGCCCTTGGCGCCCTCGGTTTTTACGATATATGAGCTGAATACGGCGTCGTCTTGTTTATAGCCGGCGGTGTTCATGTTGGCCATGTTATTGGAAACAATGTCCATTTGCTTCCACAACCCCATTTGGCGCGACAACGCAATGTATTTTGTATTATCCATGTTATTCTCCCCAATCGCGGATAATTTTTTTACTTTGCTTTCCTCTATGCAATTACCATGCCACACCCAGCGGGTGAGGCTTCAATTGGAGGCTCCGTATCTCAGAGACCGCGTTGCTATAATGGGATGTGTGATAAAAAATGTGCTCAGAAGCCGAACGCCGGCAGCCGGCAGTTGTCAGCTCACTGCCCCGAGGATCGCTCTCTCCGTCATTCACTCCTTTTTGTTGCCGCTTTTCTTTTTTATTTTCATATTTCCTTATCTTCATTGAGTTGATTATTTTTAATTGTTACTTTTGTCATGTAACAAAAGGCCGGGAGGCCGGCAGCCACAAAAGCAAAAATACTAGCCCTAAACTCGTTTTCTAAGTCTTCATGAAAAAGTTCAGGCCGTCT
>CABUWG010000060.1 GCA_902495305.1 uncultured Pseudomonadota bacterium | reverse complement strand
AGCATAGTAGGTAAAGCCTTTGCTTTCACAAAAGGCAGTGTCTTCATTCATATCCATGTTTCCGCCGCCACCGGCAAGGTCTTCATCAGAACAGTCGGGCAGAAAACACACGCCGGCAAAGGCATCAGAAGGTGGGAGGAGCACCGAGAAAGCAGCGGCAACAGCAAAGACTGATACCGCAGAGTTTAGTTTCATGTGTAGCATAGTGTTCATATTCTTCATCGGCTTCCTCCCGAGGCGGGCGCGCCTCAGCGAACAATTGTCATCATAGTGCCAAGGCTTGCGCGTTGCTCTTTTCTTTTTTCTGGGCAACTTCCTGCCCAGAATGGTTAATACTAAAGTTACTATACCACAAAGAAACGCGAGAGTCAATATGTAATAAAAAGAGGGGTGAGGATTTTGGCTAGGGGAATAAGAAAAGGCAAAAGAAATTTGGCTAAAAGAGGGGTAAAGGGAGAGGAGTTGGGGGGAGAAGTGTTGGATGGTGCAAGAGGTGAGATAAGCGGGATGGGAGAGGAAAGGAATGAAGGATGGTGAATAAGGAGAGAAGACGGGGTGGGGAAAAGGCAGGCAAAGAAAAGAGAAGGGGGTGGCATAAGGTGGAAGGTAAGATGACAGGAGGAAGAAACGGGTGAAAAAATGAGAATGGTGAAGGTGTTTGGCGGAAAAGGAGATGAGGAGTGAGGATAATGATAATTTAGTGCGTATGGTGATAATCATAAAAAACCGTCAATTTGAAAATTGACGGTTTTTTTTGTGTCAGGCTAAAACTATTTGCCGGCTTTGTTTTCTTCAGCCGGAGCAGCTGCATCTTTCGGTGCTTCTGCTTTGTTTTCTTCTGTCTTTGTTTCTTCTTTTTTCATCTGATTGAAGAATTCGTGCGTTACTTTGTCGCCGACTTTAATCTGGTGTTTTTGAATGTCACCGGCGTTAACCTCGATAACAGCGCGGACAGGAACGGTGGAAGGAATTTTTTTCTCGCTCATTGCTTCGGCGTTTTCATAAACCTGAGTGATTGTGCCGTCCGGAGCGATAAAGATCATATCCAGCGGGAATTTGGTATCTTTCATCCACATTGCAACGCGGCGGACAGGATCGATATTAAAAATCATACCATGGTCAGCAGCCAGAGAATCTCTGTTCATCAGGCCGGTTTCCATTTCTTCGCGGGTATTGGCTTCATCTACGGTATATTTTACTGTGCCGTTTTGGGTTTCAATCGTCAAAGGGGTTGTGGCGCTTTCTTGCTTTGAACATCCGGCTACCAGCAATAATGCAAAGAGCACTCTAACTAATTTGTTCATGTTTTTCTCCTTCAAAAAAATAGTTTTAATTCCCGCCGTTTCCTAATTTTCGCGGCTGCCACTTTGAAACGACAACCGGGCCGTTTTGGGAAATTAGCACTTTTTTTTCAGTTTCTTTGAGTTTGGTTGTCCGTTCTATTTTACTCTGAGTTTTTAATTTTTCAACCAAAGAATTGATTTCAACAATAATTTTTGTTTCTGACGGATATTGTTCGGGGTATGAAGTCTGTTGTTTTATCAGGTTTGCGAGCTGTTTGAGGCTCATGGCGCCGTAAATCTTCCAGATTTTTTCTAGAAAGGAAGTGACCTCTGCGGGCAGGCGACTCGCTTTCAGGCCGTTTGGGCCGTTTTTGAAAAGCTTTGCGATATTGGGCTCCTGAAAACCGTGCATATCAGCGGTAAAGAGGCTGGGCATCAGAAGCCGCCCGTCATTTTGCAACGCATAGTGAAGCTGGGATAAAAATAACAGGTTTTGGAGTTTTTCATGTTCCAGAAACCATTCGTCCTTTTGGGCGCGGGTAATAAACCAGGCGGCGATGTCCAAAGACGAATCTGCGGCAGATGTATTCATTTGTGTTCCTTCCCGAATGCTGTGGTATTAATTATGTTAGTCTAATTTATTTTAAAGACAATCTTTTATTTTGGGGCGGTGATTTTTTGATAAAATTTGTTTTTAATTAGGTTTTTGTGCTTGTGTTATCGTTTTTTTTATTATACTCATTTAATGAGTTACAGTTTTCAAACAGCTTTTATAGGGTTTAATTATATGATTCAGTATCCAAATTTGAAAATTCTGTTGGCATCGGCTGTGATGTCTATGGCGCTTTCGGCCTGTTCTTCGGCAGTATTTCCCGAAATCATTGAGGAAGATGACGTGACGTTGGAAGACGTGATGAAAAAACAGGGAAAAACGGGTACTGCTCCGGCTAAGGTCTTGAAAGAAGGAAAAACACTCGGCGCCGATGAGCAGAATGTTGCTTATGAAGGCGAGGAAGACGAAATTTTTGCCGAGATTACGGATAAAGACCTGATTGAAGACAAAGAAGAAAAAGTTTTGGCCGAAAAAGCCAAAGTAAAGGCAGAGGCCAAGGAAAAGGCAAAGGAAAAACTGCCGGAAAAAGAAATTAAAACGGTCAAAGTTGCGGAAGCCAAAGCGCCGTCCGGTGCGCCGTTGCTGAGTGAAAGCGTGTTTGAAGAAACTTTGTCTGAAACACAGGAACCGGATAACGGGCCGAGTGTGACTTATCGTCTGGAAACAATTTATTTTGCCAACGGCAGCGCCGCGGTTGATTCCTCGTATAATTCAAAAATCCGCGCCGCCGTTCGTCAGGCCAAGGCCAATAATGCCAAGATTAAAGTTCTGGGTTTTGCTTCCAGCCGGACCAGAAATACGGATATTGTTTCTCACAAATTGGCTAATTTGAAAGTATCGATGGAACGGGCGCAGAATGTAGCCGCGGCATTAAAACGTGCCGGTATGAAAGAAGATGACATTTCCGTTGAGGCTTTGTCTGACAGTGCGCCGGCTTATCTGGAAGTTATGCCGGAAGGCGAGCGTCTGAACCGCCGTGCGGAAATTTACATCAGCTACTAATTTTTAAGCAGGAACAGGTCATTGGCTTTTGATTTTGAGAACACCAAATCTTTAAACGGATGTTTGTGGAAAACCGTGCCTTTTGACGGGCGAAAAGCCGAGCTGTTGTCTCAGAAATTCGGACTTCCGCCGTTGGTTTCCCAAATCTTGGCTCAGCGGGGGATCGGTGTGGATGAAGCCATGGCTTTTCTGGAACCGAAAATTCAATCTCTGATGCCGAATCCGTTTGTGCTCAAAGATATGGAAAAAGCCTCCAAACGCATTGCCGAGGCGGTGATAAAAAAACAAAAGGTTGCGATTATCGGCGATTATGACGTGGACGGGGCAACGTCTTCTTCCGTTTTGCGTTTGTTTTTGGAAAGCGTCGGGATTGAGCCGCTGATTCATATTCCGGAGCGTGACGAGGGTTACGGTCCCAGCGTTATGGCAATTGATGAGTTTTTGGCGGCAAAGGCTGAACTGGTTATTACCGTCGACTGCGGAACGACGGCTTTCGAGCCGCTGGGCTATGCTGCCGAAAAGGGGCTGGACGTTATTGTCCTTGACCATCATGAAGCCGAGGTTTTGCTGCCGAAAGTCTATGCCGTTGTTAACCCGAAGCGTCTGGATGAAGAAAATCAAATAGAATACTTAAAATATATGGCGGCGGTCGGGGTTGTTTTTTTTACCATCGTGGCCGTAAACCGCGAATTGCGCAAAGAGTCTTTTTATGCCGGAAAAGAAGAGCCCAATCTTATGAACTGGCTTGATCTGGTGGCTTTGGGAACGGTTTGTGACGTGGTGCCGCTGCTGGGGCTGAATCGGGCTTATGTCCGTCAGGGGCTGAAGATTATGGCTTTACGTCAGAATCCGGGGCTGAAATCTCTTATTGACAAATCAGGAATTACCGAGGCGCCGACGGCCTTTCATCTCGGTTTTGTGCTGGGGCCGCGGATTAATGCCTGCGGACGGGTCGGAGAAGCGTCGCTCGGGAACAAGTTGCTTTGCGCCAAAGATGCTTTTTATGCCGAAACGCTGGCGGAAAAGTTGAATGAGTTTAATGATAAGCGTAAAGAAATCGAGGCTTATGTCCTGCTTAAGGCGATAGAAATTCTGGAAGGGACGCCGCAGGAATATCCGATTGCTTTTGTGGCCGGAAACGACTGGCATCAGGGGGTTATCGGCATTGTGGCGGGCAAGCTCAAGGAGCGTTATAATCTGCCGGCGTTTGTGATGTCAATTGAAGATGATGAGGTCAAAGGTTCGGCACGTTCGGTTTCCGGAATTGATCTGGGGGCTTTGATTATTGCGGCCAAAGAAAAAGGTATTCTTACCAAAGGCGGCGGGCATACCATGGCGGCCGGTTTTTCTCTGAATGAAGATAAAATAGAAGAATTCCGCAAGTTTGTCGGAGAATATGTGCGCGAAAAAATCGGCAATGAAGCGATTGTGCCGGTGATTAATGCCGATGGTGTGCTGGATGTGTCCGGAGCAACGCCGGAGCTGGCGAAGAGTTTGGCGATGCTTGAGCCGTATGGTGCGCAGAATCCGGAGCCGAAGCTGGTTTTGCAGCGGGTGCATGTTTCTAAAGTGTCAATTGTCGGCAGCGGGCATATCCGGTGTTTTTTGACTTCTGCATCCGGAGGCAGTTTGAAAGCCATGGCTTTTCGGATGGCTGATACCGAAGCCGGCATGGCGTTGCTGAATCATCGTGGTTCTGTTTTTAACGTGATAGGAACCCTTCGCCAAGACAACTGGATGGGAAGGAATGGGGTTCAGTTTATCATCGAAGACGTTTCCGGCGTTTTAACGGAAACCTAGAGCAATTTGACGCGGTCTCGAAAAATTCATGTACTACTTTGTACATTAGAATTTTTCTCGCCTTTCAAATCACTCTATCTTCCACGTTAAAACGCCGGAAAGACGTGTTTGTTGAAACCTAGAGCAATTTGATGCGGTTTCGAAAAAAGGGACTTGAGATGAGTTTTACAGGGTATCTAAAGCAATTGGTCAAAGTTTGAAAAGGTAAAAAAATGGCGGATTTTGAAGTAAAAAAGAGAGCGGCAAACATAAAGCGTATTCGTTTGGAAAAGGAAAAAGCCGTTTTTATGAAGGTTGGCGCAAAAATACGGGCATATTTGTTTACCGGTATTTTGGTAACAGCGCCGGTGGCCATTACTTTTTATATGGCTTACAAGTTTATTTTCTGGGTAGACCGGATTGTCAATCAGATTTTGCCGCCGCAGTTTAAGTTTGATACGGTTTTGCCTTTTACAATCCCCGGTGTCGGTCTGGTTGTTTTGGTTGTGGCGCTGATTTTGGTGGGTATGTTTGCCGCCGGTTTTCTGGGCAAGTTCTTTTTGCGGCTGGGTGAGTGGATAGTGTATAAAATGCCGCTGATTTCAAGTGTTTATTCTGTGTTAAAGCAGGTGTTTGAAACATTCTTTTCCAGCAAGGCGCAGGCTTTTACTCAGGTTGTTATGCTGGAATATCCGCGCAAGGGAATTTGGATTTTGGGTTTTGTCAGTTCTTCTACCAAAGGTGAAGTCAGTGAGAAATTTGACGAGGAAATGCTCAATATTTTTATTCCGACAACGCCGAACCCGACTTCCGGCTTTTTGATTTTTGTACCCAAAAAGGATGTGATTGAGCTGGATATGAAAGTGGAAGAGGGTCTCAAATTTGTGATTTCCGGCGGTTTGGTTGAGCCTAAAGTTGTGAAGAAAAAGGCATAATTGTTCCGTTTTATCTTTCATTTGGGGAAAATTTGCCCAAATGATAAAAAAAATGCTTGATTTATTTGCAGAACTGAATTAGTTATGTTGCTTGTACATATGATGCGGCCGTGGCGAAATTGGTAGACGCGTAACGTTGAGGTCGTTATGAGCTAAGCTCATGGAAGTTCGAGTCTTCTCGGCCGCACCACTAATAACAAAAGCCCCCTGATTGGGGGCTTTTGTTATGTGGATGGCGGAGAAGACTATGTCGTCAAAGATGTAACGCTCGCGGCGGTCGCTGTCGCTTTCCTTGCTTGCTAACATCTCAACGATTGGTTCAGAAAAATTCAACGTTTGTTGATTTTTTCTTCCCAATTCTCGGGCGCACCACTAATAACAAAAAATCCCCATTAGGGGGTTTTTTGTTATGTGGATGGCCCGTGCGACGGGCGGCGCTCAACTGTCAGCAATGTGCTCCAGAGGCCGCGGCCGAACGTCGGTGGCGGTCGGTTTGTACGGTGCCTTGAAACTCGCGGTGCTATGGCAGGATGTGTGATGGAGGATGTGCTTTGAAGAATAGAATGCCGGATCGAAGTCCAGCAATGACGAAGAAAAAAGGATAATGAACTTATGCAAAAATTGCTGATTAAGTTAAAACATATCATCATTTTTCTTCTGCTGGCGGCAGTTATTCCCTGGTTTGTAACTGAAGCGGTTTTTGCAGTTTTTATGTCGGTCGGTGATGAGGAAATTTTTTCTCTTATTAACCATGATTTTGTCGGCTTTCATGATTACATTTGGAAAATTGCTCTGGGGGCTTTTCTGCTTGTTTATGTTTTGTTTGCCCTGATTAAAAAAAGAATGCCTTTTTCGGCGGCGTTGATGACGGTCATAATATTGTATATACTTGTTTTTGCTTTTCTTTTTTATATATAATTTTTGAAATTTTGGCAGAAACGGAAAACAGCCGGCAAAATTTTGTCATTGATTTTTGTATTATGATCCCTGAAAATCCGATTCTTATTCTGCTGAAAAAATGCACGGATTCGCTGGTTGGGTGTCATCAAATGTTATGTAAAACCTATTAATTGCAAATTTCTCCTATCAATTGGTATTAAAACTAAATATCTAGTAAATACAAAGGTTTATTTTCCAAAAAACGGCTCTTTTATCCAAAATATCTGCATAACTTCTCAGCCTATATTGACATGGTGGATCATTTATGGTATAGTTAAGACTGTATCAAGGTTGCCAAAATGTCGTTTTTCATCCTTCTGATATTGGCAATTTTCATACAAAAATTTGTCTGATATTCCGGTGGCAGCCGGGGTATCAGGCAGTATTACAGGATTGAGAACAGAATTTTTTGAGAAGGAGTCCGGACAATGAAAATGCTACACATGAAACTTATGCTGTCAGCGACTGTTCTGGCGCTGATGACAAACGGAAAAACTTTTGCTCAGGAATTTGTTCTCAGTCCTGCCCCTTTTAATCAGGCCGCTCTTTCCGGCTTTGATATTCCTTTGACACAACAGAAAATGCTTGCTCTTGATCTGCCTGCAAAAAGTTTGGGCGTTCAGGTGGCCGGGGTATGTTTTCTGCCGGATTGCAATTTAGGGCTTCCGGAATTTGATGATATTAACTCCGATACAAAGTGGTGTGAGGATCACGGTTATCATTTTCGTTGTCCGGACGGTACGGCTGCGGATTATTCGCAAACCTGTTATCGTGACGAGACTTATACGAAATGTACGGAAGAGCAGTGGTGCAAAGACAAAGGGTATGACAAGACGTCGGAATATTGCCGTGGCTTGGGCGATACCTGGTATGCCGATGAAGATAAGAAATGTCCGAACGGGCAGAATTTGTATAAAGAATGTAAAGAAGATTTTCCGCAGGCTTGTAAAGATGACGGCAAGTACAACAGTTGTGCGGTCGGGCGTCCGAGCAAGAATGAGGACGAGATATGCGAATGGGACAGCAATTATGCGGAATGCTGTACGGATACGGAATCGCTGAATTGTCCTGAGAATTCCAAGGTTACGGGTTGTGAGGGCGGAACAGTTGTCGGTAAAGACAGCTGTGGTTATGATTGCCACCAATGTTGCACGACCAGTTGTCCGTCCGGTTATAATTATACGGATGCGGAGACTTCCGGCGGCAGCAGCGGGTATCTTAAAGATATGGCAGACGAGAATGATTATTGTATGCATTGCACGCGCGGCAAGCTTTATAAGCGCAAAGAGAACCCCTGTGACGGTTATGAGGAATGTACGGCGTATGGCGGCATAGAGAATGATGATTATTGTTATACCGGCAGCGTGCAGAAATATTCCGAGTGCCGTACCGAATGTCAGGCGGGAACAATGGAGTGGTGTGTGACGCCGGTGACGAATTGTGCGACTTTGGGATACCGACAGAATGTCAGTTGTTCCGGCGCCAGCTTTGCTTGTCCGTTTGACTCGACGTACCGCTATTGCATGTAGTCGGGAGGCCGACGGCCATCAGTTGTCCGTTCTGTGCTGTGAGGATCGCGTTGCTCTGACGGGATTTGTGGGAGAGAAAGTATCCTGAAGAAAAAATACCGTCATTCTGAGTGTAACGAAGAATTCAGTTTATAAATAAGGCTAATTTGTTTGACTGGATCCTTCGCTCCGCTCAGGATGACGAAGAAAAGGAGCTCAGGATGACAATAAAATAAAAAAGAGCAAGGACAAGGTAAAGAACAAAGGTAATAAACAAAGGAGAAAGGCGATGAGAAAAGGATTGTTATTAAGCGCGGCAGGACTGCTGCTGGCCGGAAGCGGCACGGCGTATGGCGCCTGTACTCCGGTTTTGGATTGTACAAGCCTCGGGTATAAATACAGCAGTGCCGAATGTTCGGGAAGCGGTGTGGCATGCCCTTTTAATACGAGCAAGTATTTTTGTGCGGAACCGTGTACTTATACGGTAACAAAATCGAGCTGCGACTCGCAGTGTAAGAACGTGGGTGACAAGGCTTGTACCAAGAATGGTACGGTTTATTATGAGAGCTGCGGGAGCAGCAAATGCGGAGCCGATGAGCAGTGTTCCGGCGGGTCTTGTGTATCGACTTGCAGTTATACGGTTACGGAAGCCAGCTGTACGTCACAATGCAAGAGCACGAACGGAACACCTTGCACGCGTGGCGGGGTTAAGTATTATCCGTCTTGCGGCTCGTCTAAGTGCTCAAGCGGACAAACGTGTAATAATGGGACGTGCCAAAGTAATATGTCAGGGACATATTTTTATTGCTGTGATGATGTGGGCTATGGTTGTCGTAATTATTATGGCGACTGTAGAAATTATACATCTTATGGCGATTGCAGTGATGTAGTTTCTGACTATAAGTCGCGAGGATGTTCCCCGGTCTTCCAGGGTTGCGGCAACTGCGACTACAACTACAGCTCCTCGCGGAATTCCGTTGCCAGTAGTTGTCCTTTCGGCTTTTATTAGCAATTTACCAATTTAACAATTTAAAGGTTGTGTATAAGTGAGAAAGGTGGTTTATT
>CABUWG010000059.1 GCA_902495305.1 uncultured Pseudomonadota bacterium | reverse complement strand
TTTGCTCTGAAACCTTAGCAAATGAGCGTAGGGCTGCCTTTTTATTTTTGGCTGCCGGCCTCCCGGCCTTTTTGGCAGTCAAAAAGTAACAATTAAAAATAACAATCTTGATGAAGAAACCAAAACCTCAAAATAAAAAAAAGAAAATCAGCAACAAAAATGAGTGAATGACGGAGAGCGGGGCTGCGGAAGAGAAAGGAGGATATAGAGAAGATAGAAAAGGAGAGGGAGGGAAAAAGAACCCCTGATGAGAAAATAAGAATAAGAAAAAGAAAAAATAAATGATGAATTCAGAGCGGAGGAAAAAATACAAAAAAATTCTTGAAATTCAAAAATTTTATGCTATAAATACATCATACCTTTCATAATACAATTTGAGAGTGGGGCTGAAAGCCCCGCTTTTTTGTTAGAGGAAACAACAAATGCAACAAAAACACCCGTTACAAGACCTGCTGGAACCGGTCATTACCAATCTCAACTACGAGGTTGTCCGGATTCTGACCATCGGCCAGAAAAATCCGACTCTGCAGATTATGATTGACCGTCTGGACGGCAAAGACATCACCGTTGACGACTGCGCCACGGTCAGCCGTGCCGTATCCGCTCTTCTGGATGAAAAAGATCCGATAAAAGACCAATATTCTCTGGAAGTCAGCTCTCCGGGGCTGGACCGCCCTCTGACAAAACTCGAACATTTCAAACGTTTCGCCGGCAACGAGGCTCGGATTGAAACTTCTGTTGAAGTTGAAAAACGCAAACGTTTCAAAGGCTGCCTTCAGGGCGTTGATGATCAAAACCGCGTCCACATTGACATGGACGGCACGGATTATGCCATTGCTTTTGATGACATCAGCAAAGCCAAATTGATTTTAACCGATGAGCTTCTTCAGGCCGCCGCCGAAGCTCAGGCTATTGAACTTTAATTTCAAATTTTAACAAAGGACTTAAAATGCAAAATACCGAAAGTATGCCAAGACCTGAAATTATCTTAGTCGCCGATACGGTCGCCCGTGAAAAAAACATTGACCGCGAAGACGTATTCACCGCCATGGAAGTCGCCATTCAAAAGGCCGGACGCTCCAAATACGGCTTTGAGCATGACATCCGCGCTCACATTGACCGCAAAACCGGTGCCATTTCTCTGGCTCGTTATCGCGAAGTCGTTGAAGAAGTTGAAAACGAAGTAACCCAATTGACCGTTGAACAGGCTCGCGATTATGATGACAACGCCAAAATCGGCGACTTTATCATTGATGCCTTGCCGCCGATTGATTTTGGCCGCATTGCCGCTCAGACTGCCAAACAGGTTATTGTTCAAAAAGTCCGCGATGCCGAACGCAACCGCCAGTTTGAAGAATACAAAGAAAAAATCAACACCATTGTCAACGGTACGGTCAAACGTATTGAATTCGGCAATGTTATTTTGGACATTGGCAAAACCGAGGCTGTTTTGCGCCGTGACGAAATTATCCCGCGGGAAAAATTCAAAAACGGCGACCGTGTCCGCGCTTATGTTCTGGATGTTCGCCGCGAAACCAAAGGCCCGCAAATTTTCCTGTCCCGTACCTGTCCTGAATTTATGGCAAAATTGTTTGCCTCCGAAGTTCCGGAAATTTACGACGGCATTGTCAAAATTGTGGCCGTTGCCCGTGATCCGGGGTCAAAAGCCAAAATCGCCGTCAAAACCGACGATATGACAATTGACGCCGTCGGCGCCTGCGTCGGTCTGCGCGGTATCCGCGTTCAGGCCGTTGTAACCGAATTGCAGGGCGAAAAAATCGATATCGTTCCGTTCAGCGAAGACAAAGCCCAATACATTGTCAGCGCTTTGGCGCCGGCAGAAGTCAGCAAAGTCGTGCTGGATGAAGAAAACAACCGCATTGAAGTCGTTGTGCCGCAAGAACAGTTCTCTCTGGCAATCGGCCGCCGCGGCCAAAACGTCAAACTGGCTTCCCAGCTGCTCGGCTGCGACATTGACGTCCTGACCGAAGAACAGGAGCAGGAACGCCGCTCGAATGAAAACAAAGTCCGCTCCCAACGCTTTATGGAAGCTCTTGACGTTGATGAAATGATTGCCCACCTGCTGATTGCCGAAGGCTTTTCAACCGTGGACGAGATTGCAATGGTTGCCCTGAACGAACTGGCCGAAATTGAAGGCTTTGACGAAGATTTGGCCGCCGAACTGCAAAACCGCGCCAAAGCTTTTGTAGAAAAACGCAACCACGAATTTGAAGAAAAGAGCAAATCCCTCGGTCTTGATAAAGAAATTCAGGCCATCGAAGGCTTGGATCAGGATATGCTTTTGACATTGGCGTCAAAAGGTGTTAAAACCATTGACGACTTGGCCGATCTGGCTGCCGATGAACTGATTGAGATTTTGGGCGACAATTCCCTGACCGAAGTCGAAGCCGAAAAAATCATCATGGCTGCCCGTGCCCACTGGTTTGAAGAGGAATAATGGCAACACCAAAAGAAATAAGAAAATGCATCGTCAGCGGCGAGGCCATGGAGAAGGAAAACCTTCTCCGCTTCGCCCTTACGCCTGACAGACAGATTGTTCCGGATTTTAAGAAAAAGATTTCCGGCACCGGAATCTATGTCGGCAATTCCAAGAGCGCCCTTGCCGCCGCGATTGAAAAAAACTTATTTTCCAAAGTCTGCAAAAAAAAGGTCAAAGCAGATGAGCAATTAATCACGCTGGTTGAAAACCTGCTCAAAAAACGCGGTCTGGAACTGGTTTCGCTGTCCCGCAAGGCCGGAATTCTGCTGACCGGATTTGAAAAAGTCTGCGAAGCCGTAAAAAAAGACAAAGTCGCTTTCATCATGGAGGCGTCTGACGCCGGAGCCGACGGACATAATCGGATTTTATCTGTATCTCGGGGATTAGAAATTTTTAACATTTATAGTGTTGAGGAGTTAGACAAGGCATTAAACAAAGTAAACACTGTTCACATAGCTTTCAAAAAAAGCGACATGGCCAAATCAGTCCGCACCGAACTGATAAAAATTAAAAATTTTCTAAATTCATAGATAAAGACGCAAAATACGGAGAAGAATTTATATGACAGAAGATAATGCAAAAAATAAGCTCACATTATCGGGAAAACTCACACTAAAACTGGGCGACAAAGCCCCGAACAAAGGCGGAGAAGGCAAAAAAGTCATTCAGGTGGAAGTTCGCAAAAAACGGATAATCTCACCCGCGGCATCAGCCGGCGGCGAGTCAAAAGTCAAAATTGACGAGGCTACCGCTGCAAAACTGAAGCTGATTGCCGAAGCCAAAGAGCACGAAGCTCAAAAACGCCGCGAAGAAGAAGAACGCGAAATTGAACGCCGCCGCGAGGAAGAAGAAAGAAAGAAAAAACAGGAACAGGCCGAAGCTGAGGCCAAAGCAGCCGCCGAAAACGCCGCCCGTACGGAAAATAAAGCTCCGAACAAGGCTGCGGCACAAGAAAACAAACCTGCGCCGGCAGCTGAAGACAAAGGCTTCAAAGGCAAAGACAAAAAGTCCAAAGATTTTGATGACGACGATGATGATGACAATTATCATAAAAAAGGCAAAAAAGCCGTTGCAGAAAAAACATCGTCTCGCGAAGACGCTTTTGAGCAGGAGCGCAAAAAAATTGTCAAACGCAGTTTTGAACCGCAGCGCCGCGGCGGAAAACTGAACATCAACGCAATTTCTGACGATGACGACGATGATTACGGCTTCGGTGGTCCGCGCCGCCGCTATAAAAAGAAACAGCCCAAACCGGTTGTCGTTCAGCAGCCGCAGGAAAAAATCATTAAGGAAGTGACCATTCCTGAAATTATTACCGTTCAGGAACTGGCAAACCGTATGGCGGAAAAAAGCGCTGACGTTATCAAAAAACTGATGTCTTTGGGCGTAATGGCCACCATCAACCAGCCGATTGACGCCGATACCGCACAAATTATCGTAGAAGAATTCGGCCACAAATTCAAACGCGTTGCCGAAAGCGATGTCGAGCTCGGATTGAGCGGGCCGGAAGACAACGCCGAAGACCTGAAACCGCGGCCGCCGGTCGTAACCGTTATGGGTCACGTTGACCATGGTAAAACCTCATTGCTGGACGCCCTGCGCGAAACCAATGTCGTTGCCCGCGAAGCCGGCGGTATCACCCAGCATATCGGTGCATATCAAATTCAGGTAGAAACCGGCGACCGGATTACCTTTATTGACACACCGGGTCACGAAGCCTTTTCAGAAATGCGCGCCCGCGGTGCCAAAGTAACCGATATTGTGGTTTTGGTCGTTGCCGCCAATGACGGCATTATGCCGCAAACGGTAGAAGCAATCCGCCACGCGCAGGCTGCCGAGGTTCCGATTGTTGTTGCCATTAACAAAATCGACCTCCCCGGCGCAGACCCGATGAAAGTCAAAACCGCCTTGCTCAATCACGGCATTGCCATTGAAGAATTGGGCGGCGACAGCTTGTGTGCCGAAGTTTCCGCCAAAAAACGCATTAACATTGACAAACTGGTCGAGGCCATTTTGTTACAGGCCGAAATTTTGGATTTGAAAGCCAATCCGAACCGCAAAGCCGAAGGCACGGTTATTGAAGCCAAAATGGAAAAAGGCCGCGGCAGCGTTGCAACCGTCTTGGTTCAAAGAGGCACCATGCACGTCGGCGACATTTGCATTGCCGGCAAAGAATGGGGTCACGTCCGCGCCATGTTTAATGAAACCGGCCACAAGATTTTTGAAGCCGGACCGGCAACACCGGTAGAGGTTCTCGGTTTGCAGGGCACGCCTTCCGCCGGTGATGATTTTGTTATCGTTAATGACGAAAATCAGGCCAAGGAAGTAACCGGCTACCGCATTCGTAAAGAGCGCGAAGCCAAACTGGTTAAGAGCGCCAAATCCGCCATGGAACAAATGCTTGATAAAATTAAATCAGGTGAAGTCAAACACCTGCCGGTTATTATCAAAGCCGACGTTCAGGGTTCGATTGAAGCCATTGAAGGCACGATTAAAAAACTGTCCAACGATGAAGTCAGCGTCCAGATTCTGCACTCTGCGGTCGGCCCGATTTCGGAATCCGATATCTCACTGGCCAAAGCATCCAACGCCTTTATCATCGGCTTTAATGTCCGCGCCAACCCGCAAGCCCGCGACATGGCCAGACGCGACGGCGTAGACATCCGCTACTATTCAATTATCTATGACGTTGCCGACGATGTTAAGAAAGGTCTGGAAGGCATGCTTTCGCCGGAACTCAAAGAAAAGATTCTGGGCTATGCCGAAATCCGCGAAGTCTACAACATTACCGGCGTGGGCAAAGTTGCCGGCTGCATGATTACCGAGGGAATGGTCAGACGCGGCGCCAAAGTCAGATTGCTGCGTGACAACGTGGTTATCCATGACGGCAGCCTCGGCCAGCTCAAACGCTTCAAAGACGACGTCAAAGAAGTCAAAGAAGGATATGAATGCGGCATGAGTTTTGAAAATTATAATGACATTCAAAAAGGCGACTTTATCGAATGTTACGAGATTGAAGAAATTGCAGCCACTTTGTAAAAAGCAACAAAAAAGCCTCTCCGCAAAGAGAGGCTTTTGTTTACTCACAAACAACTTTGCCGGCCATCAGCGCTTCGGCTAAAGCGTCGTTTTCTTGTTCGCTGCTCAAATAAGCGTCTATTTTCTCCTGCAAACCGAGCTTGTCAATAATCCTTCGGGCAAGAGCGGCACGATTGCCGTTTAACAATCGGCCTAACAAAATAATATTGCTGTTAAACATGCCCTCACGGTTCTCAAAATCAAGCTTATACAACGCATCAAAATCATTCTCGGCAATTGCCGCAATCAGCTTCTCCGTCATATAAGGAATCTGCTCCGCAATTTTATGCACGATTTCTTTGGCAAAAACCTGCTCTTTTTCCTGATAATGAAAACTCTTCAGCTTTTCCAGCAGCTCTGCGGCTACGGCAACGGAAAGCGGCGGCTGGCGGGAAATGACACAAAGACACTGCGGCCAGCGTTCCGACTTCCAGTCCATTAACAGCTGGCATATTTCATCCGCATTATAAAGAGAAATAACCTGCTCCAAAAGCCCGAGCGTTTCCTGTTCCTTTCCTAAAATCTGCGCCAGATGACACAGATTGTAAATGTCAGAACCGGCAGCTCCCTTTTCTTCCGGAAAGATCCGGCTCAGCAAAGCCAGTTCCTCAAAAGCATAAACCATCTCCTTGTCCAGATATGAAAAACAGTTTTTGCTTAAAAGCTCCTTTTTCTCCAGCTTACGGGCTGACTGCACAAAACACGTCAAAAGATCAAACAAAAGACCGTTCAATTCCGGATTTTTCTGCAGTTGCTCCTTATTGGCAATCAGCAAAACACTGACCTCCCGCAGCAAATCTTCACTGACTTCGTCATGTGCCATCCAATATGTCAAAAGCATGCTGCACCAGAACAAATTATGCTCCAAAGACGGAAACTTTAACGTACTGATGAACAAACTCTGCCAATCCGGCGCCTGATAGAAAAAGTGCAAAAATCTTTTTTCCAAACCGGATTTTCTGTTCATAAAATTAACCATTCCGTTAATCAAAACGCTCCGGCAAATGCAAAACTTATCTTCCGGACAAGATTTTTCGTCTTCAACATCCAGAAAATAAAAATCATCATACCGGAATTTGTTTTCCAGCAAAATTTGCTTTACCATCCACTGTTTGGCAATAAAGCGCCGGTTTTCGTTTTCACCGTTAAAAAATTGTGAAATTTGCTTTCGGCTAATTTTTTTCTGCTTCATAAGATATAGATTTAATAAATATTAATAATAAAATTCAGAAGCGCGATTATAACAGCCTTTTTTTATTTGACAAGTTTTTAATCGCTATTGAGTTTTAGGATAAAAAACGCTATATAATAATACAGTTTGACTATTATTTTAAGGAATTGAAATGAAATCGGGAAGAAATCTTGTAATCTGGCTGGCCATATTCGTCGTCCTTTCTCTGGTAATGAATATTTTTAACGCCTCCCAACAGGTGAAAGATTATAACAAAGTCGCATTTTCAGAATTCATGAATTATGCGGATAACAAACAATTGTCAGAAGTCACGGTCGAAGGCCCGAACATCACGGGCATAACCACCAATGGCGAAAAATTCAGTACCTACGCGCCTTACGACCCGACAATGATTGAAACCATCCGCAAAAGTGGCGCCAAAGTCGAAGCCAAACCTGTTGATACCTCGGCAAATACATTCTGGGGTGTGCTGATTTCATGGTTCCCGATGATTTTGCTCATAGGCGTCTGGATCTTCTTCATGCGTCAGGCCAACTCCGGCAACAATAAAGCCATGAGCTTTGGCAAATCGCGCGCCAGACTGATTGAAAATACCAAAAAAGTCACCTTTGCCGATGTCGCCGGCTGTGATGAAGCCAAAGAAGAACTGGAAGAAGTCATTGAGTTCTTAAAAGAACCCGCAAAGTTCCAGCGTCTGGGCGGCAAAATCCCGAAAGGCGTATTGCTCGTCGGTCCTCCGGGAACAGGTAAAACCCTGCTGGCCAAAGCTGTTGCCGGCGAGGCGAATGTTCCGTTCTTTTCCATCTCTGGCTCAGACTTTGTAGAGATGTTTGTCGGCGTCGGCGCTTCCCGCGTCCGCGATATGTTCCAACAAGCCAAAAAGAACTCGCCCTGCCTGCTCTTTATTGACGAGATTGACGCCGTCGGCCGCCATCGCGGCGCCGGACTGGGCGGCGGCAATGATGAACGCGAGCAAACGCTGAACCAGCTGCTGGTTGAAATGGACGGGTTTGAAGCCAACGAAAACGTCATTGTTATTGCGGCCACCAACCGTCCGGACGTTTTGGATCCGGCCTTGTTGCGCCCCGGACGTTTTGACCGTCAGGTCACGGTGACCAATCCCGACAAAAAAGGCCGCGAGGAAATTTTGAACGTTCATGTCAAAAAAGTTCCGCTGGCCAAAGATGTCAACATCTCGGTCATAGCCCGCGGAACCCCCGGTTTTTCCGGCGCCGATCTGGCTAATCTGGTTAATGAAGCTGCCCTGCTCGCCGCCCGCAAAAACAAACGCAAAGTAACGTCAAAAGATTTTGACGAAGCCAAAGACAAGGTTTTGATGGGCGCCGAGAAAAAATCCATGGCAATGGATGAAAAAGAAAAAACGCTGACGGCTTATCATGAAGCCGGCCACGCCATCTGCTCGTTGTATGTAGAAGAAACAGACCCGATTCATAAAGCCACCATCATCCCGCGCGGTCGGGCTCTGGGCATGGTGCAGCAACTGCCGGAAAAGGACCAGTACTCTTATTCCCGCGTTAAAATGCTGTCACGCCTTGTTATTATGATGGGCGGACGCGTGGCCGAAGAATTAAAATTCGGATACAACGCCGTAACGTCAGGCGCTTCTTCCGATATTGCCGCTGCCACCAATCTGGCACGCTCAATGGTCACGGAATGGGGAATGAGCGACTTGCTCGGTCCGATTTTATACGCCGAAAATTCCGGAGAAGTCTTTTTGGGCAAATCAGTGACTCAAAACAAGAACGTAAGCGAAGAAACCGCCAGACTGGTCGATTCCGAAATCAAACGGCTGGTAACGGAAGGGCATGACAACGCCAAAAAGCTTCTGCAGGAAAAAGAAAAGGAATGGGAACTGCTGGCTCAGGCTCTGATTGAATATGAAACCCTGACCGGCGACGAAATCAAAAAAGTCATTGCCGGCGAAAAGCTTGATAAAAGCGACGAAGGTCCGGTCAGTGAAGAAAAACGAACCCGCTCCTCCGTTCCGGAAGTATAATAAAAACCCCGTCATTACAAATGGCGGGGTCTTTTGTCAGTAACGGCAATCATATAGTGAGCCATTATGACCAAATCCATAACCACCAAAACTCGGACCAACACAATGCAAAAAGACAGGTGTTCCGCCAGAAGACAAACATGCATTATAACTGGGATTGTTAGCACAATTATAACCAACATGAGCCATACATCCGCTATAATCACAATTCCCGTCGCAACACCACAACTGAGTATCAGAACTTCCGCCAGAGCTACCCCCGCCGGAAGAGCACCCGGAACCGCCACATCTGCTGTCACAAGATTGAATTGTTCCGTCCGAGCAGCAATCGCCATGACAGGTTGAGTGAACGGAACACCAGTTCGACGACGAAGATGTACAGCAGGATTCACATCTTCTGCAAGTTCCGCCACACCCGTCAGAGATTGTGTAAGATCCGC
>CABUWG010000058.1 GCA_902495305.1 uncultured Pseudomonadota bacterium | reverse complement strand
CCGTCTTATACTTCTCTGACGCCGTCGTCTTACGGCACAAACGGAACAGACGGCTGCGAATATACCTGTTATTACACCTGTAACATGAACTGTCCGTCTTCTTATCCTTATTCTTCTGACCCGACGGGATGTTCTTCGCGCACCACAAACGGCTGCGGAACAAAATCTTGTTATAATTACGAATCCTGCTGTACGCCAAGGTGCTCGGACGAATGGGGATGTTCCTGCGGTTCTTATACAATCTCTGACGGCTGCGGCGGCACTTGTAATCGCTGTTCCGCCTGTTGTTCCCATTCTTCTCACGTAACCTGCGAGTACGGTTGCGCTTCGACTTGTCCGTGCTGTTCGGCATGCCGGTCCTGTAACTCCAGTGATTCCTGCAAATCAGGAACGACAACAAGGGAAGAAAATTGCAACGGCTGGTGCGATACTCACTGGGACGGTACCGACATTAACTATGTCCGGTGCGGTACGATTCACGAATGTACGACTTATTCCGGCAGTACCAAGTCATGGGAAACTTATCGTGACGCCAGCGGCGGCTATAACGGCTGGGCGGCCTGCAATGCAGCCCGTCAGGGCATGAGCAGCCCTTGTTGCTAAAAGAACAGATAAGAAAAATAAACGGCGGCGACAATTCCGGCTAAATCTGCCAGCAAAGCGCAAGGAAGCGCCGCACCGACCCTGCTGATTTTTACGGCACCGAAATAAACTGCCAAGACGTAAAAGGTGGTTTCGGTCGAGCCCTGAACAACTGACGCGACAAAGGCCGGAAAGCTGTCTGCGCCGTAAGTCTGCATGGTTTCTATCATCATGGCTCTTGCGCCGCTGCCGGACAGCGGTTTTAGCAAGGCTGTCGGCAAGGCTTTAACAAAGTTTGTATTCCAGCCCAGCTCGCCAAAAAATTTTTCAAAACCCAGCACTATCATATCCAGCACGCCGCCAGCACGCAAAACCGCAACAGCCACCAGCATAGCTACCAAATAAGGGATTATTCTGACGGCAATATCAAAACCTTCTTTGGCACCGGTAATAAAGGTTTCATAAACGTTGAGCTTTTTTATCAGGCCGGCGGCAATAAACAAAATGATGAAGCCGAAAAGGATAAAATTGCCCCAAGCGGCGGAAGTCTGCAATCTGGAACTTTCCGGCAGGCTGTTAAAATACCACGCAACCGTACCGACAAAAACGGCAAAACCACCAAGATAGGCGGCAACGACCGGATTAAATATTTTCAGCTTTTGCACCCAGGCCACACTCAAAAAACCAACAAGCGTCGATACGGACGTTGCAAACAATATCGGCATAAAAACAGCTGTCGGATTGGCAGACCCCAGCTCGGAACGATACATCAAAATCGTGATGGGAATCAGTGTCACCGCCGAAGCGTTGATGACCATAAACAGTACCTGCGCATTGCTGGCGCGGTCTTTATGCGGGTTCAGGCTTTGCAATTGTTCCATGGCCTTCAGTCCCATCGGCGTGGCGGCGTTATCCAGTCCGAGTACATTGGCCGCCATGTTCATGACAATGGAGGACAAGGCGGGATGATTGGCGGGAACTTCCGGCAGTATCCGCCGGAACAGCGGTTGCAGCAGGCGAGCCAGCGCTTCGGTCAAGCCGGCTTTCTCGGCAATTTTCAGCAAGCCGAGCCAAAGGCATAAAATGCCGGTCAGGTTTAACGAAATGCTGAAAGCGTTTTTGGAAGAAGAAAAAACCGCCGTGACCAAATCTGTCCAGATTGTCCCGTTGCCCAGCCACAGGCTTTGGTATAACGCGGCGGCAAAGGCGGCCAGAAAAAATCCGGCCCAGATAAAGTTCAGCATTGTTCCCCCTTACTTAAACATGGAAATAACCCCAAACTCCGGACGATCGGCGGCAAGATATTTGTCGTGTTCTTCATCAAACAGTTTGCAGGCTTCTTTCATTGTCATGGTATCATCCATTTCCGAAGTCATTCTGACTTCCGCGACAGGAAGTTTGAGTTCTTTGGCAAAGCGGCGGATAATAGCGTCTTCGCGGATATTATTAATTTCTTTGGCGACCTGACGCAAGGTTTTTGACCAATTGGTGCCGCGGGCGTTGTCATAAATTTTCTTCAGACTGTTTTGCTGCTCGGACAGTTTGATTTCTATATTTTTGACTTCGGCGGCAAACTTGTCGTTGAAAGCCTGCGGATAAAGCTTGACCTGCCAGCCTTCTTTTTTGCAATAATCGCTGTATGCCCGCTGGTGATAGACAACATAGCCGGCGGCTTCCATCAGGTTTTTCTGTGCCTGCTCGAGCGCTTCTTTACGGGCTTTTTCCTGCATGTTGTTATATAGTGTGGTATAGACGCTCAAAATGCCGAACAACAGCAGAGAAAACGCAAAGTCGCGCCAAAACGTCCCTTCCGGTTTGGGCAGCAGCCCCTGACGCTGCAACAGGCTTTTGGTGTTTTCCAGCTTGAAGTTAAAATAACTCAGCAGCAGCAAAAGCAGCGTGCAAGACGAACCGACCGTTATGGTGACATAATTTTGCAGCTGGTAGCGCACCATAATGTAAAATGATATCGGAATAACCAGAAGAAGTGCCAGCCGATAGCCGCGGATGACCAGAATTGACAGCGGAAGATACAAAATCAGCATGGCAATCAGAACGTTCATGCGCGGGATGACATGATAGACGGCAAAGGCCTGTGCAATCATAAAAAAGATCAGAAAAATACGTGCAACAAGGAGCAGCTTTCCGGAAATAATCTGCTCGCGCAGGCGGCCGTGCACGGTTAAATGCAGTTCGGTTTTCTGATAATAAGCGGCGGCCAGTTTTTCCCGCAGGGCGCAAAGCGGTGCCGTGACCGGTTCTAACGCTTTGGAGAGACCTGAAAAAGCATAACTGACTGCATCCCAAACAAATTTTAACTTTTCGCGCATGGCACAACTCCGGATTATTATTGTTTCAATTTAGGACAATATAGCGCAATTTTGTTAAAAAACTATTGAGCCTCCTGCACAAAACCGGAAACCTGCATATTATAAAACCCGTAATAAGCGCCTTTTTTGCGAATCAGCGCCGTATGCGTCCCCTCTTCTATGATTTTGCCGTTGTCCATAACGACAATACGGTCCATTTCCTTCAGCGTGGACAAGCGGTGCGCAACGGCGATGACGGTTTTGCCTTCCATCAGCTTCCTTAATGATGCCTGTATATAATGTTCACTCTCACTGTCCAGCGCCGAAGTGGCCTCGTCCAGAATCAAAATCGGGGCGTTTTTCAAAATTGCCCGCGCAATGGCTATTCTCTGCCGCTCGCCGCCGGAGAGCATCACGCCGCGCTCGCCGACTTTGCTGTCATAACCCTGCGGCATTTTTAAGATAAAATCATGGCAGAAAGCCTGTCGGGCGGCCTCGTAAACTTCTTCATCCGTGGCAGAAAGCCGGCCGTAGCGGATATTTTCCATTATGCTGCGGTGAAAAAGGCTCGGGTCTTGCGGAATCAGGGCAATATTGCGGCGCAGCGAGGCTTGCGTCACGGCGGCAATATTTTGCCCGTCAATCAGAATCTCGCCGGACTGAATGTCATAGTAGCGTGACAGCAGCCGGACAAGCGTAGATTTTCCCGAGCCGGAATGGCCGACCAGACCGATTTTTTCACCGGCCTTGATATGCAGGGAAAAGTCTTTAAACAAAGCATTGGCTTCTTTATAGTGATAGTTCAAATTGCAAATCCGGATATCGGCTTTGCTGATTTTAATGCTTTTCGCACCGGCTTTGTCCGTTACCTCGCAGGGTTTGGCCAGAAGTTTCAGACCGTCGCGGATGCCGCCGACAACCTGAACAAAGCGCGTGGTAAACATGCTGATATTGGCCACGACGTGAATCATCGAGCTGATGAGCGACAAAACCAGCACAACGCCGCCGACGCTGATATTTTGGGCATACCAATAATAAAAGACCAACAGGATAAAGCTGACCGTCATGATGTCAAACACGACTTTGACGGCATAGTCGATGCGCGAGGACTTCAGTTCTTCCGTTCGCAGGGCTTTCATCATCTTATTAACAGAGCTGTAATAGCGGTGTTTTTCATAAAGGTAATTGCTAAAGTTCTTAACCAAATCGGAGTTGGTAATGCTGTCAACCATGACACCCGTGGCTTCCGAACTCAGTTTGTTTTTGCGCTCGGAAAACGGGATAAGTTTGCGTTTGAGCCAGATCATCAGCGCGGCAAAAAGCAGTGTGACAACCGTAAAACACAGCGCAAGTTCGACATTGACCATATAGATAAATACAATATTGATGACAAAGCTCAAAATCGGTGACAGCAGGCCGTAGAGAATATGAAAATAGGCCTGCTCGGTATTGTTGATGATATTTTTGATTTTGCCGGCGATGTTTCCGGCCATTTCTTCCGCAAAAAAGGAAGAAGAATGTTTGTGGGCATGGCTGAACAAATCGCGTGAGACTTTGCTCAGATAGTAAGGCATAAAGCGCACGTTTATCAGGCGCTGTGCAATCTCGACCAGACTTTGGAGAGAGATGGCGGCAAAAATCCCGCCGCTGAGGAGAAGCAGCGTGTGCATGGTTTGAGAATCTGCCGGCGCGGAAGCAATCAGGTCTACCATTCGGGCGCTGAAATAGTTGAACATTCTGCCCAGCACCGTTGCCAATGCAAAAGTCAGAACAACCAGAAAGCACCATAATTTGAGCTTTTTGGTATATTTCCATAAAAATCCGGTAACGCTGGTTTCCATATTTCTCTCCGTTTGTTAAAAAACAGCGTCAGTTTAGCATAAAATATTACAAAAGCCAAAAGCTTTCTTGTCCGGCGGGTTGACAAAATTTTGCAATCAGGTATAATGCCGCCGAATGTTTATGTTTTATCTAAATTATTTTAGTTTATGAGTTCAATAGCAATTCGCGTTGATTATTTTTTGTACACCTGGCGGCACAAGCTGGCTTTTCTGAAAGTTGAAAAAAAGGTTTTGGGACATAACACGCTCAAAGGCCTGAGGCATGATCTGGACAAGCTGTTTTTATACTGGCTTCCGTGGCTGGACGTGGAAGAGGTTCAGGGGATTCACCGCCGACACTCGCGGCATCATACCGAATATGACGGAAAGCATTGCCAGAACGAAAAGGATTATCGGGAGATGATTATTGACTGGGAATGCGCCTGTCTGACCAAACCGGACAAACCTTTGCGGGCGTTTGCAACAATGTTAAAGTGGTATCCGCAAATGGAAAACAAGGTTTTGCCGTTGATGCTGAAGTTACATCTGGTTGACGAAGCGGCAGTCTTACAAGCGGTCAATCTGGGCTTATGCAGCTTTGAAGAAGCCGAAAAAAAGATTAAACGCCATGGGTACAGGCTGATTAAAACGGTTTATGCCACAGGTGACGATTAAACAAACGCCTTGTATCCGTCGTGATACAGGGCGTTTTTATTAACCCACTGTAAATACTGCAATTATCCACAGACTTGTCGGCAGAGCATTGACTTTGGTGTCACTGTATTGTATAAAATTTGTTATAGTGTATGAGTGTAACCATAATATCAGATTCATATGCGTTTTAACCGCCCCGAGTTTTATTTCGGGGCATTTTTTTAATCCGGCTTCTGCTTTGCGCAGAGGCTTTTTTTATCGGAGTAACATAATGACATCTTACAAACCCGGCACATTGAGTGCTTCTTTTGAATCAAACGGCAATCCGGCGGCCATCGGTTATGACAAGACCGGCGGCTATAGCTACGGGACTTATCAAATAGAAACAAAAAACGGCACGATGAAAGATTTTCTGGCATTTTTAACGAGCCGGACGGCTTATCGGAATTATGCCCTGCAACTGCAACAGGCCGGAGGATTTTCCGGCGCTTATAATAAAACGCTTAACTTTGCACAAATGTGGAGTTCTCTTGCGAAAGACCCTGATTTTATCCAAGCTCAGCATGATTTTATTGTTGAACGGAAGCTTCAGCCATTACTACAAAATATTAACCATATTAAAGGACTTAATCTTGAACAACGGCATCCGGTTATTAAAGATGTTTTATATTCTATAGCCGTACAACATGGAAGAGCTAATTTAATTGTTAAGAAAGCTTTAGGTACAGATGCCTCCTTTTATACTGATGAAGAAATAATTAATAATCTTTATCAATCAAGGAGTGATTATGTATCATCTTTGAGTAAGATGAACCCGAAAGAACAATATAACATTATCCATTACAGATATCCTCAAGAACGTCTTGAGGCTTTAAAGTATTTAAAAATGATTTAGTTCTTCTTGAAAAATTACATCTGCTAATAAGCTTTGTAATGTTTTTTCCCAGGAACTTTGGATAAGCAACAAATCCAAAGTTCCTGAGGAAAGAACATATTTATTCTCTGTGTACAAAGTATTATAAAACTGGATATTTGCTTTTTCTAACAAATTGATGCTTGATAAAATCTTTTGTTGTTTTTCTTTATGAAAAATTTTATTAAGTTGATCAATCAGTTCTTTTTTTATACATTCATTGGATTTATACACAAGTTGTTTCTGCTGAATATCAGGCACATAATCCCGCTCCGGAATAAATTGCCGGCGACAGTTCAGAACAATTGCTTCTGCCTTATGCTCGGCTGTTTTTGTGATATTAAGATCCGACTGGAAAGCATAACATAGAATATATGCCAACAAGCCCCCAAGAAAAAACATTAAAATATATTTATACATAATCAAATTCCTTTTTAACTGCCTGTATTGTATCAAGCGGAAAATTTACGTCAACTTAAGACTTTAGAAACAAACGAAAAAGTTAGTTATACTTGTGACAGAAAAATTACCTAACCAACCGTCCCGAGTTTTATTTCGGGGCATTTGTTTTAATCCGGCTTCTGCTTTGCACAGAGGCCTTTTTTTATCGGATTAAACAACCGGCTTATTTTTTGCGGCGTTTTTTAAGCTTGGTCAGTTTGTCGCTGACAACCGAGGTATCGCGGCCGGTTTTGGCAAGGCGCTCATACATCCGCTCAATTTCTTTTTCAAGATAAGCCTGTTCAATGGCGGCTTCCAGCTCCTGCTTTTCCTCAGGGCTGCCGGAGGTGCGGATACGGCTGATTTCGGCATCAATGTCCTCAACAAAAATACTGTCGTCCGTTTTTTTCTTGATGAAATACGGCAGGTCATAAATCAGCTCACGGACTTTGGCATAAGCTTCCTTACCGTTCATTTTATGCGTATAACGCTGCTTTATCAACCGCATGACAATGCCGATTTCTTCGCTGTTATCGACTACGATAAAGGGCATCGGATCGGCAAAGCCTTTCAGTGCAATCTCCTTGAGATATTCCATAATATGATGAAAATAGCCGTCAATATTATAAAAAATAAACGGTTTGAAGTCTAAAAAACCGTCCTGCATGGCAACACAGTCATAAGCCAGCTCGTCCAAAGTTCCGACGCCGCCGGGGGCAAAGACCACAAAGTCGGCATTCAGAAGTTTTTGTTTGCGTTCTTCCAGCGTCTTAGCAAAAATCAGGTTATCAATCTGGCAGATGAGCTCATCGTCTTTGGGGTACAATTCATAATAGGCCTCGGTCGTCACGCCCTGAATCGGGCTTTTGGCGCCATCGGCATTTTTCTTTTTGTTCCAGCCGTCCAAAACGCCGCGGGCAACCGCCCCCATAATGCCGGAATTGGAAACGCCGAAATCCAGTTTGAAGCCGAGTTTGACAATTTTGCGGCCGAGATTGTATGCTTCTTCAACATACACCGGTTCCGTGCCCGAGCGGCTGCCGCCGGCAACAAACACACGCAAGCCCTCTTGGCGGTTTTCTTTTAAAAAGTCGGTTACAAACTGTTGATCCTGACAATGTTCTGTCATTTTTATATCTCCGGTATATCGCCCTGCGCCTGATCGGCATAAAACTGTTGTGCAAAGTCTTGCAGTTTGTCTTCAGCCAGAGCCTGACGCAGCCCCTGCATTAATCTTTGGTAGTATCTGATATTATGCCATGTTAACAACATAACGGCAAGAACTTCGTTGCATTTTTGCAAATGATGGATATAAGCACGGCTGTAATTGCGGCAAAGCGGGCAGTCGCAGCCTTCTTCCAGCGGACGCGGGTCTTCGCGGTGGCGGGCGTTGCGGATGTTTACCGTGCCAAAACGGGTAAAGGCCTGAGCCGTACGTCCGGAACGGGTCGGCATAACGCAGTCAAACATATCAACTCCGCGCAAAACCGCTCCGACGATATCATCCGGACGGCCGACACCCATCAGGTAACGCGGTTTGTCGTCCGGCAGCATCCCCGGTGCATAGTCCAAAACCTTAAACATGGTTTCCTGCCCCTCACCAACGGCCAGACCGCCGATGGCATAGCCGTCAAAGCCGATTTCTTTCAGTTTTTCGGCAGAAATTCCGCGCAGGTCTTCATAATCTCCGCCCTGCTGGATACCGAAGATGCCGTAACCGTCGCGGTCAACAAAGGCAGCCTTGCTTCGTTTGGCCCAGCGCATGGACATTTCCATTGATTTTTGCACGTCTTTATGCGTGGCCGGAAGTTTGACACATTCATCCATGCACATGGTGATGTTGGAATCCAGTTTGTGCTGGATTTTGATTGACTCCTCAGGGCTCAAGAAAAACTTTTTGCCGTCAACGTGCGAGCTGAAAGTCACGCCTTCTTCCGTCAGTTTACGCAGGCCGGTCAGGCTCATAACCTGAAAGCCGCCGGAATCGGTCAAAATCGGTTTATCCCAGTTCATAAATTTATGCAGTCCGCCCATTTTTTCAACCAGATCAGCCCCCGGACGAAGCATCAGGTGGTAGGTGTTGCCGAGCAGAATCTGCGCTCCGGTCGAGGCGACGGATTCCGGCATCATCGCTTTTACCGTACCGCAAGTGCCGACGGGCATAAATGCCGGCGTATCAACCGTGCCGTGTTTGGTATGGAGTTTGCCGAGGCGGGATTTGCCGCTGCGTTTTAAAATTTCAAATTTTAGTGCCATTGTTTTATTTTTCCTTTCTTGCCGTCATCATACACTATTTTTTTCTTTTTTCCACCCTTTATTCTTGTCTTTTCTTCATCTTTAGAATTCATCGGCAACGGTCTTGGAATCAGGTTTCACTCTCTCCTTCATCTTTCTGCCCTGTCTTCCCTCTCCCCTTTTTTTTTGCCGCCAATTTTCTTTTTTTTATTTTCATATTTCCTCATCTTCATTAAGTTTGTTATTTTTAATTGTTACTTTTGTCATGTAACAAAAGGCCGGGAGGCCGGCAGCCACAAAAGCAAAAATACTAGCCCTAAACTCGTTTTCTAAGTCTTCATGAAAAAGTTCAGGCCGTCT
>CABUWG010000057.1 GCA_902495305.1 uncultured Pseudomonadota bacterium | reverse complement strand
CAGATAAATCAGCTATATTATTAAACTGGATTCTTCGTTGCACTCAGAATGACATTATAGTCACTATACCACAAAGAAATGCCAGTGTCAAGCATAGATGAAAAGTTGGGTGGGGATTTTGGCTAGGAGGATAGGAAAAAGCGAGAGAAATTTGGCTAAAGAGAGAGGCAGAAACAGTTCATGAAAATTGAAGAAGAAAAGAAAGATACAAAGTTTGAACCACAAAAAAATGCGTTGGATTGTCCAACGCATTTTTCACGCCTACTTCCCTCTCGTTCCTTTTCTCGGCACATTTTGAGAAGCTTTAACTCCCTGTTCGGCAGAAATTCTGCTCCTGTCCGCTTCCCCCAATTTCTGAGAGTGTCTTAACGGAGCAAAAATCTGCATCGGTTTGGCCAGAATACCAAACTTTCGGGCAAGTTTTTTCAGTTTTTCTAACATACTTTTTAACATTAAGATTATTAATCACTCACACATAACCATCTCGTCAATATTAACGATATCTCCGTTCTGGGTGCAATTGCAAACCACCTTGTCGCCGACACGCAGCTTCTGAAGATAATCCGGCACAACACCATACGGCGGCAAATATCGTCCGACGATTTCTCTTTCTTCATCCAGCAAAACCAAAATGGCATTCGTTCCACGCACCAAAACCGTTCCAAACCGCTCATCTCCGAAAATATAATTCGGAAAACGCGATTTCAAATACCGAAAACTAAGAGAAAAACTTTTTTCCGGATCCCAGCGCGTCGCGACCTGAGGCATATAAACAAGTTCAACCTCATCCCCGATCTCAAACCTTGGTTCAATACCGGACAGCTCCCTGAGATCAACAGTACAATTCCCGCCTCTGCACAAGTCAACTGACAAGGCGCTCCGGTCACCGTTCATCTCATAAATTTGTCCTTCAAAAATTTCTCCCGCCCTATATATCGGCGTATAGCATGTCAGGCACTTATGCTCCAACATCCTGAGTTTCATGTTTTTTTGCATATAAATAAGATTAATGTTTATAAAAATTCCAGATTTTAATCCACCAGCTGATCACCATAAGGACAACCACGACAAGCGCAAGCCAGCCGGCCTTAAACAGCAGATAAGCCAGAACGACAATCAGAGTAGCTCCCCATAACAGCAGATAAAGCAATCTGCGGCGATAAAAAGCTCTTACGGCCTCAAACAAAGCATAACCGGCCAACAGCGCCAATACAATTTCATTACCTTCCAGCTGCTTAGCGGCAAGCGCCCAAAAAGCCAAAGCAAGAAAACTGAAAATAACCGCATTGCTGAGCAATTCATACTTTTTGATTTTTCGGGAATAATACACTGACCTGCGCCGGACATATTCCCTTTTCAATTCACCGATTTTTCGGGTAAAAAACAGACCGGATGCCGTCAAAAGCATCAGGATTGTCCACCAAATGATGTTCATAAGCTGATAATTTGAATTTAAGCAACCTTCAAAACTTCACATACCGTTTGATAAGAATCAGAAACATTCTTCCATTTTTCCACCTTGGCATCATCCAGCCGTGGCAGAGAAAAAGCCTTTTCAATATCCATCGCCAGTTCTATCCGGTCTAATGAATCCATGCACAAATCATCGCAAAAGCTGCTGTCCATGGTCACATACCCTTCTCCGACTTTCAGATTCTTCAGACTTTTCAAATCCTTCCAATTCTGATCCAACTGTTTGTTAACTCTTTTGGCAATAACTTTCAACAATCTGCTTTTAATCTCATTTTTATTCATAATCTTAAATGAATTTAATATGTTAAACAATAAAATAATAACTTCATAATTTTTTTGTGTGAAAGAATATACATCATTCCTGCAAATTGCACAAGATGTTTTTTCATCCAAACACAAAAAAAATGCGGCTCAAGCCGCATTTTATTAATCAAGTTCAAAAACCTCGGAAAGCTTAACATCAGAAACCTTGCGCCTCAGATATTCTAAAATATCGGCCAAAGTATAAAAGCGTTCTGCTTCATCATCGGCAATCTGAATATCAAAAACACGCTCAATATCCATAACGACCTGCACCTTATCCAATGAATCCATACCCAGATCATTTTCAAAACCCGTCTCCGGAGTCAACGTCTTTGCATCTTCCGCTCCGCCGCGGTAAACAATGAGTGACGCCAATAAATAAAACCACTCCTTCGGAATTTTTTTCTCTCGTAAATACTTTTGAACACCTTCCGTCAAATGAAAAGTTTGAATTTCCATAATGATATAATATTTTATATTAATAAAAGCACCATAATAATTTTTATGATGCTTTCTTATACTCTAATCTGACAATTTTTGTCAAGAAGTTTATTTATTTTTCTGGCGCCATACCTTCACGTTCCGGTTATGGTCATTCAGTGAAGTTGCAAAATTATGCCCGCCGTCACCGCTGGCAACAAAATACAAATAATCCGTATCAGCCGGATGTGCCGCCGCCCTGATAGCCTCCGCACCGGGATTGCAAATCGGCGCCGGCGGCAAACCATAATATTTATAGGTATTATACGGGCTGTCCGTTCCCAAATCTTTTTTCAAAAGCGGCCGGCCCAACTCCCGTTCGCCTTTTGTCAGTGCATAAATCACCGTCGGATCCGTCTGCAGTTTCATTCCTTTTTTCAGGCGGTTAACAAAGACCGAAGCCACCTGCGGACGTTCCGCATCCACACCGGTTTCTTTCTCCACAACCGAAGCCAGAATCAACAACTCCTGAGGAGATTTAAGCGGCAAACCGTCATTGCGGTTTTCCCATTCTTCGGTCAAAACATCGGACATCGCCCGTTTTGCCCTGACAACAATCGAATTCCGGCTGTCCCCGTATGTAAAGCTGTAGGTTTCCGGCAGCAAATCGCCTTCCTTTACCGGCTCGGTAACTTCTCCCGACAGCACCGGATTCTCTTCAAGCAAAGCCACAAACTGCGCAGCGGTCATTCCTTCGGCAAAAGTAATTTTGCGATAATAAACCTCGCCGGACGTCACTTTTTGCAAAGTCTCGGACAAAGACATCCTCGGCGTAAATTCATACTCTCCGGCACGGATTCTCTTGTCCAGACCGTTCAACCGGCCGACCGCGCGAAAAAGCCACGGCTTGTCAATCACACCGGCCCGTGTCAGAACCTGAGCAACCGTTCCCGATGTTGCCCCTTTGGGGACAATCACGGTAACAGAATCAGAAAGCGGGCCGCTTTCAACAACCCACTTCCTAATTTGCAAAAGTGCAACCAGACCTAATAATAAAGCAAAAAAGAGTGCTTTTTTCATTAGTCTTCAAATTTCTTGAAAATCAAAGACGAGTTTGTGCCGCCAAAACCAAACGAGTTGGACATGGCCGCTTTGATCTCGCGCTTTTTAGCCTTCAACGGAACCAAATCAAAACCTTCCAGCTCGTCAGCCGGATTCTCCAGATTCAGTGTCGGCGGGCAAGTCTGATCTTTAATGGCCATAATGCTGTAAACAGCCTCTACGGCACCGGCAGCACCCAGCAGATGTCCGACAGCAGATTTGGTTGAAGACATTGAAACCTTGCCGATAAGCTCGTCACCGAACAGGCGTTTGACAGCCAGAGCCTCACCGACGTCACCGGCCGGCGTCGAAGTTCCGTGTGCATTAATATAGTTGATGTCTTTCAACTCAACCCCATGCTCCTTGGCATGGTCAGCAGCCATTTTCATGGCGCGGTAAGCGCCGTCGCCGGACGGAGCGGTAATATGATAAGCGTCGCCGCTCATACCATAACCGACAACTTCGGCATAAATCTTGGCACCGCGTTTTTTGGCATGTTCCAGTTCCTCAAGCACCAGAGCGCCGGAACCTTCGCCCATCACAAAACCGCTGCGTTCTTTATCCCACGGGCGAGAGGCTTTTTCAGGCGCATCATTAAAGTCTGAAGTAACGGCCTTCATTCTCGCAAAACCGGAAAGTCCGAGAACGTTAACGGCAGATTCGGCACCGCCGGCCAGCATCATGTCGGCATCGCCCATCGCAATCATTCTGGCGGCATCGCCGATAGCGTGCGTACCGGTAGAACAAGCTGTTACACAGGCATGATTCGGTCCCTTCAGGCCATATTTGATAGAAAGATTGCCCGATACCAGATTAATCAGGCAGGAAGGAATAAAGAATGGTGAAATTTTCTTAATACCGTTTTCATGAAAAGAAATAGAATTGTCATAAATAACCTGCAAACCGCCGATACCGGACCCCATCATAACACCGGCACGATATTTTTCTTCTTCGCTGGCGGTTTCGGCATTCCAGCCGGCATCTTCCAGCGCATCTCCGCCGGCAGCCAGACCATACAAAATAAACTTGTCAACCTTCTTTTGGTCTTTGGGAGGCATTACCGTATCCGGATTAAAATCATTTTCACCTTCGCCCCAGGGCACCTGTCCGGCAATCTGAACCGGAATATCTTTCAAATCAATATTCTCAATTTTTTTAATTCCGGATTTACCGGCCAGAATACTTTTCCAGTTATGTTCAACGCCTCTTCCCAAAGGTGAAACAATACCAAGCCCGGTAACAACAACTCTTCTCATACATTACCTCATAAAAAATTATTAATAGTCAAAAGACACGACTACTTCTTATATGAAAAAACTCGCTATAAGTCAAGCGAGTTTCATCAATTCTTCAAGTCTAAACAGACTAAGCATTCTTAGAAAGATAGTCGATAGCATCTTTAACAGTAAGAATTTTTTCAGCAGCTTCGTCAGGAATTTCGCAACCGAATTCTTCTTCGAAAGCCATAACCAATTCTACTGTATCCAAGCTATCTGCGCCCAAATCGTCAATGAAGCTTGCTGTGTCAGTTACTTTAGCCTCTTCAACGCCGAGGTGTTCGGCAACGATTTTCTTAACGCGATTAGCTGTATCAGTCATATGATAAACCTCAAAAAATATTAAAACAAATTAATCAAACCACCAAGCGGCCTGTGATTGATTTGTTAGCACAGAAAATCCCAATTTGGCAAGCATTATTTTTTTCAATACGCCAAAACGGGGCATAACCTGCATTCAAACACGCGGAAAACCTGAAAAATCAGCCATTTTTAAAGGGGATAAAATTTTACTGTTCTTTAGTTTTACACACAACTTTAAATTAAAACAAAAAACGCAAATACGCTCAATACTCTAAATTTTTATGATTCGTTCTTTTGTTTTTGCCTTCTCGGCAAATAACAAAAAAGGCGCTTAACAACGGCGCCTTTTTCAAAAATCTGTCTGTTCGTTCAACAAGCAATTAACCCTGACGGGCTTTCAGCTTCGGGTTTTTCTTGTTAATAACGTATACGCGGCCTTTGCGGCGAACAACTTTGCAGTCTTTATCGCGTACTTTTTTTGACTTCAATGAGCTGTAAACTTTCATTTTTCTTTCCTTATACGAAGTGTTTGCCCGCAACTTATGCCAATTATTCTGCTTTGTCAACCAAAATTTATACGATTTCTGAAAAAAGATTTTGCAAAAGCAAATATTTTTACTATAATCGGCACAAATCCGCAACACAGGAAAGAAAAATGAAGAAGATTCTATTGCTTGGTTCTGCCTTTTTTTTGTCTGCCGGCACCGCTTTTGCCCAGCTTCCTTATATGGAAGAAGTCAAGGCTCTGGGCGCCATCGGCGGTCAGGGCATGGCCTGCGGTTCCACGCGCTATGCCACCTATGAAATGCTGGCCCGCGCCATTATGCTGACCAAAGCGCCGAATGTTGAGATTATGAATCAGGGCATTTATGCTTATAGCGAAGCCAAAGCCGACGCTTATATCTCCAAACAGCTTGACGGCTTTTACGAATGCCCGCAGATTGTCCGCCGCTTTGACAATCAGGAAATCTTCAACATCACGCTCTATGCCGACGGCTCATTAAAAATGCCCGACGGCAAAATCATCAAACCTTTCCGCCCTTATGACGCTTCTCAGATTTATGACACAAGCGCTCCCGAAATCGGCGCCGCACAAAGCATTTATGCCGAAAACCAGCGCAAAGTTAATCCGCAGCAGCTCAAACCACAAATCACGTCTCTCAAACCCGAAGCCCGCCCGCGTTATGAAAACGCCGTCTCAAACGCCGGTACGACAACGCCGCGGACAGCTTCGGCACCACAGCCGTCAGGCATCAAACGCATCAGCCGCCGGCAATAAATAACTTCGCTTGCAAAATCAAAACTTTTCGTTATACTTGGCTCCAATTAAAACTTTTAACCGGAGAAATAAAAATATGGCTTCTTACCAATATATTTTTGTAATGCAAAACCTGACCAAAGTCTTCCCGGGCGGCAAAGAGCTTTTCAAAGGCATCACTTTGTCCTTTCTTCCGGGTGCCAAAATCGGCGTTCTGGGCGTTAACGGCGCCGGTAAATCGACCTTGCTGAAGATTATGGCCGGAGTCGATAAAGACTTTAACGGCGAGGCCTGGGCTGCCGAAGGCGCCCGCGTCGGCTATCTTGAACAGGAGCCCAAACTCGACCCGTCCAAAAACGTGATTGAAAACATTATGGACGGCTTGGGAGAAACAAGAGACCTGTTGAAACGCTTTGAAGAAGTTTCAGCAAAATTTGCTGAGCCGATGAGCGATGAAGAAATGAATGCCCTGATTGAAGAACAAGCCGCTCTGCAGGAAAAAATCGACGCCTGCAACGGCTGGGATTTTGAACGAACGATCGAGATCGCCATGGATGCCCTGCGCTGTCCGCCGGCCGATGCCGACGTCACCAAACTCTCCGGCGGTGAAAAACGCCGTGTCGCCCTCTGCCGCCTGTTGCTGCAAAAACCGGATATGCTGCTGCTCGACGAACCGACCAACCATCTGGATGCCGAGTCCGTAGCCTGGCTGGAAAAACACCTGCAAAATTACAACGGAACCGTTGTCATGGTAACGCACGACCGCTATTTTCTGGACAATGTGACCGGCTGGATTCTGGAGCTTGACCGCGGACAGGGAATCCCTTATGAAGGCAACTATTCTTCCTGGCTGGCACAAAAACAAAAACGTCTGGAGCAGGAATCCCGCGAAGAAAGCGCCCGTCAGAAAACTTTGGCCAACGAACTGGAGTGGATTCAGAAAAATCCCAAAGCCCGTCAGGCCAAATCCAAAGCGCGTATTAACGCTTATGAAGAACTTCTGGCACAATCCGGCAAAGACAAGCTCTCTTTTGCCAGCATTAATATTCCGATGACCGATCGCCTGGGCGATTTGGTTATTGAAGCCAATGACATTTCCAAAGGCTACGGCGATAAGCTGCTGATTGACAACCTTTCTTTCAAAATTCCAAAAGGGGCGATTGTCGGAATCATCGGCCCGAACGGCGCCGGTAAAACCACCTTGTTCCGGATGATAACCGGACAGGAAAAACCGGATTCGGGCACAATCCGCCTCGGCGAAACCGTCGATCTTGGTTATGTTGACCAATCCCGCGATGAACTGGATGCCGATAAAACCGTCTGGGAAGAAATTTCCGACGGTCTGGATATGATACAGCTCGGCAAAAAAGAAATGCCGTCCCGCGCTTATGTCGGACAATTCAACTTCAAAGGCGCTGACCAGCAAAAGAAAGTCGGACAGCTTTCCGGCGGTGAAAGAAACCGCGTCCATCTGGCGAAAATGCTCAAAAAAGGCGCTAACGTCATTCTGCTCGATGAACCGACCAACGACTTGGACGTTGACACGCTGCGTGCTCTGGAAGAAGGCATTATGGAATACCCCGGCTGTGTTTTGGTTACCTCACACGACCGCTGGTTTTTAGACCGTCTGGCGACCCATATTCTGGCCTATGAAGGTGACAGTAACGTTGTCTGGTTTGAAGGAAACTTTGAGGAATACGAGAAAGACAAAAAACGCCGCCTCGGTGAAGATGCCGCCAACCCGCACCGGATTAAATATAAACCGTTAATCCGTTAAGCATCTCTTCCGGACAGTATCTTGTTTTCCACCTGAGGCAAAACAAGCCTGACGACCGGAAAGAGCACCTGCTGGTATTATAAACGGGGTTTTAACTTAACCCCGTTTTTTTTACAAAAAGAAAGGCATTGACAAAATTATCGTCTATGTGTATGTTCATATTGAAAACCAATTTTTATGAATCTTTAAAATTATTAAATCATGAAAAAAATTATTATTTCTCAGATTTTTGTTTTATTGTTTTTATGTGGTAACCTTGCAGCGCAATCAACGCAACAGCCGGTTTCAAACGTTAAGAAAGTAACGATTATTCGCTTGGTTTTTGATGACGAAGAAACAACGACTGCTGCTCGAGGCACTTTATCTCCTAAATTTGACCGCTTTGGAAATACTGCCGGCAGCCACAGTGGTTCTTACACCGGAGGAGAAACCAAAAAAAACAAAGTGGCTTACGTCACTTTCTCTGACAACGTAACCAAACGCTACGACGTCCGGCAAAATCCCGAATGGCGTACAGTTGAAAAAGGCGATTTGGTTGAAGTAAGATACAGTAATTATAATCCGCTTCATAAAAAACCATAATAAACACAAAAACAATGAATGAGATATTTAAAACATCCCAAAAAGATTCGAACGTGAAAACAGTAAAAATTATCCGTTTGATTTTTGATGATGAAGAAACAACAACTGCCGCCAGCGGTTCACTTTCTCCTTATATTGAGCACAACCGCGGAGACGTAATAAGCGGCCTCAAAGGCTCTTACACCGGCTCCGAAACCAAAAAGAACAAAGTAGCTTACGTCACTTTCTCTGACAACGTAACCAAACGCTACGATGTCCGGCAAAATCCCGAATGGCGTACGGTTGAAAAAGACGATTTAGTTGAGGAAGAATGCGGAAATTACACACCGCTTCATATAAAGTAGTAAACTCAACAACTTAAAAACGCCGGATTTCCCGGCGTTTTTTCTATATCTCTCTCAACCTTGACCTTATCGTAAAATTATGCTATAATAAATCTTGGTTTGGACAGTAAAGGACTAAACACATGAGCATGAATATTTCATCAAATTACGGTTCTTATCCGCCAATAATAAATTCGTCTCAATTAAGTGATATGAAAACCGCCCTTCAGGTTCAGGAGAAAATTGCTGAAACTGAAAAAAACACCCAACTTCAAACAGCCATTGCGGCAAGTGGCGCCAAAGGCCAAATTGTCGACATCAGTATTTAGAGTTTTTGTAAGAATTACAGATACCCTCCGAAAATAAATCGGAGGGTTTTCTTTTTCTAATCTTACGATGTACACTCCCTCCCTTTTTTCTATCCCCTCTTATCTTTTTTCTGCTTTTCTATCCACACTTCACTCACCTCTGTCATTCTCCCCAAATTCCGTCCTCACACTCCCCTCAACCGCTTTCTGCCTCCTCTCTCGTTTTATTTCGCCCCTAAACCTTTCACACTCTTACGCCTTTCCCGTTACATCACCTCTCACACCCTTTTCTCTCAACCTGCTCTCCCCCTTCTTCCTCTGTCCTCTCCTTTTTCTCTATCCTCTCCTTTTTCTCTATCCTCTCCTTTTTCTCTATCCTCTCCTTTTTCTCTAT
>CABUWG010000056.1 GCA_902495305.1 uncultured Pseudomonadota bacterium | reverse complement strand
GCTGTGCAGATCATCCTGAGCGGAGCGAAGGATCCAGTAAAATAAATTAGCCTTATCACTCGACTGGATTCTTCGTTGCACTCAGAATGACATTATAGTCACTATATCACAAAGAAACATGTATGTCAACATATAATAAAAAGTGGGGTGGGGATTTTGGCTAGGAGGATAGGAAAAAGCGGGAGAAATTTGGCTAAAAGAAGTTAGAGAAATAGAGGGACGGGGAGAAAAGGCGGAGGGAAGAAAGAGAGGGTGAGTGGGGTGAAGCAGATGAGATAAGCGGGGTGGGTGAGAAAAGGGACGAGAGGGCGATGCAGGTGAGATAAGCGGGGTGAGGGAGGAACGGGGGAGGATAGAAGAAACATAAAAGAGAAAAGGGAGATAGGAGAAAGTGGGGGAAAAGAGATAGAAAGGGGCAATAAAAAAACCGCATGTAAAATGCGGTTTTTATTTAACTTCTGTCTCCAGCATATATATAAAACTCAAAATCAGCGCTGAGATCGTAAAGTTATTTGCTACACATGTGAAAATTCTTATCTATAAGTTTTATACCTTTTCAGTATATGCGATATTATAAAACTTGTCAAGGATTTTTGCATGTAAGCAATTTCAACGTCTTAGCTGCATATTATCTCATGAATTTGGTGCAGGGCGACTGTTGTATAGCGTATGATTCTTTTATGACGTTCAAGAATATTTTCCGGTATCGGTTCTTGTTCTTCATAACGATGAGAATATTGAATCGGCCGGAGAGCATTTTGCTTCAGTTTGATGTTTGAACTGTATTTTTGTTGTTTGTATTTGAGTTCGTAACATATTTCGGAGCCCAATTTTTTCAGAACAATCCTGCGTTCCGGAGCCGTTCTTATGTCCGAAGCCAGATGTTCGTTTATAAAAGAGTCTATCAACGGGCTAAGACCGTGCTCATCTTCCGAAAGCGGATGGTCATAGCAATAGCTGACAATCCGGTACAATACGTTCTTTTTAACATCTTTTTCCTGAATGTCTTCTTTGGAGAAGCTGCAACTTTTGATTACGGAAGCATTTTGCAGGATGTCTGCCGTAATTTTGTTGTCCGAGGTATGATATACGTGTACCGGATAATTACAAATACTGAAAAGATAGTAAGTAAAATCATCATAATTTTGTTTTTGCAGATTTTCAAAAACGTATTCGATATTTTCTGTCTTAAAGTATTTGTTGCGGTAGGTCGTGCCGTTCAGAAAATTTATGATTTTCTTTACGTATTTATACCAGCGTTTGTTTCTTTGCTTTCTTTTCCAAACCGACCAAAGGCCGTGAGACGTCATAAAATTTATCCATTTAATCAGCGGGATTAAGAGCCATAATGCTAAAATTCCCAAAATTAATAATACAGCTTTCATATAGAGAAAATTTTTTAATTAATAATATGATTTATCAACCGGATAATAGGCGGGAATTTATTATTTGTCAAATGCGAAAAAAAAGCGGCCTTGCAGCCGCTTTTGTGAGGTTGTTTCTTACATGAAGAAACGGATGTGAAGATAAAGCGCGGCAATGGCGACGCTTATCAGCATAACCGGAACCGACCAGATCATAAAGCCCAGAAAGCTTATCGGATGTCCTTCACGCTGAGCCATACCGGCGACAATCACGTTGGCTGAAGCGCCGATCAGGGTTCCGTTACCACCAAAGCAGGCGCCCAGTGACAGAGCCCACCATACCGGCATCATAGCCTCGCGGCCGCCCATGGATTCTTCCATGGACTTAATCATTGGAATCATGGTGGCAACAAACGGGATGTTATCAATAGCGCTTGAAACAATGGCAGAGACCCAGATAATCAGCATGGCTGATTTCTCAATGCTGCCTTCGGTCAGTTCTACAAATTTCTGACCCAGCATTCCCAAAACGCCGGTGACTTCCAGACCATATACGATAACAAACAGGCCGGAGAAGAAAAAGATGGTTGTCCAGTCAACAACGCCAAAAATTTCTTCTACCTTATGGTCGCGTTTGTCATGGCTGTCTCCGAGCGTGTAAAGCAGCAACAAGGCCGCGGCGCCGAACATGGCGATGGTGCCGTTGGCAATGTGCAGGTGTTCTGCGCAGATAAAACCAAGGATAACCAGAGCCAGAACCAGCAGCGATTTGTGCAGCAGCTTCCAGTCGGTAATGCAGTCGATTTCATTGATTTTCATCACGGTTTGTTTGTTTTTTTCCGTGGTGGTCAGGTTTTTGCCCCAAATCATATCAAAACCGAGGATTAAGACGAGCATGGTAACGGTAACGACCGGCGTGAGTTCGTATAAGAAATCGGTAAAAGACAGGTTTAAGGCCGAACCGATAAGGATATTAGGCGGATCGCCGATTAAGGTAGCGGTGCCGCCGATGTTGGAGGCAAAAATTTCTAAAATCAGGTAAGGATAAGGATTAATTTTGAGCTTGCGGGTAATCTGAAACGTTACCGGCGCAATCAGGAGCACGGTGGTTACGTTGTCAAGAAAGGCTGAAAAAACGGCGGTGACAACGGCTAATACGACGAGCAGGCCGCGCGGGTTGGCGCGAACCTTTTTGGCACCCCAAACGGCAACATATTGAAACATCCCCGAGCGTTCGGATATGCCGACGATTGTCATCATACCGATGAGCAAGGCCAAGGTATTAAAATCAATGCCCTGCAGGGCGGTGGTTTGGGTCAGGATTCCGGAGAATATCATGACCGAGGCGGCCAGAAGGGCGACGATGGCGCGGTTTACTTTTTCCGTAAACAATATGACATAGGCGATAATCACAATCACCGTTGCCAGAACTTTGGCATCCATCCCCCATATAAGCTGCGGAATTGCGGTTATATCTGTTGCATGCATAATCTGTTCCTTATAATAAAAATAATACCTTTTAGTTTTATCAGCCAGAGTGCTAATAATCTGTTAATTTTGCACAAAAAAAGAGGCTGTATGCCACAGCCTCTCAGAAAGTTTTGCCGGCATTTTTACATAAAGTGCCTGATGTGCAGGTAGAGTGCGGCAATTCCGACACTGACCAGCATGACCGGCAGTGACCAGATTAAAAAGCGTCCAAAGCTTATCGGGTGGCCTTCACGCTGAGCCATACCGGCAACAATGACGTTGGCGGAAGCCGCAATCAGTGAACCGTTGCCGCCAAAGCAGGCGCCCAGTGACAAAGCCCACCATACCGGCATCATAGCCTCGCGGCCGCCCATTGATTCTTCCATGGATTTTATCAGCGGAATCATAGTGGCAACAAAGGGAATGTTGTCAATTGCCGTTGAAACAAAAGCCGAAATCCAGACGACCAGCATGGCAGCTTTTTCAATGCTTCCGTCAGTGATTTCTACAAATTTCTGCCCCAGCAATGCCAGCACGCCGGCTTCTTCCAGACCGTAAACGATGGCAAATAATCCGGCAAAGAAAAAAATGGTTGTCCAGTCAACCAGTCCGAAGGCTTCTTCTACCTTATGTTCTCTTTCACTGTGAGAATTGCCTGCCGTGTATAGCAGCAATAAAACTGCGGCGCCGAACATGGCAATTGTACCGTTGGCAATATGCAGATGCTCGGCGGCCATGAAACCGATGATAACGGCTGTTAACACAAATAATGATTTTTTCAGCAATGTCCAATCGGTAATGGTGTCTATGGCGCTGATTTTCATAACAGCCTGTTTATTTTTTTCGGTGGTTTTAAGGTGTTTGCCCCAGACCAGATCAAAAGCCAGAATTAAGACCAGCATGGTTACGACGACAACCGGCGTGAGTTCATTGACAAAGTCCATAAAGCTCAGGTTCAGCGCCGAACCGATGAGGATATTAGGCGGATCGCCGATTAAGGTAGCCGTGCCGCCGATGTTGGAGGCAAAAATTTCCAAAATCAGGTAAGGATAAGGATTGATTTTGAGTTTGCGTGTGATTTGGAATGTGACCGGAACAATCAGGAGCACGGTTGTGACGTTGTCCAGCAGGGCGGAAAAAACAGCGGTAACGGCAGACAGTGCAATCAGAAGCCCCCGCGGATTAGCCCGTACTTTCTGTGCTGCCCAGACGGCAACAAACTGAAACATACCTGATTTTTCCGAAATGCCGACAATTGTCATCATCCCGATCAGCAGAGCCAGCGTATTGAAGTCGATCCCTTTCAGCGCGGTTTCCTGCGACAATATGCCGGAGAATATCATTACGGCGGCGCCGAGCAGTGCAACGACGGCGCGGTTGAGTTTTTCAGTGAAGAGAATGATGTAGCTGACAATCAAGATTGCCGTGGAAAGAATCATCGGATTCATTCCGAATATTATATTTGGGGCATGAGCCAGATTTTCGGCCTGCATCGCATTACTCCTTGTGATTATACCAATACACAGCTATTTTAGAACCGAAGTTTCAAGATTTGGTAAAGATATAATCTTTTTTGAGTCAGTTTTTATGCGGACGGCGCAAATAATTTATCACGCCGTAGAGCGTATCCAGCTCCTGACCGGTTAACTGCGGGCGGGAAAAGATGTTGCGCAGGTTTCTGACCATGCGCGGGCGTTTTTCATCAACTTTGAAATTGCCGCAGTCGTCAAGTTCTTTTTCCAGATAAGAAAAGAATTGGAAAAGTTTTTCTTTGGGGGCGATTTCGGCGCCGTTGGTGACAAAGCGGGTGCCGGGGATGTCCGTCTGGCGTTTGAAAAATTCGTAACCAACCAGCAGTACCGCCTGAGAAAGGTTTAGCGAGCAATGGCGCGGATTGAGAGGAATATTGATAATGGCATCGGCCAGTGATATGTCGTCATTTTGCAAGCCGGTGCGTTCCGGTCCGAACAATATGCCGCATTTGGTGTTTTGGCGGCAAAGAGTATCAAAATTCTGCATAGCCTGTTCGGCCGTATAAACAAATTTTATCTGGTCACGGTGTCGGGAGGTTGTGGCGTAGACCTGTTCCAAATCGGCAATTGCTTCTTCGGTTGTGTTAAAAATCTGTGCCTGTTCCAATATTTCTTCTGCGCCGGAAGAAGCAGCGACGGCTTTGGGGGACAGGTGATCTTGTCTGGGTGAGACCAGCCGGAGGTTATAAAGCCCGCAGTTCATCATGGCGCGGGCTGTCATGCCGATATTTTCAGCCAGTTGCGGCTGAACTAAAATGATAAAAGGAAAATTGTCCATTATGTTTTACCTTGCAAAAGTTCTGCGAAAAGTTTTGGGTTGAGGTTTTTCCGGTTCCGGCAGGGGTTGGGGTGCCGGTTTGGGCTGAGCTGCTTCTTTTTTGGCTTTTTGCCGGCTGAGATAGGCGGCTTCTTCTTTTTTAGCTGCTTCCGTCGTATCAATCAGATGATATGGCACATCGGGAGAAACGGTCTGATACAGGTCTTTGTTGAAATAATTGCTCAAATCGGCAATGTCTTCCAGATTAACTTCTCTTTGCGCGTTTTCCTGTTGCGGATTTTTAATTCGGGCAAGACGTTTGGCTTCGTTGACCAAAATGCGGCGCTGCAATGGCGAGGCCGCGTTTAACATGCGGGTAATGCGGTCTTGGACTTCATAACGCTGGCGGGCATATTCTTCCGGTGACATCCGGAGCTTATCGGCAGCGGAGAGGCTGCTGATGCCGCAGGCAAAAAAGAATAAAACCGGCAAAAGTTTTTTCATGCTTAATCCTTGGAAAGAATGTCAATGCTGTTGAACAAGATGTTTTCAAAATCAAGCCCTGTCCCTTCTTCTACATTTGACATCATGCCGGAAAACAATGCGCCGAGCGGGTCGTTGCTCATTGTAGACGAGGTGGATTTGTCATAGGCATTACGCAGGTAGCGGGCATAAGTCTGAGGCATTTCCCGAATTTTCTGGTCGTAGCTTTCGGGAATTTTGTATCCCATTTTGCGCAGGTGTTCCGTCATGACCAGCATATTATGCCGGTTGACTTCCGGCGCAATCATTTCTTGTCCCATGGCGTCGCCGTAAGTCGTTGCTTCGCCGATATAATTTAAGCCACGGTCATTGCGTCCGCTGCCGCGCCAGGTCGGGGTGCCGTTGTTTACTCTGGCCCGCGCCCAAGGGTCTACGGGCAGAATGTCGTCATAAGACGGCGTACCGGCTCTTGTTGAAGACTGGGCATAGGCCTGAGAAGTCGTGCCGGCGGCTGCGCTTTCTGAGGCAATTTGAGCATTTTGAGCTTCTGAAGCCGCCACGGATTGCGGATCCCACGGGTTGGACGGAAGCTGTGCCATGGTAACGGAGGTGCAGAGCAGGGCGCTCAGCAGAGCCATGTGAAACGGAATTTTATGCATGACAAACCTCCTTTGGGCTAACATAAGATTATTATACTCTATTATTCTACATTTTTCCAGTTACAAAAATGTTAAAAATCAGAATTATTTTTGCTGATGAACCCGCCGCCCATAACGCGCGTTCCCTGATAAAAACAACATCCCTGTCCCGGAGCAATGCCGAAAAATTCATCTTTCAATTCCAATTTTGCCGTGTGGTCGTTCTGAAAAAAGACGGTTGCCGGAACGAGTTTCTGGCGGGAACGGAGCTTGACCTCAAGTTCCATGACGTCAGGGTGTTCTTCGGCCAGCCAGTTGACGTTGGTGACAAGGACTTCTTTTTGCGCCAGCTGCGGTTTGCTGCCGACAATCACCCGATTGCGGACGGCGTCCAAAGTCAGAACGTACAAGATGTCTCCGCCGCCGATACCCAAACCGCGGCGTTGTCCGACGGTGTAATTTATCAGCCCTTTGTGACGGCCGAGAATTTTGCCGTCTGTCGTGACGATATCTCCCGGAAGTTCTTTATAATCAGGGTTTAATTTTCTGATGAGTTCGGCGTATTTTCCTTCCGAAACAAAGCAGATGTCCTGACTGTCTGACTTTTGGGCAATTCTGAGGCCGGCTTTCTCGGCAATCTCTCGGGTTTGAGCTTTGTTGTATTCTGACAACGGACAGCGGAGCATTTGCAGATTGTTTTTGGCAACGGCAAACAAAAAATAGCTCTGATCACGGATATCGTCTTTGCCGCGGTGAAGTTCCATGCCGTGCGGCGTCGGAATTGTTCGGGCATAGTGTCCCGTTACCAGAATATCCGCTCCCAGCCGGCGGGCATGATCCGCCAGAATGCCAAGCTTGACATATTTGTTGCACATAATGCAGGGAGAAGGGGTTTGTCCGCTTATGTATTCGTCAGAAAAATATTGAACGACCTTGGTTGCAAATTCGGATTGCAGATTGATAAAATGGTGCTCTATCTCCAGCTGGGCAGCCACAACGGCAGCGTCGGCCACAGATGAAACGGCCGGTGCATAGGGCGGCTGTAACAAATCCATGGTCAGGCCGAAAACTTTATATCCTTCTTTTTGCAGCAGATAAGCCGTTACCGAACTGTCTACGCCGCCGGACATGGCGACACAGACAGTGGTTTCTTGCGGAGATTTGTTCAAACCCAGACTGTTTTGCACTAGTTTTTGCCTTTTTTCAGATCTGCCATAGCTTTTTGCAGGGCAGCGATTTCTTTGTGCAGGCTGTTGATTTCTTCCTGCAGCGGATCTTTGGTATCACAGGTCATGCCGTAAGCCTGAAAAGTGTTTTTCCCTTTGTTCTTATCCGCTTTGTGTGCCGGCACGCCGACAACGGTTGTACCGGCTTCCACGTCTTTTATGACAACGGCATTGGAACCGATTTTGACATCGTTGCCGACTTTGATCGGACCCAAAACCTGTGCGCCGGAGCCGATGATGACATTGTTGCCGATGGTCGGATGGCGTTTGTTTGTGATTTTTCCTTTGGCATCAAACACTGTCGTGCCGCCCAGCGTTACGCCGTGATACATCGTGACGTTATTGCCGATTTCGGCTGTTTCGCCGATGACGACGCCGGCTCCGTGGTCAATGAAAAAGCCTTTGCCGATTTTGGCGCCGGGGTGGATTTCAATACCGGTCAAAAACCTTGCAATCTGGGAAAGGACTCGGGAAAGAAGCCGAAAGTTCTTTCGCCACAAAAAATGATTGAAGCGATAACACAAAATTGCATGAAGTCCCGAAGAGCATAAAAGAGCTTCGAATCTGCCGCCGGTTGCCGGGTCGCGTGCCGAAACGGCATCAATGTCCTGCAGAATTGTCTTGAATTTTTGATTCATTTTGTGGTATATTCCTTAGAAAATTAACAATTTATATAAACTTTTAACGTAGTATACTCCGCAGGTTACTAAATTTAGGTTAAAAAAATGACAGAAGTATTGTTTAACGGACATGCCGGCCGTCTGGAAGGCCGTTATCACCACAGTGACAAACCCGGTGCGCCGATTGCGCTGATTTTGCATCCGCATCCGCAATATGGCGGCACTATGAACAACAAAGTGGTTTATTCGCTGTTCAGCTGTTTTCAAAATCTCGGTTTTTCGGTTTTGCGTTTTAATTTTCGCAGTGTCGGCCGTTCTCAGGGGGAATTTGAAGACGGTCCCGGCGAGCTTTCTGATGCAACCGTGGCTTTAGACTGGTTGCAGTCGGTCAATCCGGAAGCCAGACAATGCTGGATTGCCGGTTATTCCTTCGGGGCATGGATTGGTTTGCAGCTCTTGATGCGGCGTCCGGATATTAATAATTTTATTGCCGTTTCGCCGCCGGCTAATGAAAAAGATTTTTCCTTTTTGGCACCGTGTCCGACTTCCGGTCTGATTGTGCAGGGCGGAACGGATGAAATTGTGAACCCGCAGAGCGTGGCAACTTTGGCCAAGCGTCTGAATATGCAGCGCAATGTTGATGTGGATTTTGCCCTGATTGAAGAAGGCGACCATATGTATAACAGCCATCTGGTTGATTTGTATAAGATTGTCGGGCATTATGTTATTGACGCGATGAAGAAAAAAGCGCCGCAGAAAAAACGCCGCGGGCGTCGCAAAAAGACAGAACTTACCGGCGAGGAGGCTGATGATACTCTGTTGCTGGAAGACAATTCCATGGAAGATGATGATTTGGATGCAGATTTTGACATGGATGATGAGGATGAAGAATAAAAAAAAGGCTCTTTGTTAAGAGCCTTTTTTATGGTTTGAATGTCGCACTGTCTGTGTAAACAGGAAGCGGTATAGTTTTTTTATCCTTGTTGTCAAATCTTTGTAACGTTTGCAGTGCTAAGCTGATGATGTTTGACATAATTGATACCGCTTATCACTAGATTACATTTTATCCTTGGCAACAGAAATAATATGTATCAGTGTATGAACAATCTGAATTTTGAGCTCGGCAAGAGGCAAAGTGTCCGGTTGGACATCCGGAATAGCCGCTATAGGGAACTTGATAGCCGGGGCCTCCACATGCTTCATGAGGACCACAATCTGTTTGAATACATTTTTCGCACTTATAACAGACGCCGTAAGTTGAAGAGCAACCGGAGCACTTCATAGATACAGTTGTCTGTTTATATCCGCTGCCGCAGCTTGAAGCTTGAGAACCTGACGGACAGGAATAGCTGTGCGTATGGTTGTCTTTGCAGTTATAATAGCAGGTGCTTCCGCAAACGGTTGTGGTCGAACAAGTCTGCCCGCTCGGTTGGGAGGATTGGTATCCTTTGCCGGAACAGGTATCTGTGCAACTGGGTTTCTCTGGTTTCGGATCCGGTGTCGGCTCGGGATCAGGAGAGGGTGTAGAACAGGAACCGCAACACTG
>CABUWG010000055.1 GCA_902495305.1 uncultured Pseudomonadota bacterium | reverse complement strand
TAGTCACTATACCACAAAGAAATGCCAGTGTCAAGCATAGATGAAAAGTTGGATGGGGATTTTGGCTAGGGGAACAGGAAAAAGCGGGGAAAATTTGGCTAAAGGAAAAATAAAAATGACATAAATCCAAAACAAAAAAGGAGGAAACATGCCCTCCTTCAAAAACTTATTATACTTGCTTTACTCTTTTGTATACAATACGATCTAAAATCCGCCGACATTTTGCCAATCACGACAATCATTCAGCTTTTCTTTGCTGCGCCAGGATTCTTCCAAATCTGTTCCGGTGCACGAAGCCAAAACATTAAGCAATATAAAAACATCGGCAATCTCATGTTTCAGACTGCTTTTATTATCTTCCGGCAAAGGATCCCGTCCGGTCACATACTGCCGACGCACCTGCCCCAACATCTCGCCGACTTCTTCAACCAACAACAGGGAAACATGCATCAGATTATCACTAAACCCGCGCTCTTTTTGTAACCGCATAATCTCTTTTTGAATATCCTTTAAGCTTGCATTATTTTCCAATTGCAACATATTCTTTTTCCTTCCTGCAAAGCGCTAACCGAAGCTTATACGGTAACTTTTGTTTTTTCAATGCAGAGTGCTCAAAAACATAATCGTCCCATTCCTTGCGTCTTAAAATCCCGCTGCATCGCATTTCACGAACAATCCAAATCCGGTGTCCGAAATTGATAATTTCACATCCGCCAAGTGTCCGGCTTTTAAAATCTCCGGACAACAAAACAGCTTCAAGCCGCTCGCTTTCCTCCATCCTTGGCGGATAAACATTCCCGCCGATTTTTTTCAACAAAAAGGTCAACACCCGCAACCGTAATTCCTGATGCAGCTTCAGCCAGACAGACGGCGAAAAGACACAGCCGCAATCTTCCCAAAAAGAAACATCCGTCTGTATAAATCTCTCGGTTTCACTTTCCAGATAATCCCGAACCCGAGCCATTCTGTCTGCCGTTGCAGCCAGACGGTCAACCGTAATGCCGGCATTATCTTCCAGCAAAGGCAACAGCTTGCGGATTCTCACCCGCAGATAATCATCATCACGGTTTGACGGGTCTTCCACCCATTGCACGCCATGCTCCCGCAAATATGCCCTGAGTTCCTCCGGCGCCACATTCAGAAGCGGCCGCAAAAGGTCAATCCCGTTGCGCTCTGTCCGTTCCCGCATGGCCGCCAGCCCGTCGACCCCGCTGCCGCGTTGCAGCCGCATTAAAAAAGTCTCGGCCTGATCACGTTGATTATGCGCCACCAACAGCACCGGCACGTCATTCTTCAAACACCATTCCCGCAACAGCCCGTAACGTGCTTCCCGCGCCGCTTCTTCAATGCCCTTTTCCGGCTTTTTTCCCTCCCAGGATAAAATATGATGCTCCACCCCGATTTTTTTCATAAGCAATGCAACATATTCCGCTTCGGCGCCGGCCTCAGGACGCAGCTGATGATTCACCGTCAGGGCAACCACCCGGATTTTATTTTCATCGCTCCAGTTTTTTAATAAATAAACCAAGGCCAGAGAATCTGCCCCGCCGGAAACCCCGACGGCCCAAACGCTCGGCCTTGCCTCATAATATGCGCTAATCCTATCTAGGTTGGCTGCAAATAAAGTCTGCAGCCTTTCACTGACCGGCACCTATTTGCACCCCAGCTTTTTGGCTTCTTCCGCCGCCCGGTTCAATACCGTTGCTTCGGCTTTGGGAAACTCTGTTTTCACACTGCTGAAAGACTGACAGGCTTCATCTTTCTTGCCAAGCTCTTTCATGGACATTCCGAGTTTTAACAAACTGTCGGCACCCTTTGCCCCGTCTTTATATTTCTCAATACCTTTGGCAAAAGCAATAGCAGCCCGCTGCCAGTCTTTTTTGGCATAATAAACTTCACCCAGCCAGTATTGCGCATTTCCGGCCAGCTTGTCATCAGGATAACGCTTCAAAATAGAATTAAAATTCTGATCCGCAGTGGCATAATCCGAAGTCTTCAAAGCATCCAGACCGGCCTGATACAAATCCGCCGCACTTTTGGTTTTAACCGGCGCCAGATCCTCACCTTTGGCAACACTGTCACCCGTTATCGACTTGGGAGCGTTTGTTGCAACTTTGGGCGAAAATTTTCCGCTCTGAGCCGCCTTGGAAATTGAAATCGTTCCCGCTTCCGCAGCGCCGGCTTTTCCGGCATTAATCGGCTTGCCTTCAATCATTTTAATCCGGACGTCAATATCCTTGTTCATCAAATCAATTTTGTCTTCCACGCCCTGAATCTTGAATTCCAACTGGTCAATCCGTCCGGTCAGTTTTCTGATTTCTTCATCAAATTCACCGATTTTAACGGCAAAATCCGCCGCCGATGTCGGATTAATTTCATTATTGCTGCGATACACCTGCCGTTGCAGGATCTTCAAATCCTCCCGCAAAATCGCAATTTCATCCATAGCGGCACTGGCGCTCTGGGCAACTGCCTCAGCGGATACGGCAGAAAAGGCCGCAATGCCGGCTGTCAAAAATGTAATAAAATTAGTCTTTTTCATTCTCATGTCCTCAAGTTTCAGGCTACAACCAATTATCGGATATCCTAAAATAATTATCAGCCGAGCACAAGTCCAAACTTTTATCTGCGCACATCTGCAACAACACAAAAAAAACGTACCCCGAATAAGGATACGTTTTTATAATTCAGACGTCAGATCAGATTAACGCAGTTTAACAACTGTAACTGCACGACGGTTCTGAGCCCAGGCAGCTTCATTCTGACCTTCTACAGCCGGATGATCTTTACCGTAAGAGATGACAGAAATTCTGTCTGCGGCAATACCCTGAGATACCAGATAAGCTTTTACGGCATTGGCACGACGTTCACCCAAAGCCAAGTTGTATTCTCTGGTTCCTCTGTCATCGCAGTAACCTTGGATAACAGCATCAACATTGTTGTGGTCTTTCAACCAATTAGCTTGGCTGTCCAAAGCCTCTCTTGCATTCAAAGACAAAGCAGAGCTGTCAAATGCAAAGTAAACTCTGTCTTCAGCGTTTTCCATAAAATCGCGAGCTGCTTTGCTTTCGCATTCACTGCCGCCGAAAAGGCCGCCGTCAGAACCTAAAGAGGAACATCCGGACAAGACAACAATCGCACAAAACAAACTTAAAAGTTTTTTCATATTATTTTCTCCATATGGGTTTATTACTTAATTGCTAAACAACTAATACAGCAATAACTTAAGCAATTAAATTTTATTTTTCAACAACAAAAACACTCTGCTGACAAAAAAAATTAAAAAACGGCAAAAATTACGAATAAAAACATCATTACAACAAAAATTCAATACATAAATAGTCGTATTTTTTTAATTTTTTCCGTCAAAAGAGTCATCTCTTTCCGATTCTGAAAAGCCGCAAAAATTTCTTGCACAAAAACACAAAACTTTTATACTATGCGCAAAAAAATAAAGGAAAATCACCCATGAAATTAAAAATTGCTTATCAGGGCGTGGCCGGAGCCTATTCTCAGATTGCCGCCCGTCAGCTTTTTCCCGAACAGGAATACATTGCCTGCGATACTTTTGAAAAAGCCATGACCCTCGTACACGAAAAACAGATTGATCTGGCCGTCATTCCGGTTGAAAACTCTAACGCCGGCCGCGTTGCCGATGTCCACTTTCTGCTGCCCAAATCCGGCCTTTATATTGTCGGCGAGCACTTTCTCCGTATTGAACATCAGCTCTGGGGACTTCCTGAAAGCAACCTGCACGAAATAGAAACCGCCTATTCCCACCCGCAGGCTCTGGCCCAATGCTCCGAATTTCTCAAAAGCCGCCGGATTACGCCGGCCGCCCGTATTGACACCGCCAAATCCTGTGCGGACATTATCCGTGACAATAACAAAAAACAGGCGGCCATCGCCTCACAGCTTGCCGGAGAAATTTACGGCCTGAAAAAACTGGCCGCCAACATAGAAAATGCCGCCAACAATACCACCCGTTTTCTGATTATGTCTCCGCAACAGGAAATTCCCGAATACGACGGCGAAAAATACATCACGTCCTTTATCTTTCACGCCAAAAACATTCCTGCCGCATTATATAAAGCTCTGGGCGGCTTCGCTACCAACGGCATAAACATCACCAAACTCGAAAGCTACCTGCTCGACGGCAAATTTGTTTCGGCGCAGTTTTATGTTGAAATTGAAGCCCATCCGGCTCAACAGGCTTATAAAAACGCTTTTGAAGAACTGGCCTTCTTCTCGCAGGAAGTCAACATTCTGGGCACCTATCCGGCCAACCCGTACCGCGACTTATAAAAACAATTTGACTTTTATGTTTAAAAGGGAGAATATGAACTCCCTTTTTTATTATTAATTTAAATTATTTCATTATGAACAAAGCGACTGAATTCAATTATGACGAGGCGGTCAAAAACGGTTCACTGACAACTTGCTATCAATACAAGCTGGGAGAAGTTTATCAAAGAAGAATCAAAATGTTTCAAAACCCCGTCATTGCCAACGGCCCTTACGGCGCCCGTCTGGTAAAATTAAAAATTCGATCCGCGCCTTTTCAGCTGACGACCGGAAAAACCTATGATCTAAATTTCCGCATTGTTTTCCTCAGAGAATTTTCGGTGGAAATAGACATTCTTTCCGCAACAGAAGTTAAAGGCTGACACGACTAAAAAACATCCGTTAAAAATTTAACGGATGTTTTTTTTCATTTGGCTTTTTTCAATAATGCAATTGAATTCTCAATCAGCTCATCCTGCGTTTTCTCGTCAAGTTTGAGCTTCAAAACCTCCTTAACGGCCTGAATGCTTAGTCCGGCTCCCATAGCGCGGATTTCCTTCACCGCCTGCTGCTCAGCCGTGCTGATCCGGTTCTTCGCGTCACTTTCCCGAATTCTGATATCTTCTTCCATTTTCCGGAGCCGTTCATTTTTCAGCATTTCCATTTCACGCTCCGATTTTTCCAAAATCTCATAAGCCTCGTTTTTGGCATTGAGATACTTTTTCTCATATTCCACCCACATTTTCTGGGCATCGTCTTTAAGCTGTTGCGCATCATTAATGCGCTTGGCAATGGCATCAATCCGCTTAACCAGCATAGCTCCTGCCATTTTGACAACCGGCCGTGCCAACAGTACAACCACCAGCACAAAAGCCAGACCGACCCAGAACTCCGGATTCTCATAAAAGGCGCCATAATGATGAGCAGCGCTTTCCACGGCGGTTGCAGCCGCATCGGCCGTTTCCGTCACCGCTTCCTGAAGCATTTCAAATTCTTCACTGTTTACTGCCTCTGCCGTCATTTCTCACATCCTTAATTTTCTGCCGTTGCGGTAACGGCATTTTTAATGTCTTTGCGGGAAACATTGTCAATCCCGATTTTTTTCAGCACATCCCACGCCAGTTCTTCCGACATGGCGTCAATTTGAGCCAGAGCCGCTTCTTTGCTTTTTGAAATCTTGGCTTCGCTGTCGGCAATCTGTTTGCTCAAACGCAGATTCAGTTCCTCCTGACGTTTTGCCACCAGCTCGTCCAACTCTTTTTGCATTGCTTCCAGAGCAGTCTGTGCCTGCGCTGTTGCCTCGGCAATGGCTTTATTGTAATTCGCCAGCGATTCTTCTGCCAGAGCCTTATTTTCTCTTGCTTTTTCCAGATAATCGTCAATTTTTCCCTGACGCTTGTCCATAATGTCCGTTATTCTGGGCAATATAAATTTTGACATGATAAACAACATCGCAAAAAAGCAGACAACCAGCCAAAACATTTGCGAAACATACCATGTAGGATCTAATTGCGGCATCTCAACTCCTGACTTTCAGATGATTCAAAGGACGGTGCGGCCGCTGTTACCGCACCGTTTTCCAAACAAATTAATTGCCGGTCAGCATAATCAAAGCCACAACCAAAGCATACAAGGCAATAGCTTCAACCGCGGCAAAACCGACCCATCCGTAAATATCAACTTCTTTTTTGACCTGCGGATTGCGGCCGACTGCCGAAATAATAGCCGTCCATACCTGAGACACGCCCCAAGCCGAAGCCATCATACTCAAAGCACACATACCGGCGCCGATATAAGCCATAGGTTCCATTTTTTTTCCTTTCTGTTAAGTTTACTAAATTATAAAAATCCTGACACAATGATACCAATCAGTGCTCATGCAAAGCCTCGCTCAGATAAATACAGCTCAAAACCGTATAAATAAAAGCCTGCAACAGCCCGATAAAAATCTCAAACACCACAATTCCGGCGTCAAAAGCAAACGGGATCACCCCGAGAACGCCGGCAACGGTAATAAAACCGGCAATAATCTTGAGCATAATATGCCCGACGGTCATATTGGCAACCAAACGCACTGTCAGGCTGAACGGCTTGCTCAGATAAGAAATCATCTCAATCGGAATAATCAGCGGCGCCAGCACCATCGGAATCCCCCGCGGCAAAAATGTCCGCAAATACCCGAGTTTTTTCTTCTTAATGCCAATCCCGATGTTAAACAAAAGCGAAATCACCGATAAAGTCCCGACCGCCGCCAGATGAGAAGTAAAGGTGAAGGCATACGGAAACAACCCCAGAACATTACCAAAAGCCACAAACATAAAGATTGTAAAAATAAACGGAAAATACTTCAGCCCTTCCACGCCCACATTCTCACGCAGCAATCCGGCCACAAAGTCATACAGACTTTCCGGAATAGACTGTGCCACGGAGGGAATAATCGTCCGCCGGCGCAGGCAAAGAGCCATCAGCAATGTTGCCGACACCACGGCCAGCACCATAAACAACGAAGAATTTGTAAAAGAGATATCATATCCGCCGACCTGAATCGGAATAATCGGTTCGATTTTGAATTGTTCCATCGGATTAGACACGGCGCTTACTCCTTATTTTTGCCAATACTTTTTACAAACCTGTAAACATTGAGAAAACCTGCCGCACCGCCCAAAAACAAAAAAACAATCAGCAGCCACGGCCGTGTCCCGAAATACCCGTCCAGCAAATACCCGATTGCCGCACCGACCAAAACGCCCGAAAGCAGTTCTGTTCCGACCCGAAAACCATTTTTGCTGGCATAAACAAAAGCAGATTCCTTTTTGGGCTTTCTGGCCTCGGCCTCCTGCTTCTGCAGGCGTTTAATCCGTTCGTCCATGTTTTTTATGTCGTCAGGAACTTTTCTCATTTGCCTAATACCTTACAACAACAAATATTACCGACTTATTAAAAAAACTTAATTTTTTTCTTTAATGCCGAGTTTTTCATTAAGAATTTCCGCAAGCTTGCTGTAACTGGGCATCCCGTGCAAAACCTCCCTGTCGTTTCCTTTAACAATCAGAAAAGACGGCGTGCCTTGGATTCCCAAAAACTCAATCGCATTGCTGCGGTTGGCCAGAATCTCGCTGCCGATGGCCTCTTCGTTCTTCATACAGGCCTTGAGTTCTTCATTGTCCAAGCCGCTGAGCAGCGCATATTGTGAAATCACTTTTTCATATTTGGAAGAAAGAGCCCACTCACGCTGTTTCTTAAAAAGAAGCGTGACAAACTGATGATACTTTGCCGGTTTCACGCAACGCGAAACCAAAGAACCGTACATAGATTTTTTATCCAGCGGAAAATCAACAAACACCAGTTTAACCAGCCCCTTGTCAATAAAGTTTTCTTTAAGGCGCGGTAACGTATCAAGATGAAACTCCGAGCAATGCGTGCAGGCAAAAGAAGAATATTCATAAATCGTAAGCGGCGCACTGGCATTTCCGAGAATATGCCCTTTCGGCAAAACCATAGACTTCACTTTCGCCGCCCTTGCCGCCTGATCGGCCGGAACTGCCGCCTGTGCGTTTTTCATCAGGACAAAACCGCCCTTGCCGTCCGGCACAAACCCTTTCAGGCTCAGATATCCGCCGGCCGCAAAAACAAATACGGCCAAAGCCGCTGCCCAGGTGCTGACTGTTTTAATAATTTCTTCAAATTTCATTTTTCGTTTATCCGTATAAAAATTGTGTTTATTTATTTTCGCCGAAGACACTGTAACCTAATTTTATTAATATTTCTTTTAAGTCCTGATTTTTAATATCTTCTGCCGATTCACGAATATAATCCGCGTCTTCGGGACTTACAACCGGCGGCTTGGCCATATAATTTTTCTTTTCGGGCTTTTCAAACGGCTGCATCTCGCTGGTCTGGACGATTCGCAAAGAAGACACCGCCGCATAGCCGAAAAAGGTATTCACCTTGTCCAGCACAAACTTTTCACGATGTTTTAACTCAAGGGCAAAAGCGCCGGCAGGCACACTCAAGACTAACGTCCCGTTGCTGCGCTGATTGTTTTTAAAATCGATTTTTTCCGGAAAACAATAGCTGGCCAGCTCCGACCCTACGATTTTTTCCCAGTTGACCAATATCTCAAAACCGACCATTCCTTTGCGTCCCAACAGTTTTTTTGCCAAAGGCAGAATATTTCTGGAAACGGCGGTCAGATCAAAATTGGTTCTGTCATTTTCTTGTTGCTCTTCTTTCATATTGTCACATTTAACAAACAAATCACAAACTTGCAAGAGTATTAACAAGCCGTTGCGTTACGGTTGACGACACCGCAAAAAAATGCCTATACTGAACGCTGAAAAATTAAAGGACGGGACTTCTGTTTATGGACTGGATGTTGATTATAAAAGCCTTGCTTTCGCTGATATTTGTCATCGGCCTGCTTTTTTTGACCCTTTGGTCATTCAAAACCTGCCAAAGACACGGCGCCAAATGTCGTTTTTTTCAAAAACTGCAGGAAGACAAACGCATTAAAATTATTGAGAGCCATAAACTGGACATGAAAAATTCTCTGCTGATTTTTCAAAAAGACGATTCCGAATTTCTGCTGTTGCTCGGATCAGCCCAAAACCTGTTGTTGGAAACCAAGAAAATCTCTGGCCGGAAAAATGCTCATGACTAAAAAACTTTTTATCTTCGCTGCCGTTTTTGCAATTTTTCTGTTCACCGGCACAGATGCCGCCCTTTCCCAGTCCATCACGCTTGACGTAGCCAACCAGCCCACCGGTTCCGCCACCGCCAGAATATTCAACCTTCTGGCCATCATCACCGTACTGTCACTGGCACCGTCAATCTTGGTCATGATGACGTCTTTCACACGCATTGTCGTTGTTTTTTCCATCACTCGCAGCGCTCTGGCAACCAACTCTACGCCTCCCAACATGGTACTGATTTCACTGGCGCTGTTCCTGACAATGTTTGTCATGGCGCCAACCTTTGAAAAATCTTGGGAACAAGGCATCAAGCCTATGATTGATGAAAAGGTTGAAATGCTGGAAGGACTGGAAAAAGCCTCTGTTCCGTTAAAAGAATTTATGGTAAACAACACCCGCGAAAAAGACCTGCTGCTGTTTTCAGACTTATCCCAAAGCCCCAAAGCCGAAAAAGTATCCGAAACGCCGCTTAAAGTCGTTGTTCCGGCCTTTATGATCAGCGAACTGCGCCGAGCCTTTGAAATCGGATTTTTAATTTTTATCCCGTTTTTGATTATAGATATGGTTATTGCCTCAGTCTTAATGTCCATGGGTATGATGATGCTCCCGCCGACAGTGTTGGCCATGCCGTTTAAAATAATCTTTTTTGTTCTGGTTGATGGCTGGTATCTGCTCGCCGGTTCACTCGTCCAAAGTTTTAAATGACGGCATTATCTTCTTGCAAAATTTCCAGATTCGTTTAAGATAACTCTTGCAGTCCGGAGGCGGACTGTGGTGTCGAAAACATCTTGAAAGATTCCGCATACTGGCGGAGTTTGGGAAATAAGCGTGCTTGCACGACGAATAACCATAGCTGTCTTTCACAGTTTTTCGGCTCCGCCACCTTAGTTTCTAAGGTGGTTTTGTTTTAACAAAATCAAGGAGCTAAAAAATGTTATCAAGAAAATATAGAAAACACTGGCGTAAGAATTTTCGTACTTATTGCAATCAGGAATTAGACCGGATAATGACGGAACGTGGTTTGACAAGTGCCGAACTGTCTAATCAT
>CABUWG010000054.1 GCA_902495305.1 uncultured Pseudomonadota bacterium | reverse complement strand
TTTCTCTATCCTCTCCTTTTTCTCTATCCTCTCCTTTTTCTCTATCCTCTCCTTTTTCTCTATCCTCTCCTTTTTCCACAAAAAAGGCGCCTGAATTTCCATTCAGACGCCTTTTTTTACTGCTTAAAATGAGCTAGATTAAGCACATTTGCAACAAGATTTCTCAATCTTTTCGCCTTTATGACGAACAGCAGCCTGAGCTGCAGCCAGACGAGCAACCGGTACACGGTACGGAGAGCAGGAAACATAGTTCATGCCGCAAGTCTGGAAGAAATCGATAGATGCCGGATCACCACCGTGCTCACCACAAACACCCAACCAGATGTGCGGATTAGAGCAACGGGCTTTTTCACAAGCCAGCTTAACCAGACAACCAACACCTTCAACGTCAATAGAAGCAAACGGATCTGCAACATAAACGCCGCGGGCACGGTATTCATCCAGAATAGCGCCGGTATCATCACGGCTCATACCCAAAGTTGTCTGAGTCAGGTCGTTGGTACCAAAACCGAAGAATTCGGCAGATTTAGCCAGTTCGTCAGCTTTCAGGGCTGCACGCGGCAATTCAATCATGGAACCAACTTCGTATTTAATCTTCTTGCCTTTTTCAGCAAAGATTTTTTCAGCTGTGGTATCAATAATGTCTTTAACAATATCAAGCTCTTTCTTAGAACCTGTCAACGGAACTTCGATTTCCGGCAAAACTTTAATACCGGCATCGGCACATTCCATAGCGGCTTCCAAGATAGCACGGGTCTGCATTTCACAGATTTCCGGATAGGTAATCGGCAGACGGCAGCCACGATGGCCAAGCATCGGGTTAGCTTCATGCAAAGCATTCGCACGCTGTTTAACTTTCTCCAGAGTAACACCGAGCTTGTTAGCCAGTTCCTGCATTTCAGCATCAGTATGCGGCAGGAATTCGTGCAAAGGCGGATCCAACAGACGAATAACAACCGGCAGACCATCCATAATTTTGAACAGGTCTTTGAAGTCCTGCTTCTGATACGGCAGCAATTTAGCCAAAGCAGCACGGCGGCCTTCTTCGTTGTCAGACAAAATCATCGCACGCATGTCACCGATACGGTTGGCATCAAAGAACATGTGTTCTGTACGAGCCAGACCAATACCCTGAGCCCCAAAGTCACGGGCTGTCTGAGCATCTTTCGGAGTTTCGGCGTTGGCACGAACTTCCATCGTGCGGATTTCGTCAACCCAGCTCATCAGCTTACCGAAGTTACCGCTGTTTGTATCAGCTTTAACAGTCGGAACCTGACCTTCAATAATCTGGCCTTTGGCACCATCCAAAGATACCCAGTCGCCTTCTTTAATCACAACACCTTTGTCGGTGGTCATGGTCTTTTTGGCATAGTCAATGTGGATTTCATGAGAACCGGAAACGCACGGAGTACCCATACCGCGGGCAACAACGGCTGCGTGAGAGGTCATACCGCCGCGGGCAGTAATAACACCCTGTGCAGCGTGCATGCCGCCAATGTCTTCCGGAGAAGTTTCATTACGGATAAGAATAACTTTTTCACCTTTGGCAGCCCAGGCTTCGGCATCATCAGCATTGAAGACGGCACGGCCGACGGCAGCGCCCGGAGAAGCCGGCAAACCAACGGCAATAACGTTTCTCGGAGCTTTCGGATCCAACATCGGGTGCAACAGCTGGTCAAGCTGGTCGGCACCAACGCGCATAATAGCTTCTTCTTTGTTCAACAGGCCTTCTTCAACCATCTCAACAGCCATGCGAACGGCAGCGGCAGCGGTACGTTTACCGTTACGGCACTGCAACATCCAGAGTTTGCCGTGTTCAATGGTGAATTCCATATCCTGCATGTCTTTGTAGTGTTTTTCCAGATTGTTGCGAACATCAACCAGCTCCTGATACAGGTGCGGCCACAATTCTTCCAGAGAATTGCCTTCGCCTTTGGAAGCCATCGGCTGCGGTGTACGAATACCGGCCACAACGTCTTCACCCTGAGCGTTAACCAGATATTCGCCGTAATAAACGTTTTCACCGGTAGCCGGGTCACGAGAGAAGCAAACGCCGGTTGCGCAGTCATTACCTGCATTACCGAAAACCATGGTCTGAACGTTAACGGCTGTACCCCAGTCACCCGGAATATTGTTCAGTTTACGATAAGTAACGGCTTTTTTAACCATCCAGGATTGGAATACGGCACCGATACCGGCCCACAATTGTTCCCAAGGATCCTGCGGAAATTCTTTGCCCAGTTTCTTAGAAATGGCTTTGAACTGATTAACCAGTTCTTTGAGGTCTTCAGCGGTCAAATCAGTATCGGATTTGTAGCCTTTTTCCTCTTTCATTTTTTCCAAAGCGCCTTCATATTCGTTAATGTCAGCTTCAAGCACAACATCAGAATACATCATGATAAAACGACGATAAGAGTCATAAGCAAATCTTTCGTCATTAGAAGCTTTGGCCAAACCTTTAACGGTTTCATCATTCAAACCGAGGTTCAAAACGGTGTTCATCATACCCGGCATAGAAACGCGGGCGCCGGAGCGAACCGAGAAAAGCAACGGATTGTTGGTGTCGCCGAATTTTTTGCCCATAACTTTTTCAACACCGGCAACGGCTTCGCGAACCTGATCTTTCAAATCAGACGGATAAGTTCTGTTGTTGTCATAGTAGTATGTGCAGACTTCTGTGGTAACAGTAAATCCGGGAGGAACCGGCAAACCGACCTTGTTCATTTCAGCAAGGTTGGCACCTTTACCGCCCAGGAGATTACGCATGCTGGCATCGCCTTCGGCTTTGCCGTTTCCAAATGTATAAACCCATTTACTCATGGTCTATTTAGCTCCTTAAGCTTATAAAGTTAAAATATAGTTGTATCAGAAATACAACCCGTTAAAGTTAAAAACTGCGTTGAATTTAGAACATTTCTGACGATTCTACAAGTAAAATTTTTGATTCCGGAAATTATGCACAGATTCCGACGATTCGCAGAAAAAATAAAGCGGTAATCTTCAACCTCTCTTTTCTTTTGTGCTCTGACGAAAAGGATGAACATGAAACGAATAATATGTTATTAGAAATTTGAAGAATGAGATAGATAGAGCCATTTCAACGGCTAAAAATTTACGACACTCAAAGGTTAGAAGGGTGCAGAATGAGACTACTAAGGCGGTTTCTAACTGCGAGAAAAATTTTAGTGTACATAAATAGTACATGAATTTTTCGAGACAGTGTAAAACCGCCTTAGTAGTCCATTATCCACCCTTCTAAGGGATGTAGACTGTGTGAAGCATATTAGTCCTTCCCTTTTTGCCAAGCGGAAAACCGGCCGTAATGATGATAAAATCGCCGGATTTGGCATAGCCGTTTTCTTTAACAAGCTTAATGGCAATTTCTTCCACCTTGTCAAAACTCTTATACCCTTCTTTGTTCAAAAAGGATTTTGTTCCCCAAACCAGCGCCATCCGGCGGGCAACTTCCACATCCGGCGTCACAGCCAAAATCGGCTGGGTCGGACGCTCACGCGCTGCCAGCAACGTCGTAAATCCGGAAGTCGTATAGGTCACAATCGCCGAAACGTTTCTCAAAACGCCCGAGATCTCGCTGGCCGCAAAAGTAATGGCATCGGCCTCGCCGCAACAGCACGGATGCAGGCGGGATTTTTCCATATAATTATAAAACAACGGGTCAGCCTCAACCTTGGTAATAATGCTGTTCATCATTTTCACGGCCTCAACCGGATACTTGCCGGCCGCACTCTCGGCAGACAGCATAACCACGTCGGCACCGTCATAAACGGCGGTCGCCACGTCAGAAACCTCGGCACGGGTCGGGCTGGGATTATTAATCATCGATTCCAGCATCTGGGTCGCCACAATCACCGGACGGGCATATTTGCGGCAAGCCGTAACAATCCGCTTTTGCAAGACCGGCACCGTCGGCAGCGGACATTCCACGCCCAAATCGCCGCGCGCAACCATAATAGCATCAGAAAGCTCGATAATCTGCTCCAAATCATCAATGGCACTCGGCTTTTCGAGTTTGGAAATCAACCAGGCCTTGTCGCCGATAAGTTCGCGGGCATAACGCACATCATCGGCCGACTGCACAAAAGACATGCCGACCCAGTCCACACCAAGCTTAAGGGCAAACTTCAAATCGTCTTTGTCTTTTTCGGTAATGGCCGAAATCGGCAATTGCGTATTCGGCAGGTTCACGCCTTTATGGCTGGACAGATAACCGCCGACCTTAACCGTCGTACGCATCATATGGTCATTAACCTCTTCCACGTCCAAAACAATGCTGCCGTCATTCAGCAAAAGCTCGTCACCGGCTTTGACCGCGGCAAAAATCTCGGGATGCGGCAAATTAACACGGGTAATGTCACCGGGGACCTTGTCCATATCCAAAACAAAAGACTGCCCGTCTTTCAAAAAGACCTTGCCGTCGGCAAACTCGCCAACCCTGAGTTTTGGACCCTGCATATCGGCCAGAATGGAAATATGAACTTTCTTTTCCTTCTCGAGCTTGCGCACAATCTCATAACGTTCCTTATGCTCTTCATGCGTTCCGTGGCTGAAATTAAAACGAAAACCGTCCACACCGGCATCAATCAGTTTTTCAATTTGTTCACGGGTTGAGGAAGACGGACCGATGGTTGCAAGAATTTTTGTTTTGGTTTTTTGCGGCATATGACACCTCGTAAAAATTTAAATCAGAATACTGACAGCAATATCAAAAATAAGTTAATAGCTTATTAAACTTTATTATTGTAAAACACAAACATCTTTGTTAACTTATACCACAAAGTAATTAATTTTTAGGAGAAAACAATGAGTGAAGAAGAACAAAAATCAGATGTCGGCGGCATTGCGGCTGACCGTCTGCGTTCGCTGATTGAACGGATTGAACGTCTGGAGGAAGAGAAAAAAGGCATTAGTTCCGACATTCGCGATATTTTTGCCGAAGCCAAAGGTGCCGGATTCGATGTCAAAACCATGCGCACGATTCTCAAACTGCGCAAGATGAATGCCGCCGACCGCGACGAGCAGGAATTCCTGATTGAAACCTATCGCAAAGCGCTCGATATTTAAGTCAAAAGCCCGTTATGCAAACGGGCTTTTTTTCTACAACTTGAGCACAATTCCGACAACCGCGCCCAAAAGAATATAAACAATCGGATGCAGCCTGATAAAATGGATGACCGCAAAGAATGCCGCACAAATAACCGCGGTCAAAACATTGACAACCGCCAGATTAAACAACTGTACCGAAGCGCCGAGAATAAGCGCCACCACCGCCGGACGAATAGCGTAAAAACCTGTTTGCAGATAACAATTGTCCTTAAAGCGGAACAACATTTTGCTCACCCAGACAATCACAATCAGTGATGGCAGTGTCAGACCGAACGTCGCAATCATACCACCCCAAACGCCACAAGTACTGAAACCGGCATAAGTGGCCATATTCACCCCGAGCGGCCCCGGCGTGGATTCGGAAATCGCAATCATGTCCGCCAGCTCCTGATGAGAAAACCAACCGTATTTATCACTCAGGTTAAACAAAAACGGCACCGTCACCAAACCGCCGCCGATGGCCAGCAGGCCGATTTTGAAAAACTCCCAGAATAACAAAACGTAAATCATTATCTGCTCCTCCGCTTTTGCAAAACCAGACCAAACGCCACGGCCAAAAGCACAATGACCGCCGGCGAAACTTTCAGCCCCAGCAGCAGCCCGAAACTGACAACAAAAATCCCCAGTCCGGTCTTGTCACGGATTCCTTTTTTCCAAAAAGCAATCAACGTTTCAGCAATCAGCGCCACTACCACGATTCGAATACCGGCAAAAGCATGCACCACATACGGATTATCCAAAAAATTCCGCAGCACCGAAGCAATCAGCATAATCAAAATCATTGACGGCGCAATAATACCGAAAGTTGCAACCACGGCACCGGTTTTGGCCTTCATTTTATAACCGCAGAAAGTCGCCACATTCACGGCAATAATCCCCGGCGTACATTGTCCGATGGAAAAATAATCCATCAGGTCGGCTTCACTGATCCATTTGCGCTTGTCCGCAAGCTCGGCCTTTAAAAGCGGAATCATTGCATAGCCGCCGCCAAACGTAAACATTCCGACCTTAAAAAAAGAAAAAAACAACTGCCATAACAATTTCATAATATCATCCTCTGGTTTTTCTTTAACCTAATTACTATATCGTTAACAGACAAGAGACAAGAAAATTTTCCAATAAGGATAAAAAATGATTATTGCGCTGCCCAAAGAAACCACCCCGCACGAAAAACGCGTTGCACTGACGCCTGAAATTGTCAGCCGGTTCATCACCTGGGGATATCAGGTCAAAGTAGAAAAACATGCCGGAGCAACCGCCGGTTTTTCAGACAAAGACTATCGCAACGCCGGAGCCGAAATTGCCGCCGACGCCGCCAAGACTTATGCCGGCGCAGACATTGTCTGCAAAATCTGGGCACCTTTGCCGGCTGAAGACAAATACTTAAAAAAAGGCATGACCGTCATTGCCAACTTTCAGGCACTGGATAACATGAAGCGCACTGACAAATTCGCCGCTCTCGGCCTGACCTGCTTTGCACTTGAGATGATACCGCGCATTTCCCGTGCCCAGTCAATGGATATCTTGTCTTCCCAAAGCAACCTTGCCGGATACAAAGCCGTCATAGAAGCTGTCAACCGTCTGGACAAAGCCGTTCCGATGCTGATGACCGCCGCCGGTACGATTTCACCGGCCAAAGTTCTGATTCTGGGCGCCGGTGTTGCCGGACTGCAGGCCGTGGCCACGGCCAAAAGGCTGGGCGCACAGATTTATGCTTCCGATGTCCGCCCTCAGGTCAGGGAACAAGTTGAATCCCTCGGCGGCAGATTTTTGGACATCGAAACCGATGAAAGTCTGGAAAACGCCGGCGGATACGCCAAAGAAACCACTGAAGACTATCAGAAAAAACAAAAACAGGCCATTGCCGAACAACTCAAAAAAACCGACATCTTAATCACAACGGCACTCATCCCCGGAAAAACAGCTCCCCGTCTGGTTGACAAAGAAATGCTGGCTCTGATGCCGGACGGCAGTATCGCCCTTGACATGGCAGCTTCCTCCGGCGGTAATATCGAAGGCTCGGCGGAGGGGAAAGAAACCGAAATTTCGGGCGTCAGGGTACTTGGCGCCTCCAATCTGGCGTCAGAACTTCCCAATACCGCCAGCCGGCTGTTTGCCAATAATATTTATAACTTCCTAAATGCCATGTACGATTCGGAAAAGCACAAAATCGTTTTTCGTTTTGAAGACGAGCTTGTCAACAAAACCTGCATATGCAAAGACGGAGAAATAAGATGATAGATATCTGGACCCTGCTCACGATTTTGGTTTTGGCCTGCTTTGTCGGCTACTTTGTCGTCTGGGGCGTAACGCCGGCGCTGCATTCTCCGCTCATGAGCGTATCCAACGCCATTTCCGGAATCATTATCGTTGGCGCGCTGATAACTGCCGGCGTGGCGGAGATGAACACCTCAAAAATCTTCGGCCTGATTGCCGTATTTCTGGCCAGTGTAAATATCTTTGGCGGCTTTGCCGTTTCACACCGCATGCTGCTGATGTTCAAAAAGAAAAAATCACCTGAGGAGAAAAAATAATGAACAACGCATTCCTCTCCATGTCCTATTTGCTGTCCGGTATCTTATTCATTCTGGCAATCCGCGGACTGGCCTCTCCTCAAACGGCCCGCAGCGGCAATATTCTCGGCATGCTCGGCATGGCCGTTGCCGTCATCGTCACGTTAATGCTGCCGGAAATCAAAGACATATACTGGATTCTCTTGATGATTCTCGGCGGCGGACTGGTCGGAACCTTTTTTGCCTTAAAAGTAAAAATGACGGCACTTCCGCAAATGGTTGCCGCATTTAACGGACTGGGCGGACTGGCTGCCGTTTTTATCTCTGCGGCCGAAATCACCGCCGGTTCTACGGCCCGTCTGGAAGCTTCTCTCGGCATGATTATCGGTGCCGTCGCCTTTTCCGGCTCACTGATTGCTTTTGCCAAACTACAGGGACTCATGCCGCCCAAAGCCGTTGTTTTTTCCGGACAACAAGGCATAAACCTGTTTTTTGCCCTTGCCATTACCGGCGTAACAATTGCTTATACCCTCAACGGCGATATTGAGCTGTTTGAAATTCTGGTCTGCCTGTCAATCATTTTGGGCCTATTGTTGATTCTGCCGATTGGCGGCGCCGACATGCCGGTCGTTATCTCGGTTTTGAACGCCTATTCCGGCTGGGCTGCCGTGGGGATCGGTTTTTCCTTAAACAACATTTTGATGATTATCGTCGGTGCCATTGTCGGTGCCAGCGGTGCAATCCTGTCTTACATTATGACAAAAGCCATGAACCGCTCGCTGCTCAGCGTTATGCTCGGCGGCTTCGGTCTGGAAAAAACCGAAGACCGGCAGCAAAACGCACGTGACCGTAAAGTTGCCAAAACCGGCAACCCGCAGGACGCTGCCTTTATTATGGAAAATGCCAATAAAGTCATCATCGTCCCCGGTTACGGCATGGCCGTTGCTCAGGCACAGCATGTCTTAAAAGAAATGGCCGATGACCTCCGTAAAGACGGTGTTGAAGTAAAATATGCCATTCATCCGGTTGCAGGACGAATGCCCGGCCATATGAACGTTCTGCTGGCCGAGGCTAACGTTCCGTATGAAGACGTCTACGAACTGGAAGAAATCAACCGTGAATTTGCTTCGGCCGACGTTGCTTATGTCATTGGCGCCAACGACGTGACAAACCCGCTGGCCAAAACCGACCCGAATTCTCCCATTTACGGCATGCCTGTTCTGGAAGTTGAAAAAGCCCGTACCGTCTTTTTTGTAAAACGGTCTTTAGGCGCAGGTTATTCCGGTGTTGAAAACCCGCTGTTCTTCGCTGATAATACAATCATGCTGTACGGCGATGCCAAAAAGGTCACGGAAGAAATCGTCTCGGCTCTGGAACAAAAGTAATTATTCACCACACTCAGCCCTGCCATCACGTCCGCAATTATGATCTGCGGAAATACAGGCTGTACCACCCTCTCCCGTCCTATGACTAAAAATAACCCTTCCGTCACTACAACGGATATAAACATCATGCGCAGCATAAGACCCTTCACCAATACTGCTGCAATCATCAAAAGTGCACGGTCCCGATACGCTTCCCCCTCCACCGGAGCTAGGTTCGTTACATGACCCGGAACAATATCCGTTGCGGTAAACGCCGTTGCAATAAGAAGATGACGAACAAGAATTGGGGAAGTAGTCATTTTTGCAATATTTAGAACATCTCTTAGAACCGTCGGAACAAGTTGTGCCTGTGCAGTACTGCCAAGTTCCGCCACATTCGTAATACCCCGGACAAGGGTCGCAGTCAACGGAGTTATAGCAAGACTTGTTACCGCATCCGTTTGTGGTGAGGTTAGAACATCCTGTCGGATCAGAAGAATAGGGGTGAGTTGAGGGGCAGTTCGGATTACAGGTGTAATAACAAGTATACTCGCAGCCATCGGTGCCGTTTGTGCCATAAGAAGATGAATTTGTCGAAGTATAGCTCGGACATCCTGACGGCGTACAGCAAGTTCCGTAAGAAGAATCATAAGAACAACGTCCTGACTCTTTTTTGAGCTTCTGACCGGATGGACAAGTGTTGGTATAACCGGTGTCTTTACAAGCACGAGCATTATCAGTTTTACAGCCTTTGTACAAAGTTCCTAAGCTTGGGCAAGGTTGGTCTACATACTGCGGAATGGAACAAGTCGTGGTGTTATATCCGTTTTGCTCACACCATGTCTTGGCATCACATTTGAGATAATGGTCATCACGGGAGCATGTACTTACAACAGCCTGATATTGGGGACATTTACCGGTTGCATAATAGGTATAGCCATTTTTCTCACACCATTCTGTATCAGAGTTGGTATTCATGTTCACATCGCCTTGCATAACGTCTTCATCAGAACAGTCGGGCAGGAAGCAGACGCCCCCAAAGGCAGAGGAAGGCGGGAGGAGCACCGAGAAAGCAGCGGCGACAGCAAAGACTGATACCGCAGAGTTTAGTTTCATGTGTAGCATATTTATGTTAATATTCTTCATCGGCTTCCTCCCA
>CABUWG010000053.1 GCA_902495305.1 uncultured Pseudomonadota bacterium | reverse complement strand
TTTGTCTGCAAGCTCTTTGGAACATCTTAGCAAGCAAGGGAAGCGTTTAGCAACTAAAGCGCGCTTAGATGCCTAAGAATAGGGAGAGTTAGAAAAAAATTGAGTAGAAGAATGGTTGGATTTTATTGGGAGAAAAAATATGAAAACAGGATTGTTATTTGGTGTTGCAGGGGTTATTGCAGTTGGTGTTGTTGGCGGGGCGGCCAATGTGCGGGCGGCGTGCATAACTACACCTAATTGCGAAAATATGGGGTATCAATACTGTGCCTCAGAATGCCCGAACGGAAGCGTGGCTTGTCCGTTCGACAGTAACAAGCATTTTTGTTTCAATCCTGTGGCATTTACTGTTACTGCAGAAACATGTAAGGCAGAATGTAAAAATGTCGGAACAAACTCTTGTACCCGCAGCGGAGTAACTTATTATGAAAGCTGCGGATCAAGTACGTGCACAAGCGGACAGACATGTCAGAATGGGACGTGTAGGGCTGTACCGAAAGAAGGACATTGTTGCGGGTATATCAACGACTGTAGTTATAGCGGGGGTACGTCAAGTTTTTATGATAGTGATTGCCAGTCTCATTATGGTATGAGTTGTTATGATAAGTGTAAAGCCATGGGGTATCCTGATTGTAATCATATGCAGGCAAGCTGTATAGCCACCGGAAATAGTACCCCGGTCTTCCAGTTTTGCGGCTACTACGACTACATTATCGGCTATCCCTACTTCACATGCGAGATGGTACCGACGAGTGGTGATTGCTGCGGGTATGTGAGCAACTGCGATTTTAGTGGTACATCAAGTTCTTATGACAGTAATTGCCAGTCTCATTATGGTATGAGTTGTTATAATGCATGTAAAAGTTTCTTTGGTTACCCTGATTGTAATGCAATGCAGGCAAGTTGCAGAGCACAAGGCGGTACCCCGGACTTCCGGGGTTGCGTCAGCGTCTCCGACCCCTACGCCAGCGTCAGCGCCAAGTTCGCGTGCCAGTAGTCGTTCTTGGGTTCGTTTTATGTCATTCTCGGGTTTGGCCCGAGAATCCATAAGGAAGCAGACGGGGTGCCGGTTGTGAGATGGATTGCCGGATCGAAGTCCGGCAATGACAAGAAAGGAAAAACCTGGGGTGACAAAGAAAAAGGACTGTCATTCTGAGTGCAACGAAGAATCCAGTTGATTAATAAGGCTAATTTGTCTGACTGGATCCTTCGCTTCGCTCAGGATGACGAAGAAAGAGGCTCAGGATGACAATAAAAAAAAAGTCAGGCAATGACAAAAGAAGAGAGAAAAGTTGGATTTTATAGGAGTTAGACGGATGAAAACGGGATTGTTATTTGGTGTTGCCGGGGTTGCGCTCGTGGGGACGGTTGTCGGCGGGGCGGCGGACGTCTGGGCGGCATGTGTGCCAACCAAAGATTGTGCCTCACTCGGGTACAAGTATACTGCAGCGCAATGCAACGGCAAAGGTGTCGCCTGCCCTTTCGACACGACTTTATGGTCTTGCGCAGCTTCTCCTACTTTGAACGAAGATTATTGTTGCGGACATGAAAGTTTATGCAAATACACCGGCACATCACATCGTGATGACAGTTATTGCCAGAGTCTTTTTGGAATGAGTTGTTATAATAAATGTAAGAGTGATGGTTATCCTGATTGTAAAATTTCACAAGAAAGTTGCCAAACCTCCGGCGGATATTTTCATGCCACAAATTGTGGTGTGGTTGAAACTACTAAAGGCATTCCCCTTATCGTCAAACACACCTGTGATATGCCGAGGCCTGCTCCGAAAGAAGGAAATTGCTGCGGGAGCGGTTACTGTGGATATAATGGTACATCGCATTCTGATGACAGCACGTGTCAAAGTAAATATGGAAAGAGTTGTTATAATGAATGTATGGCAGTATTGGGTGTAACTTGTGATGATATGCAGGCTAGTTGCATTGCTTCCGGTGGTTCCCCGACCGCCGCGAATTGCCACGGCCCCATCGGCGACGCCACCCGCCTCTACGTCAGCTTAGTGTGCCGGTAGTTATTCTCGGGGTCTTCCCTCTCGTTAGCAAAGAGAGGGAAAAAGGCAGAGTTTGTAGGGAGAGAATGTGCTTTGAAGAAAAAGGACTGTCATTCTGAGTGCAACGAAGAATCCAGTCAATTAATAAGGCTAATTTATCTGACTGGATCCTTCGCTTCGCTCAGGATGACAAAGAAGGAGTCAGGATGACAATAAAAGAGTTCAGGATGACAAAAATAAAAAAGAGAGCGGGGATTGTTACTTTTTTAACTCTGAGGTACAATTCGGGCAGCGGGTGGCATGCACCGGAATTTGCGTACAACAATACGGGCATTCTTTGGTTGTCGGCTCGGCTTTGGCAGCTTCGGCTTCTGCCTTACGGTCCATTTTAGCCTGCAATTCATTGATTGCCTTAATCAGGATAAACACGGCAAAAGCAACGATCAGAAAGCTGATAACAACATTGATAAAAACACCGACATTCAGCGTGACGGCTCCGGCCTGTTGCGCCGCTTCCAGCGATATATAAGGCGCAGGCGTCGCCCCGTCCTTCAACACAACAAACAAGTTGGCAAAGTCAACCTTCCCGAGGAGAAGCCCTATCGGCGGCATGATAATATCTTTGACCAGAGAATCGACAATTTTACCAAAAGCCGCACCGATAATGATACCGACGGCCATATCAATGACGTTTCCGCGCATGGCGAAAGTCTTAAATTCATTTGCCAGTTTCTTAAACATTCTTTGTTTCCCACATGCTGGTTATCATTTTGTTTTTTCTGTTTTATTACCTTAGCATCGGCTTGTCAAGGACAAACCGGACGGCCTTGTGAAAAATCGGCGCTTTTGCCCTTGACTTTTAAGCAAAACTGCTTTGTATTTGTGAGAACGATGTGCAGAATCATAAAGGAGAGAAAATGGTAAAATTCCTGAAGAATTTGCTGGCCCTGGCGGTGATTGCCGCTATTGTCTGGGCCGGACGAATGTTTTATGTAAAGAATCAGGCCGCAGAGAATCTGCCGGCTATTGCCGAAGGCGAGATTTTTGATTTTGATGTTCTCAGCAGCATGGCGCAAAAACTGGCGTCGCAGCCCTATGCCGCCCCCAGCACTTCTCTTCCTGACAGCGTGAAAAAGCTGGATTATGACCAACATCGCGACATTCGTTTTGTGCGCGATAACGGTCCGTGGTTCGGGCAGCGGCTGCCTTTTGAGCTGCAGTTTTTTCATCTGGGTTCCCTTTTTAATGTTTCGGTACCGATCAACGAGGTTATTAACGGCCGTTCGCACCCCATTAAATATTCTCCGCAATTCTTTGATTACGGCCGCAACAAGCTTGATGCGTCGCAGCTTGAAAACATCGGTTATGCCGGTTTTCGCCTGCACAATCCGCTGAATACCGCCCGTTATTTTGACGAACTTGTATCTTTTCTGGGCGCCAGTTATTTTCGGGCTCTCGGCAAAGGCAACAAATACGGCCTTTCGGCGCGCGGTTTGGCAATTGATACGGCCGTTCAGACCGGTGAGGAATTTCCGGTTTTTAAAGAATTCTGGCTGGAAAAGCCGACACGCAAATCGCAATCCGTCATCGTCTATGCCCTGCTGGACAGTCCGAGCGTGGCCGGCGCTTACAGTTTCGCCATTACGCCGGGGGCTGAAACCGTCATGGAAGTTCAGGCCAAGCTTTTTCCGCGCAAGGAGATTAACAAGCTCGGGATTGCGCCGCTGACTTCTATGTTTTTGTTTGGCGAAAACACCAAAAACCGTTTTGACGACCATCGTCCGGAAGTTCATGACAGCGACGGCCTGTTGGTTCACAACAATAACGGCGAATGGCTCTGGCGGCCGCTTGACAATTCGAAATATTTGAGGATTTCAGCCTTTGAAGACAACAATCCCAAGGGTTTCGGCCTGATGCAGAGGGATACGGATCCCGAACATTATCAGGATTTTGAGGCGATGTACGAGCAGCGTCCGAGTGCCTGGGTCGAGCCAATCAGCGACTGGGGCAAGGGCTGGGTCGAGCTGGTGGAGATTCCGTCCGTGCAAGAGATTCATGACAATATTGTCGCTTATTGGGTTCCGAAGAAAAAAGCTGTTCCCGGCAAAGAATACTACTTTCAATATCGTCTTATTTGGGGCTCACAGATTTCTCTGGGCAAAGACAAACCTGTTGCCGTAACGGCAACGCGTACCGGTATTGGCGGGGTTTCCGGCATGCTGGAAACGGAAAAGCGCAAGTTTGTGGTTGATTTTGCGCCGTCGGCTGCCGTTACCAAAGCTTTTAACAATAATGAGATCAGCATTGACGCGTCTGCCAGCGAAGGAAAGATTGCCGGTTCGCATCTGATGCTGAACCCGCTGACCAAAGGCCTGACCGCTTATGTTGATTTTAAGCCTGACGGCAAGACTTCCGAACTGCGGATTGTCTTGAAAAAAGGCGGAGAAAATGTTTCGGAAGTATGGAGTTATCAATGGTTGCCATAAAAATCAGAAGCAGCAAAGACATTATCCGCGCTTATCTTGAGAATTTGGGCTTTTTCGGCAAGGCGTTGGAATCCGCACAGGATGAGATGTTGAAAAAATGGGAAGCGTCTTCCCAAAAACAAGAGATTTCGGTCTTTCCGGACAGCATTATTCTCGAAAAGGCCAAAAAGGTTTTTGCCGGCAGCAAACTTTCGGACGAGCAGCTTATTGCACGATATAAATACGGCTTTTTGCTATCCGAATCCAAAAACAAATATAAAAATTTTAACCTCGGCGAAGAAGGCGAAACTTTTGCCGCCCTGCTGCAAGATTTGATGTTTGCCACGGCGCCGGATTATTGTTTTGCCGAGATGAAACCGCAAAAAATCGAAGCACCGCAAAGTTTTCTGAATAAAATTTTCCATAAACGCAAAAAGGACTGACAATGGAAGAATATTCTCCGATTAATCCCAAAAGAATCCGCAACCGCAGGATTAAGGTTTTCGGGCTGATGTTCATCAGTACCCTGCTGGCAACGCTCAAATGGATGACCGTTATTCCGAGTGATTCCGTCTGGCTGACCAAAGTGTTGATGATTGGATTGTTTATGCTGACTTTTGCCTGGATTGCTTTGTTTTTCTGGTCCAGCGTCTTTGGTTTTATTGAGCTTTTGCGCAAGAAAAAAGTCCCCGGCGTGGTCTGGGTGCCGGAAGAAACAAAGCTGCAGACAAGAACGGCCCTGCTTATGCCGGTTTACAACGAATCATCCACCGAGGTTTTTGCCAATCTGCTGGCCATGGCGGAAGAACTGCATATGACCGGACAGGGACAGGCTTATGATATTTTTGTTTTGAGCGACACGACCAATCCGAAAGTTTGGATTGAGGAAGAAAAAAACTGGCTGGAAGCCCGCAAGCTGATGTCGCCGGAGATTAATCTTTATTACCGCCGCCGTGCCAAAAACACCGCACGCAAGAGCGGCAATATTGAAGATTTTTGCGTTAAATGGGGCAACAGATATGACTTTATGATCGTTCTGGATGCCGACAGTCTGCTGGCCGGTAAGACGATGCTGGCAATGTCGCAGCTGATGGAAGCTAATCCGCATGCCGGCATTATTCAGGCACCGCCGATGTGTATTAACCGCCATTCGCTTTTTGCCCGCATTCAGCAGTTTGCCGGCAAAGTTTACGGCCCGATTGTTTCTGCCGGACTGGCTTATTGGCAGGTGGGCGACAGCAACTACTGGGGGCACAATGCCATTATCCGCGTTAAGGCGTTTATGGCCTGTTGCGGGTTGCCGGTTTTGAAAGGCAAAGCGCCTTTCGGCGGGCATATTCTGAGCCATGACTTTGTTGAGGCGGCACTTATCCGCCGCGGCGGCTGGTCGGCCTGGCTGCTGCCCGAACTGAAAGGAAGCTATGAGGAATGTCCGCCGTCAATGATTGATTTTGCCGTGCGTGACCGCCGTTGGTGCCAAGGAAATTTGCAGCATATCAAGGTTTTGATTTCCAAGGGGCTGCACCCGGTCAGCAGGATTCATTTTACCATTGGCATTATGTCTTATTTGTCTTCTCCGATCTGGTTGTGCTTTTTGCTGGTCGGGCTGATGATTGCCCTCGGCCGCGAGATTTTTCCGCCGACTTATTTTCCGACCTCCTACACGCTTTTTCCGACCTGGCCGATTTTTGACAAGATCGGAACGATCAGTTTGTTTGTCATTTCCATGTTCATGCTTATCTTTCCGAAGTTTCTCGGGTTGATTGTTTATCTTTTGCAAAACAAAGACAAGAAGCTGATTGGCGGGCGGCTGGGCGCCGTTAAAAGCGTTTTTTCCGAGATTGTCATCAGTGCATTGTTTGCGCCGATTATGATGATGTTTCAGAGCAAGTTTGTCTTTGACATTCTGACCGGAAACGCCGTAAGCTGGAACACCCAGAACCGCGATGAAACCGGCACATCTTTTGCCGAGGCTTTCCGCCGCCACATCTGGCACACGGTTCTTGGCGTGATTACGACAATCGTTGTCTGGTATCATGCGCATGATTTGTTTTGGTGGATGCTGCCGATTACCGTCGGGCTGATGTTGTCTATTCCGATTTCGATGATTTCATCATATGAAAAAGCCGGAAGGCTGGCCGAAAAGCACAAATACTTTATTATTCCGGAAGAGGCCAGACTGCCGGAGATTTTGCAAAAAGCCCTGAAAGCCAGAGAGGTTCTGGCAGAAAAGACCAAGCGCGATTATCAGGGCGCCGAATTGCTGGCGACCGATGCCGTGCTGAACAACCTGCACCTGATGATGCTGGAAACCAACGGGCCGGCTCCGGAATTTAAGGCCGCTGATTTGGAAAGCGCGCAGATTAAACTGGAAAACTTTATCAATCACGGATTGGCTGCCGACTTTAGCAAAGAAGAGGAAATTGCCCTGCTTTACAGTCCGCAAGTTCTAAAAGACGCTTTGCTGGCCAGACGCCTGCGTATGGACAATCAATAAAAAAAGGAGCTTGAAAAAGCTCCTTTTTCCGATATGCCGATATCTCGGGAGTTCAACGCACAAAACCGGGGACGGATTTGATAAATCCGTTCTCTCTGACGCAGTCCTTATGCCCCGTTGCCGGTGCGACTACGTCATCCCTACCCTCAATCTGGGCACGCCCCAGAACTAAGGCGGACACAATATAAACTGTGTTCTCCTTCGGTTCAGGCAAGTTCTCTACCGCACCGAACGACTGAGTCGCGATGCCGTTGGCATCGAAATCAGATGTTCTGGCTGCTACTCTGGCTATAACGCCGGAGGGCTCAAAAACCCGTCCGTCGTTCAGACAGATAGCGTGCGGTGTGCAGTTAACGAACTCTACGCAAGTATTTGTATTTGCCATATCTTTATATATTTATAAAACTGCAGGGGTGTTTTTTCAGATATTTGTAAAATCTTTTATTTTCGAACCTTCTGTTAAAATCCCAATGTTACTGTACTTCACATTATAACGGGCTCGTCTGCGTTGACTACTTTTCCGGTTTTACTCATAAATTCTTATACAAACAGCGCTAAAAATGCCTCTCTATCAGTTTGGTTAATAATATACAATGTAATATAATTACATTTTTGATATTATCATAAAACATGTCTTTATACAATATATTTTAACAAAAATATATTTCATTTTGTCTAATGGCGGTTCAGGCATTATAAAACTATGAGGCATATAATTTTTTCAGCGCGTCTTTAATCGGAATATCCGCCGGCGCAAAAGCATAGTCGTCAATCTGCGTCCAGTCTATCCACCGGACCTGCTCATGGTCTGCATGCGAGGGAATTTCGGGCTCGTTCATGGCGGCAAAGTAAGCATGCAGCCGAATAGCGCCGTTTTCATATTCATAAACCGAGGTCATGAAAAAATCGCCGACCGTAATTTCTTTGTCCAGCTCTTCTCTGATTTCTCTTTGCAGGCACTGCGGCAGGGTTTCGCCCTCTTCCAGCTTGCCGCCGGGGAATTCCCACAAATATTCCTGATTTTTGCCGTGCCGCCTTTGGGCAATCAGCAATTTGCCGTTGCAGGTTATGATGCCGGCTGATACGTCTTTCATCTTTTTTCTCCTTTTGGAGCTGATTTTAGCCCAAGACCTGAGGATTAGCAAGATAAGTTGTTGAAAATATATTTTTATCCTGTAGATTAAGGACACAAACAAGGAATGTCTTATGCAAAATATACTTGAACATCTTAAATCTCTTGAAAAAATCGTTTCTCCGCTGACGGCTTTTTTCTTTGGTACAATCTTAACCTGCTGCGCTTACGGCCTGCTCAGTTCATCACTGGCATTGCGGCTGGCAGACAACAGCGACAACACTTTTGCCGCAGGTATTATTCTGGCCATGTATTATACCGGTTACATTGTCGCCTCGGTCATCTCGTACCGGATTATCAATAAAGTCGGGCATATTCGGGCATTCTCAACTTATATTTCTATTTTTTCCGGCATTGTCTTATTACATTTTTTCTCAGACAATTTATATTTCTGGGGCGTGTTGCGCTTTTTGGAAGGATATTGTATCGGCTCGGCCTTTATGTGTCTGGAGAGCTGGCTGAACGCCCGTGCGACCAACGCCAACCGCGGAATGATTATGTCTTTGTACATGATCAGCTCTTATCTCGGCGCCAGTTCCGGCCAACTTTTGCTAAACATTCCGGACAGCAGCGGCGCGGTGATTTATATTACGGTATCTATTTTGCTTTCCATCGCTTTGGTGCCGATTTCGCTGACGGCGCTGCCAACACCGGCCATTACCGTTCATAAGAATATGTCGCTGATTGCCCTTTACAAAAAAACACCGGTCGGTGTTGTCGGCTGTCTGATAAGCGGCGTTTTTGTCGGGGCATTTTATATTCTCGGGGCAATATATGCTCATCAGATGGAGCTGACACTGGAGCAGACGTCGCTCTTTATGTTTTTTGGCGTGTTCGGCGGCATGGCCATTCAGCTGCCAATCGGGCGGCTTTCTGATTATTTTGACCGCAGAATCGTCATGTTGTTTATCGGCGGCTTTTTATTTTTGATTGTGCCTTGGGTGCATTTTTTTATTACGTCCGGAACAGGCTTGCTGATTATCGGTGCGCTGTTAATGGGGTTCGGCACGTTTATCCTTTATCCGATTTCGGTTTCGCACGTTAACGACATGATTGCGGACGACGAGCGTGTGGAAGCCAGCGGAATGCTTATTTTATTGCAAAGTATCGGCATGATTGCCGGACCGATTGTTATTTCTTTCTTTATGCAGGAGTTCGGGCCTATCAGCTTTGTCGGCGCTTATGCCATTGCTGCCGGCGTTTTTATTATTTTCTGCCTCAAGCATATTATGTTTAAAGACATTAATTATGTCAGCCCCTCGCCGACTTATCCTATCCCGTTAGACACAACCCGTATTTTTCATAAGATTTCAGAAGATGAGACTTTGATAGATAAGGCTAAGGAATTGATTGCACCCGTGGAAAAGAAACTCTAAGGTTTCTTTTCCGCCCCCTTTTCTTCCTCCTTCTCATTCATCTTTCATTTATTTATAATTTCTGCCTGTCTCTCCTTCTCTTTTCTCTTCCCCCCCCCCCGTTTTCTGTCATTCGTTCCTTTTTGCCGCCGCTTTTCTTATTTTATTTTTCGGTTTTATCATTTTCATACAGTTGGTTATTTTTATTGTTACTTTTTGACTGCCAAAAAGGCAGCCCTACGCTCATTTGCTAAGGTTTCAGAGCAAAATTAACTTCGCTACGCTCTCTGGCTCCGTGCTTCACTTTCGGTTTTTGCTCCAAAACCCAAGCTATTCGCAAAGGGCACCCAATCGTGCCGAACGAAAAAATGTGCTTCAATTTCACCTCTTTTTCTCAAAAGCTAAGAAGTTGCTCGCGAAGGGCGGTCAACTTAGGCATCTAGGCTCGCAGAGGTTGCTCACGCTTTCCTCGCTTGCCAAGATGTTCCAAAGAGCTTGCAGACAAAAACAACCGGAGCAACGGTTGTTTTTGCTTAGCGCTCCCCTGCCCTCTCTTTCAAGAGAGGGAGTGGTACTTTACTTTCGGTTTTTGCTCCAAAACCTAAGCCATTCGCCCCAATCGTGCCGATGGAAGGAATGTGCTTTGAAGAAAAAACACTGTCATTCTGAGTGTAACGAAGAATCCAGTTGATTAATAAGGCTAATTTTTTTGACTGGATCCTTCGCTCTGCTCAGGATGACCTGCACGGCAGGCGCGCGGCGGTCAGGAGGCCGCACCCAGCGGGTGAGGCTTCAACTGTCAGCTCACTGCCCTGAGGACCGCGGTGCTATGGCGAAATGTGTGGGAGAGAAAGTACTTTGAAATGAAAAAAGCGGGAGGTTAAGCCCGCTTTTTTCTTATTGCCATGGAGAGGTTCGGGCGTCGGACAATTTAATCTCAAAAACCTTGTCGAAGAAGGAGAACAAGTAGGCATATTCATCCATACGCAAACTCTCCGTATTTCTTCTCAGCTTTTCTATTCGTCCTTCCAAAAAGTCTATGTGATTAGACAGTTCGGCACTTGTCAAGCCTCGCTCTGTCATTATCCGGTTTAATTCCTGATTGCAATAAGTACGAAAATTCTTACGCCAGTGTTTTCTATATTTTCTTGAT
>CABUWG010000052.1 GCA_902495305.1 uncultured Pseudomonadota bacterium | reverse complement strand
GCGGATCTTACACAATCTCTGACGGGTGTGGCGGAACTTGCAGAAGATGTGAATCCTGCTGTACATCTTCGTCGTCGAACTGGTGTTCCGTTCACTCAACCTGTCATGGCGATTGCTGCAAAGACGGAACAATTCAATCTTGTGACAGCAGATGTGGCGGTTCCGGGTGCTCTTCCGGCGGGGGTAGCTCTGGCGGAAGTTCTGATAGTGGTTCCTGTAACTATCGTGAAGGGAGAGTTATTTATGCATGTCAAAGTACAAGTTCTGGCTGGAAATTCGACGGGCAAGATTTTACAGATTATACTAACTGTACTAACAGCTATGGAACACGTTTCCAATTCCCTGGTTATTATTCCTCATTAGATGAATGTATGGCGGCCAGAAAAGCTCACGGGTCACCTATTTGGGGAGATTGGGATGTGAATGACTATTATGGAGTATCAAGATAAAAATATTCCTATTTGCAAGTCTTTCTACTTTATTCAATTATTATAAAAAAGCCCCCGAAAAAATAATTTTCGGGGGCTTTTTTATCTCTTAACGTAAAAAATGTTTAAGCACGGACTTTGTCATTTTTCAGACGCTCGGCAATTTGGTCTTCCATTGCCAGCTTCAATTCAATTCTTTTCGCCTTTTCGTCATCACGAGAAACACTCCCCGCAGACAAAACTGTTGCCTTTTTATGAGCCTTATTCAGCTGAAAAGACAAAGAAGCGTCAGCTTCCGGTTCTTTTCCGCCGCCCAGATAAACCATCTGGCCCTTATGCTCCAAACTGTTGGCCATGGCTGAACGCTGAGCATCAGCTTTAGACAAACTTGCACTTGCAAGCATGCCGGAAATTCCTCTATTCAACACGAACTGTTTCGTCTGGGCATTATTTCCTTTCCCCAGTGCCTTCACATTATTTAATTGCTCTTTTTCCATTAATTCTCTCCGTTACGAAACATCTTTTCTTTTGTCCATTATCACAAGTTAAAGAACTTTTGTCAACGGTTATTTTCACTTTTATCCTCAAAAGAAGCAGAAAATTTCAGTTTTTTTATGCGCTTTTTTAACTTTTATGACATATAGTACCTAAAAACAGGTAAATTAAGTCTTAAGAGAACAAAAATGTCACTATTCAAATCAGTTGCCGCTTTTGGCGGAATCACGCTCATCAGTCGCCTGACCGGATTTGTCCGTGATATGTTTTTGGCAAATTTTTTAGGAGCCGGCGCCGTGTCCGATGCCTTTTTTGTTGCATTCAAACTGCCCAACCTGTTTCGAAACCTGTTTGCCGAAGGCGCCTTTACCAGCGCTTTTGTTCCCATGCTTTCACACAAGCTTGTGTCCGAAGACAAAGAAAAGGCCCTGCATTTTGCATCTCAGGCCATCTCGATTCTGGCTTTTGTGCTGTTCCTGCTGGTTTTGCTTATGGAAGTCATCATGCCCTGGATTACGCCGCTTCTGGCACCGGGCTTTATCAGCAAAGGCGGCGACATTGCTCTGGCAACCCAGCTGTCACGCATTACCTTTCCTTTTTTGTTTTTTGTATCAGTCGTTTCCTTTCAGTCCGGAGTCTTAAATTCTTTCGGCAGATTCGCCGCACCCGCCGCCGCGTCAATCATCCTGAACCTGACCATGATTGCCTCGGTTTTTATGTTTATCCCGTTCAGCATAACACCGGCTCACGGCATGGCCTGGGGCGTCTTCATTGCCGGAATTCTGGAAGTCATCTGGCTGAGCTTCTTTTTACGGCGGGAAAACGTCTCACTCCGTCCCGATTATCATTTTTTGAATATCTTTCGCAATCCGGATATTCGCACGTTGTTTCGCCGCATTGCCCCCGGCATCCTCGGTGCCGGCGTTTATCAGATTAACATGGTGGTCGACACCATTCTGGTCTCTCTGGTCGGCGCCGGCGCAATCTCGTGGCTTTACTATGCCAACCGCCTGCAACAGCTTCCGCTCGGCGTTGTCGGCGCCTCAATCAGCGTCGCTCTGCTTCCGATTCTTTCCCGCCATATCAAGGCCGGAGAAAAAGCTCAGGCCGAAAGCACCCAGAACAAAGCCGTTGAATACGGAGCCCTGCTTTCCATACCGGCCGCCGTTGCCTTAATCGTGCTGGCAGACCCGATTATCAATCTTTTGTTTCAGCACGGAAGATTCGGCGCTTTTGAAACCCTGATGACGGCTCAGGCCGTCATTGCCTATTCGGTCGGCCTGCCGTTTTATGTCATCGTCAAAGCCCTCACACCCAACTTTTTTGCCCGCGGCGATACCCGCACGCCGGTCAAATACAGCATTGTCGTACTAATCACCAACCTGACGTTCAGCCTGTTGCTGATAAAACCCTTCGGCCATGTCGGCATTGCCAGCGCCACCACAATCGCCGCATTGGTTTCATTGTACCAATACTGCCACGGCCTGAAAAAACGCGGTTACTGGAACTTTTCCCGCCGGCTAAGCATCAAAATTCTAAAAATCACCATATCCTCTCTGGTAATGGGAGCCATGTTGGTTTTGAGCCAATATGCCGCCAATGCCTGCTTTGGCAACTGGCTTGAAACGCCGTACCTGATAAAAATTCCGGTTTTTGCAACTTTGTGCTTTATCAGCCTGATAAGTTTTGCTATAATGGCCAGACTGACAGGCGTACTTGACATTATGGAAATTGCCGCCATAATTTTGAAAAAAGGAAAAAAATAATGTCAGACAAATTCAAAACACTTTTAAAAAACAGCTCGGATTTTGTTCTTGCCCAAATAAAAAAAATCAACTTTCCGGTCATCAGACACCGGATCAGCCGCTTTTTCCGCTCCTGGTGGCAGCTGATTGCCATACTTTTTGCCTGCATTTTGTTTTTATACTACCCGATTGGCGGGCTGCTTGTTGAAGATATTGATACCAACACGGACATAGAAATCACCCAGACCCGTCCGGAACAATCTTCCGCAATAGAAATGATGGCCTTCATCATCAATCGAGAAGTCAGCAGCAAAATGTGGACACCCAATCTGCCGTTCTTTTTTCCGTCTTACTTTTTAGACAATATGCCGAACTTCCAGCTCGGAATGATGTCAAGCGTTTCCAACCTTGCACAGGCAATGTCGCAACGGTTGACGCGCCCGATTGATGACAAAAGGGAAATGCATCTGGCAGAAGCCGCCAAACTCCTGCAATATCCGGGAAATGTCTGGATGTTTTCGCCGGAAAACCGGCTGATGCCTGCACCTTCCTCCAACAGCCAATATCGCAAAGCCCGCAAGCAGCTGATAAAATACAGCTACAACCTGAACGACGGCTCGGAAGTTTTTTATCGCACGCCGGATGACTTAGCATGGTTTATGCAGCGCTTTGCCGCCGGTCTCGGAAAGAGTCTGGAGAAAATTGAAACGCAGGTGCGCGAATACAGTTCAAACCTGACAGACACTCAGGCCGATGACATCTTTTATTATACCCGCGGACAAATGTATGCCGACTTTCTGCTGCTCAAAGCCTTAGGCGCAGATTACAAACACGTCATTCTTGAACGCAATCTCTATCTGCAATGGACTCAGATGTTAAGCGCTCTGGAGCTTGGCGCCCAAATCTCTCCGGCAATCGTCCGCAACGGTGAAATTAACAGTATCACGGCGCCCAATCACCTTTTGGCAATGGCATATTATACCACCCGCGCCCGTTTTCTGATGCGCGAAATCTCCCAGACGCTGAAAATGCCCAAACCACGGCTTCAATAAACAAGACAAGGATAAAAAATGATTATCGAAACCCAAAATACACCAGACGTTAACGTAATGAACTTTTTTCCGCCGGAAAAACTCTTAAAATCAGGTTCTGCCGAATTTGTCGACGCCAAATCCCTGCGCAAATCTCCTTTGGCCGAAAAGATTTTTGACCTCGGCGGCATTGTTTCTGTCTTCATCACGTCCGATATGTTGTCCGTCACCAAAGAAGCTGATGCGCAATGGGACGACCTGAAGCCGCAAATTCTGGCCGAAATAATGGATTATCTTTCCACCGGTGAGGATATTGTCATTCCGGCATCGGACAATCCAGCGGAAGACGAAGTCATCAAACAAATTCAGGGACTGATAAATGCCCGCATCCGTCCGGCCTTAAAACAAGACGGCGGCGACATTGCTTTTAAGAAATTTGAGAACGGCATCGTTTATGTTGAGCTGCAGGGCAATTGTTCCGGCTGCCCCTACGCTGCCGTAACCTTAAAAGAAGGCGTGGAAAAAATCCTCAAAACCTACATCCCGCAGGTCAAAGCCGTTAAAAACTTTGATAAAGAGGCACAATGATAACACGCTTTATTTGCATAATCTTTGCTGTCTGCCTGTTGCTGCCGCCCACCGCTTTTGCCGGCGAAGACGGCCTTTACCTGAAAGACGTTACGGTACGGCGACTGCAAAATCTTTATGACAAATACGGCTATCAAAGTTATCTCTTTGTAAAAAAAGGACGGGTTCCGCCGATTTTCCTGCAAAAATTTCCGAGGGACTTTGACAAGATAAAAGACAATGACGTCCGCAACCGGATGTTCATCAAAATCCTCACGCCGCTGGCCTTAAAAGTCAACAGCGCAATATTAAAAGAACGTCAGGAACTGTTGCAGATAAATCAGGACCTCAAGAAAAACCGCGAACTTTCCGATTCCCATACCAAACGGCTGGAAGAGCTGGCCGCCAAATATGATGCCTTTACCAGATTAAAAGGCTATCGCCGCCACCAGTTGCAAATCCAAATGCTGAGAACACGCATTGCGCCCGTTCCGGTTTCTTTCTTAATTGCCGTTTCAGCCATGGAAACCAACTGGGGCTCTTCCCGCATTGTCAAAGAGGGCAATTCTTTATATAAAGAACTGAGCTGGTATACGGACGAAGGCTTAAAACCCCAAGGCGAAACCGAAGACGATTCTTACCGGATTCGGACTTTTCCCTCCCTGTACGATTCGATGGCTTCTTATGCCCTGCATTTCAACTCCTCCGTCGACTTTGACCATACACGCTACCTCCGCAGCCTGAAACTGGCGGACGGCGCCGATTTGTCAGGACAGGAACTGGCACATTCCATGCTTTTTCAGAGCCCGCTCAAAAACTATGTCGGCATCCTGAAATATACCATAACATTTTATCGCCTGATGTATTTGGACATCACAACGCTGGCAGACAAAATTCTGCCGGCTGAAAATACCCCGCATTAGAAGAAAAAACAAAAAAGCTTCAACTTTTAAAGTGTAAAAACAAGGGTTTTAAAAAAAACTTCCACAAGAATTAACGATTTTTCTGGCAATTTGTACAGAATTTTTCTATGATAGAATCGATATGAGCGAATCGCTATAGGACGACAAAATGGATCATGCTTTAACTTCGCAGGATGTCATAAGACTATCTAAAAACTTTACCGTAGACAACAAGATCTCAACGGCGCAGAAAATCAGCGCCTATTACAACGGCAACAGCTTAACGGCCGAGGGGATGAAAATCGCCGAAGACATCTTCCGCATCATGGTACATGACGTTGAAATCAAAGTCCGGGCGGTGCTGTCGGAAAGCCTGAAAAAAGCCCGCAACATTCCGCAAGACATCATAGAGTCCATTATCAACGACCATGACAGTGTTGCAGTCCCTTTCATAAAATACTACCAAGACTTTTCTCGGGAAGACCTGCTCCAGATTTTAGAGTTCCAAAGCATCAACAAACAAAAAGCTGTCGCGGAACGGGAAAATCTGACCGAAGACATCTCCCAGTACATTGTTGAAAAATGCCCCGAAGAAGTCATCAACACCTTAATCCAAAACCCGACCGCCAACATCAAAGAACAGTCTTATTTTTCCATCATCAACAAATACCACGACAGCAACACCATAAAAGAAAGCCTCATCTCCCGTCCGGAACTACCGGTAACCGTTATCGAAAAAATCGTCAACTACTTGTCCCAAGAATTAAAAAGACGCCTCATCATCACCCACAAACTTCCGACCGACATTGCCAGCGACCTCATTGAACAGGTCAAAGAAAAAACCACCCTCAGAATCTCCGAAGAATACAGCTCCGACAAACAAATAGAAGAACTTGTCCACCAGCTTTACAGCAACAACCGGCTGACGCCTTCTCTAGTCGTCCGCTCAATCTGCCTCGGCGATTTAACCTTTTTTGAATATGCGCTGGTCTATCTTTCCAACACGCCGATTACCGAGGTCCGCAAAATATTGTTCAATACCTCTCTTGACTTTATGATTAGAAATCTGCTAAGAAAAGCTTATATTCCTAAATCAATGTTTCCGGCCGTATTCAGCGCCTTAAAAGTGATTCAGGAGATTCGATTCGACGTCAAGGACAACAACCGCGTTGCGTTTTCCCACCGCGTCATTGAACGGATTCTCTCTTTTGGCAACGCCGCGGACGAATTTAAAGAAGAAGATATCAATTATCTGATTTCCAAAATCAGTTAAAATTTTGCGGGGGAAAATTTGGCCGTTAACATCAGCGCAGACACACTCCTAGAGCTGACCAACTCGCTCACTCAGGAACCGGACACGATGGTAATCATCGAAAAAGTCATCCGCACGGCGCAGGATGTCTGCAATGCCGACGGCGCAACTTTCTATACCGTCAATGATGACAACTTCTTGCGTCTGGTCTTCTCCTACAGCAAAAGTCTGAAAATTCATAAAATCGGCTCGGACAACAAATACTATACCAACCCGACCTACCTGCCCGACCAGCGCCGTGTCAGCCCCAAAAGCATTATCGTCACGTCTGCGCTGAACAAAGAAATCATCAATACGCCCGATATTTATGCCGAAAATTTTGACAATTCGATTTATGACGCATTTGATAAAGATTATGACTACCGCTCGGTTTCCATGCTGGTCATTCCGGTCTTAAACCACAAAGGCAACATCATCGGCGTCGCCCAGTTTATCAATGCAATGGATATGGGCGGAAGATACATCAGCTTCACCTCCGAGGTCCAAAAAAACACCCAGTCTGTCTGTAATCTTCTTGCACCGTTTCTGGAAAGCCATAAACTCAGCGAAGATTACGCCAGCCTTTTGGAATCTTTTATTGAGGTCTTGGGGCGCGCTGTTGATGCCAAATCGCCGTTCACCGGCATTCATTGCAAACGCGTGCCGGTAATTGCCCGAATGCTGGCAATGGCCGCCGTCCAGACAGAACGCGGCCCGCTTAAAAACTTTGAAATGTCAGATGACGACTGGTATGCCCTGCATATTGCCTCTTGGCTGCATGACTGCGGCAAGGTCACCACACCGGAATACATTGTCAACAAAGCCACCAAGCTCGAAACCATCAACAACCGGATTCATGAAATCCGCAACCGTTTTGAGATTCTGCGCCGCGACGCCCATATTGACTATTTGAAAAAACGCCTGCAAAACACCGATACTCAGGAAAACCTGCAAAAAGAATTTGTTGCCCGCGTCAGACAGCTGGAAGACGATTACGAATTTATTGCCCGTTGCAATATCGGCGATATTCCGATGACGGAAGAAGACATTGCACGGCTTGAAAATATTGCAAAAATCCGTTTTATGCGCTATTTCAACCGTATGCTCGGTCTGTCCTGGGCAGAAAGAAACAGCATTACCGATACCGAACTTTATGCCAACCCCTCGTTGGAAAACCTTATCCAAAACCGCGAAGATCAGGTTACCGCACCGTATAACCACGGAGAATTGTATAATCTGCGGATTCGTAACGGCACAATCAACAAACAGGAACGCGAAAAAATTAACGAACATATTGTCGTGACCATTGACATGCTTAAAGCGCTGCCTTTCCCCAAAGAGCTTTCCAACGTTGTGGAATACGCCGGCTCGCACCATGAGCGGGTTGACGGCAAAGGCTACCCGAACGGCCTGACCGGCGCTCAGATGTCGATTCCCGCCAAAATCATGGCAATTGCCGATATTTTTGAGGCGCTGACGGCAACCGACCGCCCGTATAAAGAGCCCAAAAAACTCTCCAGCGCACTCGCTATATTAAAAGAATTGTCAGAAACCGGACATATCGACCGCGACTTATATGAAGTTTTTGTCAGCAACAAGGTTTACGAAGACTATGCGCAGCAATATATGAATCCGGAACAAATAGATGATGTCAATCCGGAGGATTATTTATAATGCTGAAAATTCGTACCGTACTATGCCGCGCCGGCACCATGGACAATTATGCCTATATTTTAACAGATGAAGCAACCGGCACTTCCGCTGTCATCGACCCGTCGGAGCCGGCGCCGATTATAGCCGAATGCCAAAGACTCGGCATCACGCCGGACTATATTCTGAATACCCACCACCATTTTGACCATACCGACGGTAATTTGGAACTAAAAGCGCTGTATCATGCCAAAGTCGTCGGCAATGTCAATGACGCCGCCCGCATTCCGGGCTTTGATATTGGCGTTGAACCGGACAAGACTTTTGCCCTCGGCCAAAGCATTGCCCAAATCATAGACGTTTCCGCCCACACACAGGGACACATCCTTTACTACTTTGCCGACGACAAGGCCTTGTTCACCGGCGACACGCTGTTTAACCTCTGCGTCGGCGGCCTGTTTGAAGGGACGGTTGATGAAATGTATAACGCCTTGCAAAAAATCAGAAACCTGCCCGACGACGTCAACTTCTACCCCGGACACGAATACACCGTCCATGCCGCGGCGGATGCCTTCCACGCCGACCCGCATAACTTGGACTTGCGGCGTTACCTGCAACGCGCCGATGAACGCCTCAAACAAGGGCTTCCGGTCTGTCCGGTAACACTGGGAGAAGAAAAACGCTGCAACCCTTATCTTAAAGCCCAAACCCTCGACCAATTAAAAAAGTTAATTTAGTGACAAAATTATAGACAGAACATTTTTTTTGTGTTATAGTTCAGTTATAATTTATAAAAAGCGAGGCAGAAATGGCTAAATCGACCAAAAATCAAAAAGCAGGCAACTCTGAAAGCATGATCAGAAAACGGATGCTGGAAGTGCTCGGAGCATATTTTGATGAAAACGGCGGTTCTCCCCAAAATCTGCCTAAAGACATTGCCAATGAGATTTTACATATAACCAAGCTTACGGGTAAAGAACAAAAAAGTGCCTTGCGGCAATTTGAAAACAAATACATGTCCAAACAAGTAGAATCTGACCGCTGGGCAGAAAAAATCAATAAAGACTTCAAAAAAAATCTGAACAGCGGCAAAGACAACATCTCCAACAATGAATTAGGCAAAAGTTTTGAAAAGCTGAAAACCAAATTTTTTTACGGCATGGTTAAAGAAAAAAGCACAAAAGAAGAATTTAACGAGGCCGCGCAATTAATTCAGGAAGTGCAAACAAGCTTAAACTCTTTCATTAACAATGCAATAACAGAATACAAAAAGCAATATCCGAATATGGACGAAGATATTGCCATTAAAGATTATCAACAAAGATTTGCAGACAAAATCAATAAGATAACAAATGAAGCATCCTCGGTAAAAGACTTAAAACAAAAACTGGCTGCTTATCTTGAAACCATAAAACAAGTAACTTCCCAATTAAAAACCAATACGCCTAAAGAGGACAAAACAATGACTGATACCACTACTCATACGACAGCATCAGACGAAGACGATTTTAATTACTACCTGACAATCTTTACAGAAGCATATAACTTAAATAAAAAAGATTTAACAGAATTCCAACTTAATGCGGCACGAGAATATTTTAATGGGAACGGTTCTCTAGGAAACTTTGTGCTTCCTGAAAAAGAAGCCCCAAGCAACAATCAACCCAAAAAAGAGAATACTCAACAAAAATCAATACCCCAAAAAGAAATAATAAATATAGATGAAGATGACTTTAATCATTATTTAAACATCTTTACAGAATCACATAATTTAAATAAAAAAGATTTGACAGAAGATCAAATATACGCAGCACGAGTATATTTTAGCGGACACGGTTCACTTGGCAACTTTATTCTTCCCGAAAAAGAAGGAGAGAAATCCAATTCCGCTACAAAAGAACTCAAACTTGGCGAACCGGAAAAGGCTGAAGACCCGACTCCCCAACAAAAAGAAGAAAAAGAAACCGTTCCTTATGATGAGCAATTGCAAAGCATCAAAGAGCATTGGGAAAAATGGTGTGCAGAAACCAAAGACGAAAAAGAGCAACCCCTGCGCAACTTTAAGGAAATTCCGAATGAAGACGGCTTCCTAAAATTTGAGATTAAACCGACCGAAGCCTTAAAAGCCAAAGATTCGAACGCCAAAGGCGCAGAAGTGACTTATTACAGCGAAACCGAAGCCACTATGCCGATGACGGACTATGACTACTTTCATCAAATGGCAAAAGCCGCCAAAGAAGTATCTCATGCCGAGGTGATTGAATGCGGAAACATCAAAACCCCCGGCTATGCCACCAGACTGATTGCCGCCGCTTATGCCAACGGCCTTGACGTTGAAAAAGCGCCCAACAAACTTGACCTGAGCAATGAAACGCTCAAAGGTATTAAAAATAAAGATATTCTCACTGTTTTGAACAAACAGATATTCAATCGCTCTTCCGACACAGCCGAAAAAATTGATTACGACAGCATAAAAGATGCTTTGCGTGTTTATAAAGACATTCAGGAACATTCTTCTGCCTCAGAAAAAGAGGAAGATAAAATTCCCGAAGATCAAAAACAAAAATTAACCAACGGCAAACTGACAAGCCTGGACATCAGCAAAATGCAGTTTAGTGATGAAGCCGCCAAAAACAAAACCATCGCCGCCGCCTTGGAAATGGGAATAAACATCGAAGGCGTCGATAAATTAAACCTCACTCAGGAAGGAAAAGAAGGTCTTCCGGAAGAGGCCGGCAGATTGCTTGGAAAAATGCAAGTCGGATTGTTAAGAGCCAAAGCCCAAAAGCTTCATGACCCCAATACCTCTCAAGAAGAACGCGAGGCCTTAAAAACCGAGAAGATGAAACAGTTTGACGCCAAAGACAAAACCAGACTGGTTCAGGAGCAAAAAGCCAAATTAAGCAGTAAAGAGGCAACCAAAGAAGAAAAAAACATTGCCGCAACCAGACTGGATACCTTGCAAGGCAAACGCTGGGAGCTAGGATATCGCAACAATCGCGGCGGACATGAATAATACCAAAAATCCGGAGAAATCTCCGGATTTTTTATTTTCTGAACATTACCTGACATACCACTCCGCCACTTTTTACTTCTTCCCTTTTCTTCGTCATTCTGAGTGCAACGAAGAATCCAGTCAAACAATTTAGCTTTATTTATAAACTGGATCCTTCGCTCCGCTCAGGATGACAAAAGAAAAAGCCCTCAGAATAACAGTGCTACGTCTTCAAAGCACATCCCTTCCGTTCGGCACGTTTGGGTGCCCTTTGCGAATGGCTTAGGTTTTGGAGCAAAACCCCAAAGTGCCACATATTTCCCCCTCTTTGCTAAGAGGGGGACAGGG
>CABUWG010000051.1 GCA_902495305.1 uncultured Pseudomonadota bacterium | reverse complement strand
GACAGTATCCAATATACTGCCTGCGTCCTTTTTTTCGTAATTTTCTTCTTAAAGGCAAACTAAATGTTGTTAAAAGGGGATATTTTATGCCCAAACTGTACTGATACAGTTGCGCTGATTCGTCCGCAAAGCGGCTTATTTTAGGCACTCCGCCAGCGAAGCGGAATTTATCGAGATGTTTTTGAGACACCACAATCCGTCTCCGGACTGCGGGTATTATCATAAAGGATTACGGTAATTTTGCAAGCAGAATTTAGCTTTTTCTAATTAGCCAAAATCCCCGCCCCACTTTTCATAACTACTTGACACTGGTGTTTCTTTGTGGTATAGTGGTCTTAGTATTGGAACTTTTTAGGGAGGAGACCGAAAATGAAACACACTATGCTACACATGAAACTAAACTCTGCGGTGTCAGTTTTTGCTGTTGCCGCTGCTTTCTCGGTGTTCCTCCCGCCTTCTAACGCCTTTGGGGGCGTCTGTTTTCTGCCTGACTGTCAGGACGAAGATGTTATGCAAGGTGATGTAAACATGAATGTTAACCAAGATACTGAATGGTGCGAGAAAAAAGGATATACCTACTATGCTTCAGGCCAATGTCCACAGTATCAGGCTCAGGTTGGCAAATGTTCCCGTGACGACCATTATCTCAAATGCGATCCGGTCAAATGGTGTACCGATAACGGTTATAATACCCAGTCTTGTTCTCTGCCGTCTTTTGTTGACGGACAATGCCCGAACGGCAAACCTTATTACAAACAATGTAAAGAAGACAGACCGCGTGCCTGCCGTGAATCTGGTTACGTCAATTCCTGTTCTTCCGGACGCTTGTATGCAACCTCAAACCGTTGTCCTTATGACAGTTCTTATGGTAAATGCTGTACCGCGTCACCGTCAACCGGCTGCCCGACAAATTATAAGGTAACCTGTGACTCGTCCCGAGGCTCTTCCGGTACCGATACCTGCGGTTACACCTGTTATCGTTGTTGTTCCGACGAGTGCTCCCGTGGTTCCAAGAACTATACGGGCTCTTATGCCACAACGACTGAGTGCGGATCAACATGCCGTTACTGCAAAGACTGTACGTCCGGCAGTACGTCTTATTCCGGTTCTTATGCCGGCACTTCCGAATGCGGAAGTTGTTATTATTGTTCCGACACATGCCGGTCAGGACAAAAATCTGTGTCCTGCTCTTCTACATATAATAAAGTCAGAGTATCTTCTACGGAATGCGGCAATTCTTGTTATGAATGTCAGTATAATTCCGACTGCTCCGTAACTTCTAAATCTTGTGATTACGGTTGTGCTTCTTACAATTCCTGCAGCAAGTGCACGAGCTGCAATTCCACTCCGCCGCACAGCCATAGTTACTCTTGTCCTTCCGGATATTCTACTTCTTGTTCTAACGGATATTCCGGTACGTCCTCCAAAACCTGTTCTTGCGGTGCGACTTCCGGTACTTGTTACAAGTGTAACGCCGCGCCGGCTAATCCTTGGGTAAGATACAGAAAGAATTACAGTACATACGGTAGCTGTTCCGGCACAACAGGCACCTGTACCAATGACGGCCGATATTGCTTAAAAGACGGAGAATATACACAAGGATGCTGGGCTGATGTCGGATGTTACAATAAAGACACAGGAGAATATAAGAAAAATGGTGATCGATATTACGGTTTTGTATGGAACGGCGGAAAAGTGTACCAATCAAGCGCTGAATGTGAAGCCGCAAAAATAGATTGTTCGTCTTCTACCGCTCACAGCTATATGGGTTATTCGGACGGCATTACTTCAACGGCTTGTAATTCAAGCGGTACAGATTATTTTTGGTAATATAAACGCCGGTCATGTCATAAAAAAATCTCTGTATCTGAGAAAGATACAGAGATTTTTTATCAGCAATAAATTTTACCAATCGGCTATTTATCCTGTGACGGCATTTGAGCTTCTGCAGCCAAAGCCTTTACAAAATCATCAAGCGTCATGACTTCCTGTTTATCCGAACCAATCCGGCGAACTGTTACCGTGCGGTTTTCTTTTTCCTTGGCGCCGACAACGGCAATGACCGGAATTTTGGCAACCGAATGTTCGCGAATCTTGTAATTGATTTTTTCATTACGCAAATCAGTCTTTACATTCAAACCGGCTTTTTTCAAAGCAGCGGCAACTTCTTCGGCATAATCGTCAAATTCGCTGACAATCGGCGCAACCACAACTTGTTCCGGAGAAAGCCACAACGGCAGTTTGCCGGCATGGTTCTCAATCAAAATACCCAGAAATCTTTCAATCGAGCCGAACAAAGCGCGGTGCAGCATAACCGGCTGATGTTTCTCGCCGTCTTCGCCGATGTAAGAAATATCAAAGCGCTGCGGCAGGTTCATATCAACCTGAATTGTTCCGCACTGCCATTCGCGGCCGATAGCGTCTTTCAAAATAAACTCAAGTTTCGGGCCGTAGAATGCGCCCTCGCCTTCGTTGATTTCAAATTTATAGCCATGCGAGGTCAAGGCATTGGCCAGCGCGTTTTCGCACAAATCCCAGATTTCATCAGAACCGATGCGGTAGATGCTGTCCGGCCGTGTTGAAAGATAAATCTTGACGTCATTAAAGCCAAAGTCTTTATAAATATCCAGAATCAGCTTCAAAGTCGTAATGCATTCTTCTTCCATTTGTTCCGGCGTGCAGAAAATGTGGGCATCGTCTTGCGTAAATTCACGAACACGCATCAGGCCCATCAGAGAGCCGGAAGCCTCGTAACGATTGACCTTGCCGAACTCGGCCACACGCAGCGGCAAATCACGGTAAGACTTAATGCCCTGTTTGTAAACCAGCAAACCGCCGGGGCAGTTCATCGGTTTGATACAGAACCATTTTTTATCCTCGGTCTGGCCGGAATAGTTATGAGCGCCGTATTTGTCCCAGTGGCCGGAAGTTTCCCACAGGCATCTGTCCATAACGCGCGGCGTGCAAATTTCTATATAACCGTTATTTTCCTGACGTTTGCGCATATATTCAATCAGTTTGCGGTAGATCTTGTAGCCTTTGTCATGCCAGAAAACCGCACCCGGCGCATAGTCCGGTTCAAAGTGGAACAAGTCCATCTCACGCCCCAATTTACGGTGGTCGCGTTTGGCGGCTTCTTCCAACATTTCAAGATAGGCTTTCAAATCTTTTTTGTCAGCCCAAGCCGTGGCGTAAATGCGTTGCAGCATTTCTTTGGTCGAATCGCCGCGCCAATAAGCGCCGGCAACTTTCATCAGTTTGAAAGCATCGCCGATTTTACCGGTAGACGGAACGTGCGGCCCGCGGCAAAGGTCGGTAAAGCTGCCCTGACGATAGAGCGAAATAACCTCATCCTGCGGCAGGTCTTCAATAATCTCGGCTTTGTAATGTTCACCCAAATCCTTAAAGAATTTGATGGCTTCATCACGCGGCATGACAATCCGCTCAACTTTTTCATCCCGTTTGACAATCTCGTGCATTTTGGCTTCAATTTTTTCAAAATCCTCAGTCGTAAACGGTTCTTTGCGGGCAAAGTCATAGTAAAAGCCGTTCTCAATAGCCGGCCCGATTGTGACTTGAACATCTTTCCACAGTTCTTTGACGGCCTGCGCCATAACGTGCGAGCAGGAGTGGCGGATGATGTGCAGACCCTCTTTATCCTTACCGGTAATGATTGTTACGGTTGCGTCGGTAGTGATAGGGGTGCTCAAATCCTGTGTTGTGCCGTTTACGGTGATGGCTAAAGCCGCCTTGGCCAGGTTAGAACTAATTTTATTGGCAATGTCAAAACCGTTGACACCGCTCTCCATATCAAGAATACTGCCGTCAGGCAATTTAATCGCAACCATTTTTAAATTTCCTTATATTACTTTTTTGTCATTTAATTTACGGACAAAACCACAGGCAAATGACAATTCTGCGGTTCCGGCGGGAAAATGACCGTCACTTTCCCAAAACTTCTTTATAAACTTCTATTGTTTTGCCGCACATAATTTGTTTGGTAAAATTATCGCGGACATTTTTTATGCCGGCTTTGCCGATTTTTTCAGCCTCGGCAGCCGACAGGTTCAGCGCCCAATCAAGCGCATCGGCCAGCGACTGGGCATCATTGCTTTTGAACAACTTTCCGGTTTTGCCGTCAACCACGGTATCAAGCGTACCGCCGATGTCCGAAGCAACCACGATTTTGCCCATGGCCTGCCCTTCAATGGAGATGCGCCCGAAAGCTTCCGGCTCGATTGCCGTTGACAAGACAACGTTTGCAACCATCATCAGTGCCGGAACGTCGGAATAGCGCCCGAAAAAGCCGACACGATCTTCCAACTTATATTTGCGGACCAAGTCTTCCAGATAGTCCATGTAATGCTGACGCCCCTGGCTGTCTCCGGTGATAATGCAATAGTAATTCTGGTTTTTCATTTTGGCAAGCGCTTCTATCAGCAAGTGCTGGCCTTTCCAGCGGGTTATGCGTCCGGGGAGGAGCAAAACGGGCTTGTCATCCGCAATATTATATTCTTTGATTTTATTAATCATCCGCTCCTGCGTGACAGCCGACGGCGAAAAGCGCTCAATATCGGCACAGCGGTGAATCAGGCGAATTTTGGCCTCGTCGGTTTTATAATTCTGCAGGACGTGGTTTTTAATATGGTTGGAAATGGCAATAACCCTTTCGCCGTAAGTCATCACCCTGTTATAAATCTTCTTAATTCCCCAAGGGCCGAGGCCGTAAGTGCCGTGAAAAGTGGTCACAAACTTAACGCCGGCTCTTTTGGCTGCCCAATAGGCGCTCCATGCCGGTGCGCGCGAACGGGCATGGACAATATTTATCCCGTTATCACGGATAATCTTTTCCAATGCGCGGGCGTTTTTGCGCATTTTGAACGGATTTTTGCTTTTGAGCGGCAGGGTAAAATGCGGGACTTTCAGTTTATCGAGGTCATAAACCATGCGTCCGCCCTGCGAAGCCACAAAATTTTTGATTCCGTGCTTTTGCAGTTCGGAGGCAACCTCAACCGTTCCGACTTCAACACCGCCGGTTTCCATTTCGGGCAAAACCTGCAGGACAACCGGAGTTTTTTCTTTACTGCTGTTCATTTCTAAATTACAATCCTTTCAAAATTTATTCAAACTGAGGTAATTATGCAAAACCGCAAATTTAAAACCAACTTTACAACCAAATTTGAGTATAGCCAAGCAAAATCTTTGTCAACCCACAAAATTAGCGTGATTTATATTCACGGATTGTTCTCTGACTGCTGGGGACGCAAGCCGGAAAGCGTGAAAGAATGGTGCGCTGCCCGCGGCATTGGCTTTTTCCGCTATGAACTGGCCGGCCACGGTTCCGACTCGGAGCGTTATGAGGAAGCTGACATGGCCGTTTGGAAATCTCAAATTCTTGAGGTTATTGACGAGATGGTTGACGGGCCGGTCATTTTGGCCGGATCTTCTATCGGCGGCTGGCTCAGCCTGTTGGCGGCGGCAGAGCGTCCGGGCAGAGTCCGCGGGGTTGTCGGGCTGGCAGCGGCGCCGGATTTTACTAAAGATTTGGAACAATATATCTTTACACCGGAGCAAAAACAAACAATGGCGGAGTCCGGACGTTTGGAATTTGCCACCAAAGATTTTTCTTACATCTTTACCAAAAAAATGTTTGATACGGCGCGGGAGATGTGTCTGCTCGGACGGGAAATCCCGATAGATTGTCCGGTGCATTTATTGCAGGGAATGAAAGATGACTGCATTGCTCCTGACAAGGCCATGAATATTGCAAAATGTCTGCGCAGTTCTCAGGTGGTGGTGAAAATGCTGAAAAATTCCAATCACCGTTTGTGCAATCCGGAAGACATCCGCGAATTGTTCAACTCTCTGGAAAACATGATATAACGCTTACGAAAGAAAAAAGCTTTTGCCTTATCTGCCTTTATTGGCAAGGTCTTTCAGCGCTTCGGCCGTCAGAGCGGCGGTCAGCCCTTTGGTTGCCGTGCGGGCGGGACTTTCCGACGAGGTTTGTTTTTTCTTGTTGCTCACGCCCCGATACTGCTGAATTTTTTCTGCATCATCCTGTTCTTTATTTTCCTGCCGGCCGACCGTCGTTTTTAAGCTTTCAACCATATCTTCCGGTTTTTCTTTGGCCTCGGCAAAGTTATAATTATCAACCCGTTGCCTGAGTTCTGCCTTTTCCGCTTCGGTCAACACCGAGGCATCAATCGCCTGATAAGCCTGTTGGCGCACCTCGCTCTGCGCTTCCGGATGGGCGCTTTTAGGCTGTACTTTTTCGCCTTTTTCTACATTGTCCGCCAGTTCGGTCTGCTCGCCGCGAGCCTCGATTTTGCCGCTGTCTTTAATATGGATTTCAGTACGGGCGCCGGTATTGTCCGTTAATTTATACTGGGTTTCGTCCCCAAACACCGGCACTTCTTTTTCTACCCTTAAATTTCTTTCATCTCCGCTGTTTTGCAGATTTTGTCGCATTTGTTCGATTTTGGCGGCGTGAGTCTCCGCGTCTTTTATTTGTTTTTCCCAGTCATTTTCTCTGCTCATAGTCCAATCTCCGCAACAGCTTTATTTTGATTGTATTATAGCAGATTCTGCCTGATATTCAACAAAAAGATTTTGCAAAATCCCGCGCCAGCTTGTCAACCCTCTCATTCTCTTCGTGCCCGTTATGGCCTTTGACCCAAATCCAGCGGATATTGTGTTTTTGCAGCAAGGAATCAAGCTCCTGCCACAGGTCAACGTTTTTAACCGGCGATTTTTTATTACTGGTCCGCCAGCCATTCTGCTTCCAGTTCGGGAGCCACTGCTGCACGCCGTCCATCACATAGCGGCTGTCGGTATGAATCACAACGTCACATTCGCGCTTTAAGGCTTTCAGCGCTTCTATCACCGCCGTTAATTCCATACGGTTGTTGGTGGTTTCGGGCGCGCCGCCGCTTAATTCTTTCTCGGTGCCGCGATACCGCAGAATAACGCCCCAGCCGCCGGGGCCGGGGTTGCCCGAGCAGGCGCCGTCAGTAAATATTTCAATTATTGCCATAAGCTACTCGCAACGTAAAAATTCGCTAAAAAATTCGTTGATCAGAATACTGTTTTCTTCTTCATTACGCAAGGCTTTTGCAACAAATGACCGCAACTTATTTTTGGAAATGTAAAGGCGGAAGTTCTTGGGGGCGGTTCCGTCCGCTCCGGCCACGCCGTCCAGCAGAAAGTCATCTTCAATAAACGGCGACAATATCAAATTGACATTGGTAAATTTCAGCACGCCGCGCGGCGGCAGGCGCAATTCCGGACGCGTTATCAGATTCAGCTGCCCTTCGATGGCCGGTATCGTATCCATCTGGTTATAATTCAGAAACCGCACTTTGTTATATTCCCCGCCGGTACTGCCGGTTGTGCAGGATAAGTACATCTCGCGGGCAATGACATTGCTGTCATTATTACACTGCAGGGAAAAGCTGATTTTTACATAACGTTCGGGCGGATTATCAATACTGTTCGGGTAGAGCATGTCTTCGTCCGCGTTTTCCAACACTTCAAGGCTTTTATCAGCAAAGAGCAGCTCCACATTCGGCTGCGGACGGCGTCCGAACATGCCTGCGATTACGGAATAAGGCGCCGGCACGTTATTTGACCCCGAGCGGATGTAAATCGTATTGCCGGTAGTTGTCATCAGCGGGGCGATATCGCTTTTGGGAATATAGGTCGCAATAAAACCGTCGCCGTTTTCATCGGCGCTGATAATATGGTTGCGGACTTTATTATGGCTCGGAATGGTACAGCCGGAAATGGCGTTTTCCAGCCAGCTCAGAAAGCGATAAACGTTTTTGACCTTGACTTTGGCTCGGGCAACGTCGCCAACCTCAATATCGCGCGAACACTCCACACCCCAGACGATTACCCCGCCTTCGGAATTGCCGAAGCCGGATATCGCTTTGGCCAGATTTTTACGGTCGTCACGATGCAAAGTCGTAAAGTTTTTGCCGACGGAAACGGCTTGTTTGAAGTCAAGGAACAACTCCTCGGTCTGGGAGTTTATAATAAAATCGTCAATGGCATCTTCGCCGAAGTATACCAGCTTCTGAAAGATATCTTCCGCACGTGACATGGCCAGCTCTCCTTTATTACAAATCAGAGCCTGAAATTTACGTTTTCCTCTGTAATTACAAGCCTGCTGGTATCTATTATACCATAACGGCGCTTAAACTCAACCAGTAAATTTTCCACCAGATATTCCGGAGCCGAAGCGCCGGCACTCACGCCTATCGGATTTTCTGTATCCAGAGCATCCCAGTCCAGTTCCGCGGCATCGTCAATCAGAAAAGCCTGCTTGGCGCCGCTTTTCAAAGCAACCTCACGCAGCTGGCGCGAATTGGAAGAATTTTTTGACCCGATGATTATCACGGTCGGGCACTGCGCCGCCAGCTCTCCCACAGCCTGCTGGCGATTGGTCGTGGCATAGCAAATGTCATTTTGTTTGGGCCCTTCCAAAGACGGAAAGCGCGCCTTCAAACGGGAGATGATTTCTTTGGTATCGTTTACGGAAAGAGTTGTCTGGGTCACAAAACCGACCTCGTCCGTTGCCGAAAAAGGCAAGGAATCCACTTCTGCCGCCGAGCTGATGATACAGGCCTCGTAATCCGCCGGAATTTGGCCGCGGGTACCGATGATTTCCGGATGCGAGGCCTTGCCGATGATAATGATTTTTTTGCCGGCGGCCGCCATTTTGCGAATCTGATAATGAACCTTGCCGACCAGCGGACAAGTTGCATCAATAAATTTCAGCCCCAGTTTTTCAGCTTGTTCCACAACCGAAGCAGACACGCCGTGAGCAGAAAAGATCACCGGACGGGACAAGTCCGCCTCTTCCAGTTCATCAATAAACACTGCGCCTTTTTGCTTCAAATCGGCAATAACATGTTTGTTATGCACAATTTCATGGCGGACATAAACCGGTGCGCCAAAACGCTCAAGGCTTTCTTCCACCAAAGAAATCGCCCGCCGGACACCGGCACAGAATCCCCGCGGTTCTGCCAAAACCAGCCGAACCATGGCTACCTCGCCAAAATGGCTTTAATGTCTTCATAAGACGGTGCGTCTTTGTTCTCAATCGCGCCCACCAGATTATAACACGGAACGGAAGAAAAGATTCTGCCGGCGGTATCGCGAATGTCATCAACCGTTACCGAATCTATCATGTCTATCATTTCCTGTATGCTCAGAACACGTCCGTAAATCAGCATTTGACGGGCCAAAACTTCGGCAACCGATGTTGAGCTTTCCAGAGCCATGAGCATTCCCGCCCGCATTTGGGTTTTGGCACGGTTCAGTTCCTTGACATCAACCAAATCATTGCAGATTTTTTTGATTTCATCACACACGACCGGCAGAAGCTGCGGAAGTTCTACCTGACCGGTACCGGCATAGATGCCCAGCAGCCCGTTTTGAGTATGAGAATTGGCAAAACTATAGACAGTATAAACCAGCCCGCGTTTTTCCCTCACTTCCTGAAACAGGCGTGACGACGTGCCGCCGCCCAGAATGTTGGACAGAAGCATGCAGGGATAGTAATGCTTGTCATAATAAGGAAAGGTCTTGAAGCCCAGAATAACATGAGCCTGTTCAATATCGCGGCTTTCGGCAGAAAACCCGCCAACGTAATTTTGGGACGACGGCGTGAAAGAAACATTTTTCTGCATGCCGGAAAAACGCTGGCTGACCATTCTGACAAAATCGTCATGATTGATTTTGCCAACCGCACCGATAACAATATTTTCGCCGCCGTAATTGGTTTGCATATAGCGGCGCAGCGTGTCTGCCGTAAAGGAACGGACTTTTTCCGCCGGCCCCAGAATCGTCCGGCCGATGGCCTGATCCGGAAAAGCCGCGCTTTGCAGATGGTCAAAAATAATGTCATCCGGCGTATCAATGCTTTGTTTGATTTCCTGCACGACAACTTCCCGCTCTTTTGCCAGTTCGTCTTCAGGAAAAGTCGGGTTCATCAGAAAATCGCCAATAACGTCTATCGCCAGTTCGGCATCGTTTTTAAGCATTTTGGCATAAAAGGACGTAAATTCACGCGAGGTATAGGCGTTTATCTGGCCGCCGACGTCTTCAATGTCTTCAGAAATCTGCACCAGATTACGCTTGGCGCTGCCCTTAAACACCATATGTTCCAAAAAGTGGGATATGCCGTTTACGCTTTCATCCTCATAAGCTGATCCGGTTTTTACCCATACGCCGAGAGAAACGCTTTCTATTTCCGGACGTTCCGAGGTTATAACACGGATACCGTTTTCCAGAGTAGTCAATCTATATTTCATATAAGAATCCTAATAAGTCTTTATTAATGGCCTTAGTATAATTACTTGTTGTTTAATTTATGAATCTTATTTAGTATTATAAACAAGATTTTTTATTTAGAAAGGATTTAATGATGATGGAAGCTCCTAAATTTGCAGTTGTATTATCCGGATGCGGCGTTTTTGACGGTTCGGAAATTCATGAGGCCGTATGCACCCTGCTGGCTATTGACGAAGCCGGATGTTCTTATCAGTGTTTTGCTCCCAATACCTGGCAGGCCAAGACTATCGACCATTTTACCGGCCAATCCACGGCTATTGCCGGTGATGACGACAACAGGAATGTGCTGGCAGAATCCGCCCGTATTGCCCGCGGTAATATTCTGGATTTGTCAGAATTTCGGGCGCAGGATTTTGACGCCATTGTTTTCCCCGGCGGGTTCGGAGCGGCGATGAACTTGTCTGATTTTGCCGCCAAAGGACCGAAATGTGACGTGAATGAAGAAGTGAAGCGCGCTTTGGAAGACAGCCGCAAGCAGGGAATCGTCATCGGGGCGATGTGCATTGCGCCGGTCGTGATTGCCAGAGTCTTAGGACAAAACAAGATTACGGTTACTATCGGGCATGAAGAATCCGTTGCCGCCGGAATCCGTCAGATGGGGGCGGTGCATGAAGACTGCGGTGCTACAGACGTTTGTGTAGATGAAGAAAACAAGATTGTGACGACCCCGTGTTATATGCTGGCGAAATCAATTCGTGAAATTGCACGAGGGACACGGAATCTGGTGGATGCAATGGTTGAATTGATGTAAAGAAAGGGGGATTGTCCCCCTCTCTTTTTCTCTTCCCCGCTTTTCTTTTTTTTATATTTATATTTTCTATTTAATTTTATCTCCCTTTGATACACTCTTATGTATTTTCTTATCAGAGGGTTCTTTCTCTCCTTCCCTCTCCTTCCCTCTCCTTCCCCTTTCTCTTCCACCACCCCACTCTCCGTCATTCGCTCCCTTTTTTCATTTTCTCTTTCCTCTCCTTTTTTGCCGCCACTTTTCTTATTTTATTTTGAGATTTTATCATCTTCATCAAGATTGTTATTTTCTATTGTTACTTTTTGACTGCCAAAAAGGCCGGGAGGCCGGCAGCCAAAAATAAAAAGGCAGCCCTACGCTTATCTGCTAAGGTTTCAGAGCAAAATTAACCTCGCTGCGCTCTCTGTCTCCGTGCTTCACTTTTGGGTTTTGCTCCAAAACCTAAGCTATTCGCAAAGGGCACCCAATCGTGCCGAACGCAAAAAAAGTGCTTTGAAGTCACCTTTTTGGGCCAAAAG
>CABUWG010000050.1 GCA_902495305.1 uncultured Pseudomonadota bacterium | reverse complement strand
CGCAAGATTTCATGAGAGCTTGCACTTCTTTTAAGTTCTCATCGGGATCACTGTCAATATCCCAGCTATAACCGAGATTAACGTTAGCAAATAGTGTGAACAAAAGTGTAAAAAGAAAAGTTTTCCGCATGATAACAACTCCCTAATATCTTACTACAATTTATACAAGAAATTTAAAATTGTGTCAATCGATAAACTAAAGTGTATTATATGGCATAGTGTTTAATACAGATTTATTAAGAAATACCTGATGAAGTATTCTTAATTTACGTCCTGCCTTTAAAGGCAGGATTTTTTTTAACAAACAACTAAAGGAGAAAAAACAAATGAGTGTGTTTCGTAAAGAAATAGAAAAAGATATCTCGGAAATGATTTCAGGGCGGCAGCTGATAAGGCGGGAATATCGCCGCCCCGGCCAGTCAGAATATTTTTATCTGACAAAGAACGCCGATGGCAGCCATAATCAAATAGATGTGCCGGACGACTTTGGCCGCAAATGGATCGGAAAAACTCTGCCGGATAAAATTCCTGATAATTATGAAATTACAGAAGATATGGTTGAACACCCTGAAAAATATTACATTTGGTATACAATGGGGGATAGTAAAGTTAGAAGTGAGCATGCAAAAAGACATGGAAAAATTTTTAAATGGGATATACCTCCTCAAGGAGGGCATCCCGGAGAAGATTATAATTGCCGATGTTTGGCAATTCCATACAAGCCTCCTTACAACAAAAGAAAAAACTTGAATTACATTGTAGACAATATAAATCTTTTACAAGGAAAAGTTGATTTACTTAATGCCGAAATCGCAATCATGTCATCATGGCTTGAAGCTATTAAAGAAAAGGAAATTAATATTTATAAAAAAATCAAAGAAAGTTCTATAGACGGAGCAAAAAATGGTATTGAAGGAGCAAACGACAATACAGGACTTGTAGCACAAATTGCAGGGAAGATTAAAAATAATCCATATATAGAACTCTATAATTCATTAGCAGGGGGAGCAAGTGGAATGTTTGCAACAGCAATGGCCGAATATAATCATCAAAAAGCGGAGTTAAGTCAATTATTCCAAGATAAACAAACTATTATAGAGCAAATAAAAAACAGAACAAAAACTATATATGATATGTTGGAAAAGATAAAAATAATGGAACAAGAAATGGAATTAATTAACGCTTTTTAAGATAACATACATAAAAACAGCAGAGAAGAGGGGATTGCAGTGACGTTATAAAAGAATAAGCAATTCCCTCTGGTACAAGGATCTCGATGAATAAGAATGGAAGATAAAGGATAGTTGCAGCCGTCATCCATTGCGAATAACTGTTTTGACTCAGTAATAAAATATTATGTAGAGATAATCTGTTTTGATTAACAATTAAGGCCGGAATTATGCTAAATCGGCATAAAAAGTATAAACCAAAAAAATAAATGATTAAAAGATGCAAAACGATGGAAAGAGGCATCATCTGAACTATTAAGACAAAAAAATAATAAGCCATGGTAATGCCAAAATCGGTTAAGAAATAAGAAAAAACAAGTCGAACGGAAAACAGCTGAATAGGTTTGTCATACAAGAGGTAAAGATATATGCCTAAAGATGTCAGACAATAAACCGGCGTTTTTAGCACTATTTTTGCGGTTGGCGACAGCGGAGAAATGTTAATTAAAAATAACGGCACAATAAACAAGATAAAAATATCTGATTTTTTTAGAAATAAGACAGCTGTATTTTTTAAAACTTTTAACATTAATCAGACTCTTTTATCAAAAAATTATGCCCTTAATAGTAAAAAACTTTAATCTCCCTGTCAATATTTCTGAGATGATTAATTTCTTGTAAAAATAAGAAAAATTGATAAAATAGTCCAAAACAAAGAAAGAGCGGATAATGAAAAAAGTATTGCCAAAATTTTTATACCTGCTTGCTGGCGCAGTCTGCCTATGCCTGATATTTGTTATGGGAGCAATAGTCTTAAACCATAATACACAGGGGGCGCAATGTGATATACATCTGTGGCAAGAGGGCAAGATTATTGGAAAAGTGGGCTTTCAAAACTGGTTTAACTGGTATTGGGATGGCCAGCCTTGCCGCTTTACTTCCGATGCAATATTCGGGGTTTATCTCTATGCCATTCCGCTGTATTGGTTTTTGCGCGAACTGGGCAGAAAACTTTGGCCGCTGACTCAAAAAGGAGGATTTATGTTGGTAGAATTTTGGGTTTGGCTGATAGTCTATTATGGCGTTTTGATACTCCAAGTGCATAATAATCAGGTTTCAATCACCCTGAACATATTATTCAATCTCGGAATAGGGGGCTTTATAATGAGCCTGCCGCTTCTGGTGTTTATTTTAATGATCATCGCGGCAAAAGATGAAAATGATAACCAGCAGGACGGAAAAACGAATGAATAACACAGCCGCAAAGGCTGAATTGAACCATGTTGAATATCATTCCGTGCTTGAAGGAAAAGCAGAGTATGTCATGTATGCTTATATCACCTTAACCCTGATAGCACTGACTTATGCCGCTTATCTGAACTTCTTCAGGAAAAAAGCCTGATTTAATCTTTTTTACTGAACGCGTCCCGCCTTCTTAATCCAAGGCGGGATTTTTTATTATCCCCAATAACGAAAGGAGAAGAAACTCATGATAGCCCAAGCCGTCATGGATCGGGTCTTTGTCCGCCTGACCCCGGTCGAAAAACAAACATCCGGCGGAATAATCTTAACCGATGATTTTGAACAGCCGCGCACAATCGGCACGGTCGAAAGCATTGGTCCTCAAGTTACCGGTGTTGCCCTCGGTGATAAAGTTTTGTTTCATGTTTTTGATGAACTGCCAACCTATGATCCCAACGTTGTCGTTGTTCGCGAAAACAGCATTTTAGGAGTAATAACAGATGAATAAACTAATTTCTTCAAATAAAAACGAGGTCGAACTCTGGATTGAACGCCTGTCGGCCTCAGAACAGCATTATGACAAATACCACCGTCTGGTGGAAGAAACCAGAAACTATTATAAAGACCAAACGCCGGAATTTGTTAAAGCCGGCCGCTATAATATCTTTTGGTCTTCGGTTGAAACGCTCAAGCCTTTTTTGTATTTCAAACAGCCCAAACCTTATATTGAACGTCACAATAAAGATTCTGATCCGGTTGAAACACTGGCCTGCCGGATTTTGGAAAAAGCGCTGGCCTGGAACATGGAACAGTTTGACTTTGACAGTGTTTTGAAATATGCGCGGAACGATTTTCTGATTTCGGGCATGGGATTGGTCTGGGAACAATATATTCCCGAATTTCAAACCCTGCCGGATATTGACAATCCGGAAAAAGAAATCGAAGTCAAAGTCGGGGAAAGGGTCGAAACCTTATACGTTGATCCGGCGGATTTTATTGCCGATTGCGATAAGGTCGGCATTTGGGAAGACGTGACTTGGATTGCCAAAAAGATTCATCTGAGCAAAGCCGAAGCCATTGAACTGTTCGGAGAGCATATTGCACCGTTTATCGTTCGGCAGGATGAAAAAGACTATGCCAAAAAAGACGTCTGCATTTATGAAATCTGGGATAAAACAACCAAAAAAGTCTATTGGCTTTGCAAAGAATTCCGCAATGGCTTTTTAAAGGTGATTAACGATCCCCTCGGGTTGAAAGGTTTTTTCCCTTGCCCGAAACCGGTTTTCGCCACCATGACCAATAACAGCATTATCCCGACGCCGGACTATTCGATGATAAAAGAAATGCTGGCCGAACTTGACGGAATTAATAACCGGATGCGCATGACAATGAAAGCGCTGAAAGTCTCCGGCTGTTATGACAATTCCTTTCCGGAACTGAAAAGCATTTTGAACAAAGACGTTACGTTAGTCTCGCTCAATGATTTTCAAAAACTCAAAGACAACGGCGGCATTCGGGGAATAATCGACTTTATGCCGGTCGAGCAGTATATTGCGGCTTTAGAGCAGCTGGCTGTCCGGCGGCAGGATATTATTGCCAAAATTTTTGACGTGACCGGCGTGTCTGACATCATGCGCGGTAGCTCCGACCCCAAAGATACGGCAACGGCCGTAAAGGAGAAAACCAACTTCGGCACTTTGCGCAATCAGGACCGCCAGAATGACATGCAGCGTTTTATCGGCGATTTGTTCAAAATCAAGGCCGAGATCATCTGCGGCCGTTTTTCGGAAGAAACGCTGCTGGGCTTTTTGTCGCCGGAAGAACTGCAAAATACGGCGCTGGCCAAAGATGCCGTTCGGTTGTTAAAAACCAAACATTTGCGCGGAATGGCACTGGGCGTGGAAACGGATATCGTCTTTCAGCAGGAGCAGGAAGCTGCCCAAACGCTGGAAGGAATTAATACGATTAACGAGATGATTACCGCAGCTTTTCAGACCGTCTCGAGCCAGCCGCTGCTTTTGCCTTTGTATCGGCAGATGATTATGTCCGTTGTAGTAACAATGCCGAAATCTCGCCAGTTTGCCGCAACAATCGAAAAAGTTTTTAACGATATTGAGCAAGAACTGAACAAACCGGAGGAGTTGCCTCAGCCTAACGAAGCCTTGGCCTTTGAAAAAGAAAAAGCGGCCGTGGAATATCAGTTGGAGCAGGAGAAAAACAACCTCAAGGCGCGTGAGTTGCAGTTGAAAGAACAAATTGAGCAAAACAAGCTGTACCTGACTAATAAAGAAATGGAAATGCAGGCACGGCTGAAAGCGGCCCAAATTGATAAAACGCCCGATAAAAATACATCGTTGGCGCCTTTTAACGATAATAACGCCGGAAATATTTCTTCCGGATTTGTAAAGGAATTCTGACCGGAATCCTTTTTTAACCGCAGGCAGAGCTTTCTCTGCCTGCTTTTCTTATATTTAATTTTATAATAAGGAGAATTTTCTATGAGTAATTATGATAATTTAACCGATGAAGAATACCTGAATCATCCCAAAATTACTTCATTAAACAAAACACAAAGAATAATGACAAACATTGTAAAAAACTTCCGCGCTCAACAAGAAGCGGAAAAGAAAAGACAGGAAATTGAAGAAAGAAAAAAACAATATGACGCAAAGTATAGTATATCTGATACCGCACTAAATAACCCGTTCACCAGAACAGCGGTAATGGCGGCCAAAGGGATTAATGATGCAGTAATTGATACGGCTAATATGCTTCCGGGTATTAATTTAAACCGCCATGATGATGTTGCGCCTCAAAATAAGTATGAACAATTTATAAAAGATACTTCCCAGTTAGGATATGATGGAGCCGTGGCAACAGTTGCTTTAAGAGGATTAGGTAATGCCGGAGTATTAGGCGCGGGAAAAAGTTTTGTAAGCAAAGCCATGCGCTCATTAGCAAATGTTCCAATGAAAGAAGTGGCGGGCTCTGCCGGTACAATTGCAGCCGCCAGAAATTTAATTGAACCGGAAAATCCGTATACGTCGATGGCAACAGATTTCTTGGGGGCGGCAATGTATCCCAATGTCGCCAATTTGGGAGCGGCCGGTAAAAATCTTTATATGCATGCCAGAAGCAGTCTTGCAGATAAAATAAATGTTATGAAATACCGTCCTCAAATTGATGAAATTGCAAGGAATATAGCCACTAAGGGACCTTATACCAAAGAAATTGAATTAGGCCCCTTGTCCAAAAAACACGTAGATGAATTAAATAATATCAGAATTGAACACGGTGTATATGAGCCTGGTGCACAAGAAAAGCTGGCCAAGAGATATCAATACGATGATAATTTGAAGGTATATGATTGGGGGCTGGAGCATATGCATGACAGAAGAATTGTTGGCAATGGTTATTCCCCCAAAAGTGTAGCGGAAAATGTCGTAAAAACGGTTTATAATCCTTATACCGTGGTAAATCAAAGCCAACAATCAATAAAGAAGAGAGCAACTATGGGACATATTCAGACAATGATTCATCCGCAGAATAAATTACCAGGAAGAGTTTTTGTATCAACACATGCAGAGAATGGATATCCAATATTTAAAGGATTTTATCAAGAAAATCATGAAAATACACTGAAAGATTTTCCATTATATAAAACCGCATTAGATAATAACAAAATTCCGGGGCCTTATAAATATAAAACAAAAAAATATATTCCGGCTTCAACAATCGGCTTTGCAAATGCGCGGTTTGATACTTCTGTGGATGAATAAAAACAAAGCCGGGACATCGTCACATCCCAGCTCTGGAAAAACAAGAATATCGTCATATTCAGGCTTTTCTAAATTGCTCTGGATGGACACGCGGTTCCCCATCATATATCTACACTAACAAGTTAGTGGACACCACTGCGTGATTTTCTGGCCCTCAGAACAATCTAAGAACAATATAACAGTCGTTTTAAGAAAGTCAAGCCCGAAAATCAACTTATTGCTTGTAAAATTATTGTGTTTCATTATTATAATTACTATTATTATCAAAGGAAAGACCATGAAAAAATATGTTATCTTAATAGGACTTGTCGGAATATTGTGTTGCAATTCTGCCAAGGCAGATTTTTGGAATGATTTTTTGCGCATTCAATGCCAGCCGGAACTAAAAAGCCTGTATATGACGGTAGAACATCCGCGTACCAGTGAAGAACTGCAAGAAAAATTGTTGACACAGTCTGCGGATTATATTCAAAAATACGGACTGTATAATTTGCAGGCGCTTTATGAGCTTGATCATAATGACAAAATATTGTGGCAAAAGAGCTATAACACTTCCTGCAAAATTGATGATAAGACATTTGAGGTGCAGATAAATGCGCTTAATCCGAAAAAAAATTATAAAATCGGAGATAAATATCAATTTCCTTCCGGAGAAGGGAGCGCTGGTATTTATCAGCAATTTTATCTGACCGTTAAAATGAACGGCAAAATCATTATAGACACTTTGGAAGCCATGAGCCTAAATAACGGCAGAATGATAACGTCCGTACAATTTGATTTAACTCATCCGTCAAATCCGTTGCTTGATATCCATTATAATTGGGACGGTGATGATATGAGAGCTGATTGGAAAGCGTATAATCAAACTTTCTTTTTTGATAAAAAAGAGTTTACGCCGGTCACTTCTGAAAATTTTTGGAGAGAGGCAGAATAAAAACAAAGCCGGGACATCGTCACATCCCAGCTTTGGAAAAACAAGAATATCGTCATATTCAGGTTTTTCTAAATTGCTCTGGATGGGCGCGGGCCTTCATCATCCTCTAATATAAAATTACTCTTATATGTGACCAACCACTTTCTGGTCTCTCAGAACAATCTAAGAACAATATAACAGTCGTTTTAAGAAAGTCAAGCCAAATATTTTACTCCCTCGTCTTGTCATGGCCGTGTTTTTGATTATCTCTATCGCATATTCAAAAACAAGAGGGGCGGAAATGCATATTTTTTCAAAAAATACGCTGATTTTTTTCGGCATATACTGGCTGTTGGGTTTAATTTTCGGCTTGCTTGGCACTCAGGCCTGGCTGATATACTCGGAAGTCATGTTGTATCTCTTGCTGCTGTTATGGTTTGTCAGAATTTTCCGCTTAAAAACAGAGGCATTTGACAAATTGCGCCGCAAACATCCCGATTTTGCCGCCTATCTTTCTTTTTTGGGCATCTTGCCGCTGCTGTCCGCTTTGGTATTGCTTCTTTCATTCACGCCGTGGCTCCCGCCATTGACGGAATGGATAAAAGAAGTGTTGTTGCAGCACCGCCTGACCGGATTTTGCTGGGGCATAACCCTCTTAAGCCTGTTGTTCGTCCGCCTGATACGCCATTACCGCCGTTCGGATGACCCGTTGGAAATTATTGAAGGCGACAAAGAAGACCAGTCGCTTGAAGCCAAAAACTTTTTGTTCAACCTGCTGGTTACCGGAGGGTTGTATTGGATTGTCTATATGCCGCTCACGGCCGGAGCCTTGCGCTTTAACAGCCGGGAACTTTCTCTGGCCGCGGACGTGTGGCGCTGGATTTTTGCACTGGTTTTGTTTTATCAGATTTTCATCAAAACACCGGAGTTCCTTGATAAAATGCATAAAGCCCTGCCGCTGATAAGCGCCTATCTGGCATCTTTCGGCTGGCTGGCATATTTTTGGCTTCTGGTGCCTTTTGTCCTGATTTACGAACTCTCGGCATATCCGCACGGCATACCGGCCGGACATTGGCTTCTGGCCGTTGCGCCTTATGCACCGCTGTTTAATCTGCTGGCGATGCTGATACCGCTTCCGGTGCTGGTTTGGCGTGAAAAACACCGCCGATTGGAACAAATCAAAGCATAAACTTTTCTAAAGGCTCTCGGACAGAGCCTTTTTTTTATTACCCGCCGCGCATTGCCGCGGTTTTTTTATGTCAAAAACAAGGAGAATTTTTATGAGCCGGTTAAAAGACGAAGTCACGCTGCCGGACGGCACGGTTGTGGCTTCTTATGAAGAGATTAACCGCTGGCTGAAAGCCAACAATCTGGCTTGGGCCGGCGATTATTCGGACGACTTTCGCAAGAAAGTGCGTCTGCAACAAGAACGGGCGGATCATCGGGAAACCATGGCCGCCTTTTTACATAACTATAAAAGGAAAATATGGAATGAGTAGTGAAACCCAAAAAATCTTGGAAGAAGTCGTCAGACAGTTCCGCGAAGGGCAAAAAGTCGCCGCGGCACAAGAGGCGGCTCAAAACAATAATTCCGCAATCACTTCGCCGGAAACTCCCGTTATGGAAGATCCGTATGCCGAAGCGCCGGAATTTTACCCCTCTGAAATCAGCAGTATCTTCTCCGGACTGCCGTTTGAGGTTCGAAAATTTTTGCATGAGCGGGAAAATTCCGCCAGAGAAAGATTCGAGCTTTTGAGCGGTGAGCTGGAGGAATGGCGCCGTATCAGAGAGCTGTATGAACAACGGCGTTATAAAATTTGTCGGGAAACCGGCTGCCAGACGGCACTGCAATACTTTACCAGTCTGGTGATGCTGGATGATGAGATGAACATCAATCCTGAAGACAGCCTGCGCCAGCTGGCACGCCATTACGGCATTGCCGACCGGATGTTTTCAGCGCCGGCACCGGCAGAAAACAAAAGTCAGGACAGGGAATACGTTCGTGAAGTTTCGGGCATTACCCGTAAACTGACGGAACTGGAACGCCGATTTCAGAAAGTTAATGAAGATTTCGCCGCTGCCCGTCAGCGCGATGCCGAACGCCTGTTGAAAGAATTTATGGAAGCCCGCGACGAGAAAGGCCGCGCCAAACACGAATTCTTTACGCGCGTCAAACCGGTTGTTTATCGATTGTTGTCAACCGGTGCGGCTGCAGATTTGGAAGAAGCCTACGAAATGGCTGTCTGGGCGGATGCCGACATCCGCGCCGGATTAATAGCCGATAAAACTGATGCTTCCATCAAGTCTAAAGCCCAAGAGGCCGCCAAGGCCAAAGAAGCGTCTTTCGCTCCCAAAGGTCACCAGAAGTCAAAACCGGATTATTCCAACATGACCACGCGTGAGATTGTGGAAACGATTGTCGCACAATATCGAAACAACCAACTTTAAACTTAAATTTTTTTTAGAAAAGGAAAATAAAAAATGACTGATTTACCTATTAATGAAGTTATGGCTCTTACATTGAATTACCGCACCGGCAGCTTGTCGGATAATATGTCCAAAAACAACGCCTTGCTGAAACGTCTGAAAGAAAAGGATAATATCAAAAATATTACCGGCGGTAACCGCATTCTGGAAGAACTGGAATACGGCGAAGGCGATATGGTTTGGTACTCCGGTTATGATACCATCAATTTCACGCCCAAGCAGCTGTTTACCGCCGCTGAATACGCGCTCAAACTTTGTGCTGTTCCGGTTGCGCTTTCCGGTGAGGATATGCTGCGCAACTCCGGTGATGCTCAGGTTATGGAACTGATGACCAAACGTATTGACAACGCCATCAAGACCATGTGCAACAAAATGTCTGCTTCGATTTACGGCGACGGAACGGAATCTTCCGGCAAGGCCATCGGCGGGCTTAAACTGCTGGTCGCTGACAATCCGTCTACCGGTACGGTCGGCGGTATCAACCGCGCTACGGCCGGTCATGAATTCTGGCGCAACCAGTCTTTGACGGCACCGGAGGCTCTGACGGTGGAAAACATCCGTCCGACCATGGACAAACTGTATATGTCCTTGTGCCGCGGCACCGACAAACCGGACTTGATTGTTACCGGAACGTCTCTTTACAGCCTGCTCGAGGAATCAATGAGCGCGCTGCAACGCTATACAGACCCGAAAATGGCCGATGCCGGTTTTGCAACGCTGCGCTTCAAAGGCGCTGACGTCATTTGCGACGGCGGCCAGAACGGCCATTGTCCTGATGACCGGATGTACTTCCTCAATACCGATTATTTGTATCTGCGCCCGCATAAAGACCGCAATATGAAAGTCATCGGCGGGGAACGTGCCGCCATCAATCAGGATGCCGTCTATAAGATTATCGGCTGGGCCGGTAACATGACAATGTCCAATGCGTCTTTGCAGGGTGTTTTGCTTAACAAGGCGACGGAATTGGCCAACGCTAAATAAAACAAAATACAAACCGCAAGGGGAGGGGCTGTTATGGCTCCTCCTTCTTTTTTACGCTAACAGAAAGGAAAACAAATGGATTTTAAACTATTTGAAAAAATTGCCCAAAATGCCAATCCGGAAGACGATGTCGTCGCCCGCTTTTACGACCGTTCGGTCAAAACCGATGAAGTGACAAAAGACGGATTTCCGGTTTTTAAAAATGTCTGCTTTGTCGAAATCCGGATTAAGGATAATCCGTCGGAGATTTATGACCAACCGGCCACAAAAGATAAATTCGAGCGCTTTCCGGTAGCCTATGCCCGCTACCAGCTGATGAAAAAACAGGTTCAGGAAGGAACGCCGCTCGAGCAGTTTGCCTTTTTGACGGCCGGAGAAGTCGAAAGCCTGAAAATCCGCGGGATTTTTACCGTTGAAGCACTGGCTGAGCTGGAAGAAGAAAAAGCCGTTCAGCTGGAAATCGGACGGGAGCGGGAATTGGCACAGAAGTTTCTGTCCGCCTCGGCCCATAATTCCGAAATCGCTTCTTGGCAAAAACAGGAAGACGAATATCGGCAGACAATAGCACAGCTGCAAAACAAAATTGAGCAGCTGCAGGCACAAATTAAAAATTTACAACATACATCAAATATAAAGGAGAACTAAAATGCCAACAAATAAACCTGTGGAAGACGCATTGAACGAATGGGCAAGAAACTGGCGCAAACAACAAGAAGAAATGTCATATCAGCCCCAATATCGGACACAAACTCAAACCCCGTATTATGCCTCTGCGCCAAACTGGCAACAAACGCCGTATCCGGCGCAGTCTCGGCCTTTTGCCACACAGCCCGCGGTGCATAGTGCACCTCAACCAGCTCCGCAAGAGACTTCTGTCCTCAGCCCGGAAGATGCTCAAATGATGTTTCAAAAAGGCGTTGCCTCGAAAACCCCCGGCTTTTTCTCAAAGGATAGAGCTATGCAGACCCTGGCTAATATGGGAAAGACAGCGTTAAAAACGGCTTTCCCATCGGTTTATCAAGGATATAATATTGGTAAAGGAGTAATAGATTATCGTACCTATGATCCTTATACAGATGTTCCTAATATTATTTCACCTAATCAAACATATATACAAAATGTTACGAATTTAGCTAAAGAGTCTAAAAGAGTAGGAGTAATGAATATTGGTGATGATAAAAAACATCAATATGTTTCATGTTTCGGTACGTCTAATGGTATGCCACTTACAGTAGGAGTGGCAGGGGTTTTAAAAGAAGGTATTGATGCATATAAAAAAATTAAAAATCCAAGGTTAAAAAATCAATATGGAGGAACATTCGGTGTGTTGGCAGACAGCTGGAAAGATTTAACAAACAATGAGATCGGTAGAGATTTAGGGAGAAATGGATATGATTGTAGTCGTATTCTTAAAGAAAGATAAAATTTAAGTTGAAGAAATAAAAAATATAAGCTATCCTTTCAAAATATGAAAGGATAGCTTAT
>CABUWG010000049.1 GCA_902495305.1 uncultured Pseudomonadota bacterium | reverse complement strand
TGCCTTTTGTGAAAGCAAAGGCTTTACCTACTATGCTTCTGGTAAATGCCCTCAGTATTATGCCGAGGTCGGTAAATGTAATCGTGACGACCATTATCTCAAATGCGATGCCAAAACATGGTGTCAGCAAAACGGATATAACACCACAACTTGTTCCATTCCGCAGTATGTTAATGAAGCTTGTCCGAGTTACGGTTCTTTGTATAAAGGCTGTAAGACCGACAATGACCGTGCTTGTAAAGATACCGGTTATACCAAAACCTGTCCGTCAGGTCAAAAGCTCAAAAAAAACTCCGGACGCTGTTCTTATGATTCTTCTTACGGGACTTGTTGTAAACCTTCCGGTTGCCCGAGCTATACTTCTCTGACATCTTCGTCCTATGGCACGAATGGTACTGACGGCTGCGAATATACCTGTTATTACACCTGTAACATGAACTGTCCGTCCGGTACGTCAACGTCAAACCCCGGCGGCTGCGGCGGTTCGACCCGTAACGGATGCGGAACAAAGACTTGTTATTATCCTTATCAATCTTGTTGCACGCCTAGTTGTACAAACCAATACAGTTGCTCATGCGGCAGCTATACCGTTTCTGACGGGTGCGGTGGAACTTGCAGAAGATGTGAATCCTGCGGACCGGCAAGCTATACCAGAACTTCTGTATCCACCGTTTGGGATCACGGGGCTTGCTTCTTAAAATGTAACTATACCGGAGGGAACTATCACATTTCCCGTACCTGCTGGCGAACACAAAGTTGGTGCGATAATGCTAAGAATGATCCTAACACATCAAAACATTGCCCTTCATCTCTAACATCATTCTCACATTCTTATGACTGCGGATATTTCACACGCCAGTCTATCTCTACAGTATGGTCGGGAAATTTATGTTTCTTAAAATGTACCTATAAAGATACATATGACGGAGAAGTCATAACTCACATTTCAAAAACCTGCTGGACACGACAAGATTGGTGTGATATGGCTAAGGATGATCCTGAATCAGCCACCCGCTGCCCTAAAAGCATGACTTACGACAAATTTAATAGTTCATATGCATGCCAATAAACCAACGATACAATAAATCTTAATCCCCGCCAAGACAACGCGGGGATTTTCTTATTCCAAATAAAGAGAACTCTTTTTATAATTCTCAATGGCATGGCGGACAAGCACGCCGATAATCGCAGCAACCGGAACCGCAATCATCAGGCCGAGAAAGCCCAGCAGAACACCGCCGGCAAGCAAGGCAAACATCACCCATACCGGATGCAGTCCGACATTATCGCCAACCAGTTTCGGTGTCAGGAAATTGCCTTCAATAAACTGCCCGACCATAAACACGGCCACAACCTGCAACACCGGCCCGATCGTATCAAACTGCGCAAAAGCAATTGCCAGACTGACCACAAAACCGGATATACTGCCGACATACGGGATAAACGAAATCAGACCGGCCAGAAAGCCGACCAAAACGCCGAGTTCCAATCCCACAAAATATAATCCGAGAGAATAAAACGTCCCCAAAATCACGCATACGCTGAGCTGTCCGCGAATAAATCCTGCCAAAATGCTGTTAATCTCCTTAGCCATCTGCCGGATAGATTTTTTATACAGCTTCGGCAGCAGACTGTCGACCTTATCCAGAAACCGATGCCAGTCACGCAGCATATAAAAAGCCACAACCGGCGTAATCAGTAACAACGACAACAAGTTAAAAAAGGCAAAACCGGAAGTCACAAGCTTGCGGACAATCGCTAACACGATTTTCACGCCGTTAGCAAAATTGCTGCGCAGATATTCTCTGATTTTATCCGGATCCAGCCCCGGAAAATTATCTTTCAAATCAACGAGAACCGGCTCAAGTTTTTGCGCCAGCGAAGCGGCATATTGCGGTAAAGCCGTTACAAAACGCCCGATCTGCTCATCAATCACGCTTACCAGCAAAATCAATGCCGGCACCAAAAAGATCACCACCAGAAGCATGACCGACACCGTTGCCCATGTCCGGCTCATTCCCCATTTTTGAAAACGGGTTGCAAACGGATCCAGCAAATAGCCGATGATAATGCCGGCGACAAAAGGCAGCAAAACCGAACGCAAAACATAAATACAAACACAAAACAAAGCCAGCAACACCAGCCAAAACATCCAGTTGCGGTTTTCTTTGGAATAATAAACAGCCATGCTTTCACCTTTTAGTAAAGAGATTCAATAACGTAAAAATCACCGTGATTATTCAGCACAAAAAGCTTTTGCGCCAAAGCCTGATTCAAACGTGCAATACTGCCGGAAAAGACCAGCTTAAACTGGGTTTTTCCGTCCCCGATGGCCTCTTCCTGCACTTTTTTGACATACGGAATATCAGACAGTTGTTTTTGCAAATCCAACCATTCCCGAATTTTCTGATACATAAACAGAACGGTTATTTCTGTCTGCTTTTGCGCCTCGGCAATATTCTGGCTTTTAATGCGTGCGGCAATCCGGCTCTTCACCCGACGGACAGCTTCATCAAACAAAGCCTCATCATCGGCGCTGCCGTCAACATGAACCGTTTCCAGCAACCCGCCCTCCGGCGAATAAATACGCACGTCCATGCCGTCGGCAACAACGGCTTCCAAAACAAAAACGTCACTGGCTCTGCTCTGTCGTGCCAGCCACCCCAGCAACCGCGTATCCAGACTTAACGCTTTCTCGGCATCAACCGCCTCAACATTCTGCGCCGAGGCGTCAAGAGTTACAAACTCCGCCATGCCTTCCGAAGCCGTATTTTTCTCCCAGCTTTTGCGCCAGAGATTATCTTCTTCCCACAATTCCGCAGGCATGGCCGGAGCTTTGCGATATACCGGAATAACCAGAACGTTCGCCGCCTTGTCCACCATAAACGGAATTTGTTTTTCAGACATATAACGTTTGACCACCGCTTCATTCAGCTTAACCCGCAATTCGGCGATATACCGCACGTTGGAAGACTTTTCCGACAAAACGGAAACTTCTTTGATAAAGTTCAAAATCTGATTGTCATTCAGCGTCATAATCTGCGCCACATGCTCCAGCGTCGTAATTTTTTTCAAAACCAGTTCAAAAGCCTGACGGTTAGCCGCCGCCATGGCTTTTTCCCGCGCAACCGAGGCATTAACATCCGTCACATCCGCCAGAACCTCAACGGCATACAAATCCGCCGCCGCAACGGGACGTACAAAAAAAGCCAGACAAACCAGCATAACCAGCCATAAGTGCCGCAAATCCCTGCTCCTATCCGAAAATTTCTATACGGCTGAAAAAGAAACTGATTTCCCTTTCGGCGCTTTCCAGAGAATCTGACCCGTGAACCGTGTTTTTATCAATTGACAAAGCAAAAGTTTTGCGGATTGTCCCTTCTTCCGCTACGGCCGGATTCGTCGCCCCCATAATTTTGCGATAACGCGCTACTGCGTCTTCGGCTTCCAACACCTGAACCACCACCGGTGCCGAAGTCATAATCTCCACCAGGCTCGGAAAGAAAACCTTTCCCTTATGCTCGCCATAAAACTCCTCTGCTTGTTCTTTGGAAAGCAGGATTCGTTTCTGGGCAATGATTTTAAGCCCGGCATCTTCAATCATGGCATTGACTTTTCCGGTAATATTCCGTGTTGTCGCATCAGGTTTGATAATAGATAACGTTCTTTCCATAATTCTTCCTCTTCAGTCAAATAGTATTTCAGTTGACGCTCATTTTAGTACATTATTCCAAATAAGCAATTTTTTTATAATATATTTTCCAAAGATTTTATAATTTTAATAGACTTTTGAAAAATAAGAGAGTAAACAGATAAAAAAAAATTCATAAAAAACATAACCAAGGGACAAGAACGATGCAGAAAGATTCTTATATCGGCGGCCTGATTGCAAAAGCCCGCCAGCACCACAAAACCATTGTTTTGCCGGAAGGCGAAGACGAACGCGTCTTAAAAGCCGCTCACCTTATTCGGGAAGAAAAAATTGCTGAACTGGTTATCCTCGGCAAAGTTGAAGAAATAAGCGCTTATTTTGCCAAAAACAACTGGAGTTTGGACGGCATCACCCTGATTGACCCGTCCAAATCCCAAAAACTCGCCGTTTATGCCGACTTGCTGTACAACCTGCGCAAAGACAAAGGCATGAGCGAAGAAGACGCCCGCAAAACAGCGCTGAACCACAATTACTTCGGCACGCTCATGGTCAAAAACGGTGACGCCGACGGCATGGTTTCCGGTGCCAATCACTCAACGGCCGATACCGTCCGCCCTGCCTTGCAGATTATCAAATCCGCCCGCAAAGACCGCGGCGTATCTTCTTTCTTTATCATGGTGCGCGACGACAAACCGTATATTTTCTCTGACTGCGCCATCACCTTAAACCCCACCGACAAAGAAATGGCCGATATTGCCATGGAAAGCATTGAAAGTGCTTTACAATTTGATATTGAACCCAATGTCGCCATGCTGTCTTATTCAACTTACGGGTCAGGCAAAGGCGAGTCTGTCGAGAAGGTTCAAAGAGCTGTTAAAATGGCCAAAGAAATGGTCGCACAGGAATTTGCCGGCAAAAATGTCAAACTCGACGGCGAAATGCAGGCCGATGCCGCTCTGGCTCCGGTGGTCGCCGCCAAAAAGGCACCGGGAAGCGAAGTTGCCGGCCACGCCAATGTTTTGATTTTCCCAAACCTCGATGCCGGAAACATTTCTTACAAATTAATGCAGCGCCTTGGCGGAGCCGAAGCTTACGGCCCGATGCTGCAGGGGCTGAACGCACCGATTAATGACTTGTCCCGCGGCTGCTTTGCCGAAGACATTGTCAGCGTTGTCGCCATTACCGTTTTGCAAACTGTCAAAAAATAAAGGATCAATTGAATGAAAATTTTAGTACTCAACTCCGGTTCGTCCACCCTCAAATATCAGTTGTTTGATGTAGAAGGCGATAAATATAACGTCATAGCCAAAGGCAACGCCGAACGTATCGGCATCCCCGGCTCTTTTGTCGGCATCAAATATGCCAATGGCGAAAAAAGAACGGTTGATGTCAACCTGCCATCTCACAACGAAGCATTAAGAGAAGTTTTTGCCTTGCTGCTGGACGGCGTGATTGACAGCCTGGAAGACATCAAAGCCGTCGGACACCGCGTTGTTCATGGTGGAGAAACTTTCAAAAAATCAACGCTGGTTGATGAAAAAGTTATTAAAGAAATCGAAGACCTGTCCATTCTGGCACCGTTACACAATCCGGCAGCCGTTTTGGGCATCCGCGCCGTTCAAAAGGCCTTGCCGCAAACGCCGCAAGTCGTGACCTTTGATACGGCTTTCCACCAAACCATGCCCAAAAAAGCTTTTCTGTACGGACTGCCGCTGGAACAATACACCCAGCATAAAATCCGCAAATACGGCGCTCACGGCACATCACACCAGTATGTTGCCGAAGAAGCTGCCAAAATTTTGGGCCGCAAAGGCAAATTTATCACCTGCCACATCGGCAGCGGCGCTTCCATTTCAGCCGTAGACAACGGTGTTTGCGTTGATACCTCCATGGGCTTCACGCCGCTTGGCGGCATTATCATGGGCACCCGCACCGGCGATATGGACCCGTATATTCCGTTGCATATCATGAAATACCAGAACAAAACGGCAGATGAAGTCAACACGCTGATGAACAAACAAAGCGGTATGCAGGGGCTGGCCGGTTACAGCGACATGCGCGACGTTGAAGCCGAATATCTGAAAGGTAATCCGCGTGCCATTGACGCTCTGGAAGCTTATGTTTATACCATCACCAAATTCATCGGCAGTTACATTGCAGCCATGGGTGGCGTCGATGCCATTATCTTCACGGCCGGCGTTGGCGAAAATTCCCCGATTGTCCGCAGCAAGGTTTTGAACAACCTGAAATATCTGGGAATTGAAATTGATGATGAAAAGAACAACATCCGCGGCGAACAAAATATGATTACAACCCCGAACTCTAAAGTTAAGGCTTTTGTAATCCCGACCAATGAAGAATTGGTTATTGCCCGCGATACCAAAAATCTGGTTGCCAAAGAACTGAACAATAAAGTGGCTTGAAACAACCAAAACCGACTTGACAACAAACGCCTCGTTAAATAACGAGGCGTTTTTTATATTACCTTTCTCATTTTTATGTTGCTTTCAATTATTCAAGTTCCCTTTTCCAGTCATCAGCAGCAAGATGCTCATGGCATACGGCCTACAACTGAAATGCGGGCTCATAGAGCAGCAATCTTGGCAACATAAGATTTGATTGTCTCAATGCGGGTCACATAGCTTTCCAGATTTTTCTCCACAAAAAGCTTCTGATCGGGACGAATTTTGATTGCCCCGAACTGCCGGTTGATAAACTCAATCAACGCCTCCGGTCTGGCAAAAACATTATTGCGGAACGTAATCAGAAAACCTTTTGCTCCGGCATCAATTTTTTCAATATTCGCTTCTCGGCACAAAATTTTAATCTCCACGGTCTTCAACAGATTATCAACCTCATCGGGCAGTTTCCCGAAACGGTCGGTCAATTCCTCGCGCATGTCAATAATGCCGTTCTTATCCTTAATCTCGCCGATTCGCTTATACAACCCGAGCCGCACGCCCAAATCGCGCACATAACTTTCCGGAATCATAATCGGAATGCCGGTCGTAATCTGCGGCGCCCAATCGCTGATGCCCTGAGCCTTTTCTTCTTCCTCTCCGGCTTTCAGGCGGCGGATTTCTTCTTCCAGCATATGCTCATACAACGCAATACCGACTTCTTTAATATGGCCGGACTGTTCCTCGCCCAGAATATTTCCGGAACCGCGAATATCCATGTCATGACTGGCCAGAGAAAAACCGGCGCCCAAAGTATCCAGCGCCTGCAAAATATTCAGCCGCCGCTCGGCAATCGGATTCAGCCTTTTTTGCTTTGGCACGGTAAAATAGCAATAACCGCGCAGCTTGGCTCTGCCGACACGCCCTTTCAGCTGATAAAGTTGCGCCAGCCCGAACATATCGGAACGGTGAATAATCATCGTATTAACCGTCGGCATGTCAATTCCCGATTCGATAATCGTTGTTGAAAGCAAAATATCGGCTTTACCGTCGGCAAAATCCGTCATGACGCTTTCCAGCTGCTTGACCGGCATCTGCCCGTGCGCCACCAGAATCTTCACATCCGGCACCAGCTCGCGCAATTCTTTTTCCACACCGAAAATATCAGAAACCCTCGGACAAACAAAAAACGTCTGCCCGCCGCGGAACTTCTCGCGATAAATTGCTTCTTTGATCATCACCTTGTCAAACGGCATCACAAAAGTTCTGGCGGCCAGCCGGTCAACCGGTGGGGTTGAAATAATGCTGAGCTGCTTAACGCCGGTCAGCGAAAGCTGCAACGTCCGCGGAATAGGCGTTGCCGTCAAAGTCAGAACATGCACGTCAGATTTTATCTGCTTGAGTTTTTCTTTGTGCGCCACGCCAAAATGCTGCTCCTCGTCAATAATCAACAGCCCGAGATTGCAAAATTCCAAATCTTTGGCCAACAAGGCATGCGTGCCGATAACAATCTCGATTGAACCGTTTTTCAGCCCTTCTTTGACTTCTTTGGCTTCCTTAGGCGTTACCAGACGCGACAACATCCGAACCCTGACCGGAAAACCTTCCATCCGTTTTTTGAAGTTATAATAATGCTGGCGCGCCAACAACGTCGTGGGCACAATCAGCGCCACCTGCGCACCGGAAGCCGCCACCGCAAACGCCGCCCGCAAAGCCACTTCCGTCTTGCCGAACCCCACGTCGCCGCAGACCAGCCTGTCCATCGGAATCCCGCAGTTCAAATCCTGCAAGACATCGGAAATTGCATTCATCTGGTCATCTGTTTCATTATACGGAAACTTGGCGCAAAACTCGTCATACAAACCCTGCGGCGGAACAAAATTCTCGGCCTTTTTCAAATGCCGTTCCGCAGCAATTTTAATCAGCTTTTCGGCAATATCGCGAATACGCTGCTTAACGCGGGCTTTCTTGGCCTGCCATGCCAGCCCGCCGATGGTGTCAAGCTGAATATTGTCGTCTTCAATGCCGTAACGCGAAATGACGTCAATATTTTCAACCGGCACAAAAAGCTTGGCGTCATTGGCATAAAGAATTTTCAGACAATCGTGCGGCGCACCGCCGGCCACAATATTTTCCAGCCCCAGAAACTTGCCGATACCATGCTCAATATGCACAACCAGCTCGCCGACCGACAAAGAAGACACATCGGCAATAAAATCCTTGGCCGTCACTTTTTTGGCAACGCGCCGGTTCTGACGCTCGCCGAGAATATCCTGCTCCGAAATCAGGCAAAACCCGTCGCCCCTGAAACCATGCGCCAGATTCATCACCGTCAAAACCACATGGCTTTTGGCTTTTTTAACCGCCTCTTCCCAACTGTCGGCAAAAACCAGATCCTCAAGCCCGTATTCGCTCATCAATGAAAACACGCGCTCCCGCGATCCTTCGGAATAGCAGCAGACAATCCGCCGGAGTTTTTTGTTCTCGGCCAGATAACTTTTCAGTTCTTCATAAACCTGTCGGGCATTGATGTTCTTATTATGGGCAAAATCCCGCGCCGGCAAAACGCCCGCATTGACAACACTGCCGTCTTCCGGCAGATACAGCGGATTAAACACAATGCCTTCCCGCCGTCTGAGAATGTCTTTAATCTCTTCCGGTTTAAGATAAAGCAAATCCGGACGGACGGGACGATAAACATCTTCCTCGGCAGCCGATTTGATACTCAAAGCATCAAGCCGCGCCTGATAATAGTCGACAATGCTCTCAGCCTTGGCATGCAGCGCGTCTTCCAGATTTTTTCCGCTGATAACATAAGCCGCGGGCATATAATCAAACAAACTCGGCAAAGCCTCGTCATAAAAAAACGGCAGCCAGTTTTCCATACCTAAATGCTTTTTGCCGTTGGAAACCGCCTCATAAATTTCATCGTCTTTGAAAGCCGCGCCAAAAGCCTCGCGATACTTGCCGCGAAAAGATTTTATGGTGTTGGCATCCAGAATAACCTCGCTCATAACCTTAAAGCCGTAAGACTTCAGCTCGCCGGTCGTCCGCTGGTTCATTGCATCAAAAGTCCGGATACGCTCGACCTCGTCGCCAAACAGGTCTATACGCAGCGGTTCTTCCGTTCCGACCGGAAAAATATCAATAATATCGCCGCGCACGGCATATTCCCCCGGCTCAATCACCTGCTCCACCCGATTGTAGCCGTTAATGTTGGCATAATGCAGAAAGGCGTTAAAGTCCAAAGTCTTGCCGACAACCACTTCCTTGCGCGAGTTCAAAAAGATTTTGGCCGGCGGCAGTTTTTGCATGAGCGCACCGGCACTGGTCACAACAATCCGCGGCTTTTTCGATGCCGGATTAACGGCCAGTGCGGCAAGCGTTTCAATCCGCTGTGCGACAATATTCACATTCGGCGAAACCCGGTCATAAGGCACGGTATCCCATGCCGGAAAGCGCAAAATTTCCGCATCCGGCGCAATCGTTTCCAACACGTCGGCGGTTTTTGCCAGTTCCACGCCGTCACTCAGAATATATAAAATGTCTTTGTCTGACGTTTTCACAAGTTCGGAAAGCAAAAGCGCGTCATAACCTTCCGCCACTGCCGAAACCGTCTTGCCTTTCAGGGCTTCAATATCTTTCTTCATGCGATTATTCTTTGTTTACAATTTATCATAAACTATATACAATACCATCATTATATCAACCCATTTTTTTAGTTTAAGGCATCAAAATGCGTCCGGAAATCCTGTATCCGTTATTTGCCGACATCACCACCATAAACGGCCTTGGCGAAAAAGGCGCCAAACTTGTGGAGCGCCTGCTGGGCGGCAGAAAAATTTTGGATTTGGCATTTCACCTGCCGTCAGGCATTATCGACCGGAGATATTCGCCGCTCTTAATGCAGGCCAGACTTGGCGTCGTCTGCACGATTAAAGCCCGCGTTATAGAACATATTGCACCGGCGCGCAAATCCCAGCCTTACCGCGTGGTGGTCGATGACGGTTCTGATCAGCTGATATTAAATTTTTTCCGCGCCTATCCCGACAGTATCAGAAAAAATCTGCCTGTCGGCAGCGAGCGTGTAATCAGCGGCAAACTGGAACGTTTTAACCACGCTTTGCAAATGAGCCACCCTGATTATATCGTCAAACCGGAAGACATTTCTCAGGTCTTAAAAGTAGAAAGCGTCTACCCGCTCACCGCCGGCCTGACCAATAAAATGTTGTCAAAATGGATCACTCAGGCCTTATACCGCGTCCCCGTTTTTCCGGAATGGCAAAACCCAGATTTTGTAAAACAGCAGAATTTTCCAAGCTTCAACGAGGCTTTGCAACAAGCGCACAATCCGCAAAGGCTCACCGACCTCGAGGCCGATACGCCCGCCCGCACCCGCCTTGCCTATGATGAGCTCCTTGCCAACCAGCTCGCCTTGGGAATTGTCCGGCAAAAAGTCAAAAAGCAACACGGCAGAGAAATAAAAGGCAACGGCATGCTGCGCAAAAAAATTATGGAAAAGCTGCCTTTTGAGCTGACAAACGCCCAAAAACGGGTTCTGGAAGAAATTTATGCCGATCAGGCTTCGCCTTTCCGAATGCTGCGCCTGCTGCAGGGCGACGTCGGCTCCGGCAAAACGATTGTGGCACTGCTGACAATGCTCAATGCGGTAGAAACCGGAGCGCAGGCGGCAATCATGGCACCGACCGAAATTCTGGCCGCCCAACATCTTGAAACCATCAAGCCGCTTTGCGAAGAAATCGGGATTCGCGCCGAACTCCTGACCGGCCGCATCAAAGGCAAGCCCCGCACCAAAATTTTGCAGGATCTGGAAGCCGGAAAAATTAAAATCCTCATCGGCACCCACGCCCTTTTTCAGGAAGACGTCAAATTCAAAGACCTCGCCTGCGTTATCGTTGACGAGCAGCACCGCTTTGGCGTTCACCAGCGCCTGAGCCTGTCAAACAAAGGCAACCGTGCCGACATTCTGGTCATGACCGCCACCCCGATACCGCGGACTTTGGTTTTGACGGCTTACGGCGATATGGAATATTCAAAAATAGACGAAGTGCCGGCCGGCCGCAAACCTGTCGATACACGTACAATTCCGCTGGCAAAAATCAATGAAGTCGCAGCTGCGGTCAAACGCAAGATTGACAGCGGCGTCCGCGGCTACTGGGTTTGCCCGTTGGTTGAAGAAAGCGAAAAACTTGACCTTGCCGCCGCACAGGAACGCTACGAAAGCCTGCAAAAAATCTTCGGCAATAAAGTCGGCCTCGTTCACGGCAAAATGAAGGAGAAAGAAAAAGACGAGGTTATGCAAAAGTTCAAAGCCGGCGAGATTTCCCTGCTGATTGCCACGACCGTGATTGAAGTCGGCGTCAACGTGCCGGAAGCAACGATCATGGTCATTGAACACGCCGAGCGCTTCGGGCTGGCTCAGCTGCACCAGCTGCGCGGACGCATTAAACGCGGTTTTGAAGCCTCAACCTACCTGCTGCTGTACAACTACCCGCTGAGCGCAACCTCACGTGCCCGTCTGGACACAATGCGCAAAACCGAAAACGGCTTTGAGATTGCGGAAGAAGACTTAAACCTGCGCGGCGGCGGAGAAATTCTCGGCACCAGACAAAGCGGCTTCAACCAATTCCGCATTGCCGACATGACAATCCATAAAGACCTGTTGCATACGGCCAATCAAGACGCCAAAATGATTCTGGAACTTGATCCTGATTTGCAAACCTCGCGCGGACAAGCCCTGCGCACCCTGCTCTATTTGTTTGAACGCGACGACGCCGTCAAAAACTATCTTGCCGGCTGATTAAAAACTGTTAAGGTAAATGTCTTGATATTTTCAATTAGTGTGATATAAGAAAAAGGCTTGATGGTGACGCATCAAGCCTTTGTAACGTCTGAAAGGAGTTGACCTATAACTTCTTCCTAGATGGTTATATGATAGCTTTAAAATTTATTATTGTCAATAGATATTTAGTAAATTTCTAAAGCTTTTCAACTCCTTTCGCATTAACGAAAGGAGGTTATCAATGACTAAGTTTTTAATTATTTTAAAAATTATCATTGATATTTTACTTTTGATTTTTGAATAAGTCAAGAGGGGAAAGGGAGCGTAAAGCTCCCTTTCTCTTTCAAAGCACTTTCTCTCCCACACATTCAGGTGGAGCATCGCGGGTTTCAAGGCACGGCGTTGACAACTGACGGCCGTCGGCCTCCCGACCGCCACCTGCCGTGCAGGTCATCCTGATCCCTTTCTTCGTCATCCTGAGCTCCTTTTCTTCGTCATCCTGAGCGGAGCGAAGGATCCAGTCAAACAAATTAGCCTTATTTATAAACTGGATTCTTCGTTGCACTCAGAATGACGGTGCTTTTTTCTTCAAAGCACTCCCTCTATCACAAACCCCGCCGGAGCATCGCGGGTTTCAAGGCACGGCGTTGACAGCTGAGCGCCACCCGCCGCACGGGTTAGAACATTTTTAATACAGATTGGCTGGATTGCGAGGCCAGAGAGAGGGAATTTATGGCAAGCTGCTGCCTTGTCTGCAACGCCAGCATATTCGCGCCTTCCTCATTCATATCGGCAAGCGTCAGCTTGTCCGCCCCTTCTTCTAAAACATTAATCAAATTCTCGGTAAAATCATGACGGGTGGTGATAATGCTGTAATTATTGCCAAGTTCTTCTGAAAAAGACCGCAAGGTTGAAACCGCCCGCGTCAACTCTTGCACCGACTTCATAATGCCCTCTTTTTCCGCCCAGTCCGCCAAAGACAACCCAACCCCTTCCGAGGTCATGTCCTTGCCGACGACAGTCACGGAACTGCTTCTGGTTTCATTAAAATTCACCTTCAGCTTGTCGCCTTTAAGCAGATTAACCCCCTTATAAGAACTGTCACGAATAACACCGTCATACTGATTAATAATCTCATTATACTTTTGCTCATATTTGCTGGCATCAACCTGTGCAAAAGTCAGATTAAGATCATCAACAGACGCAGCCTGCATATTCGGATTCAACGCCAGCAATGTCTCCAAATCCGCAAAGTTCTCCACGCCTTCAACATCTTTATACATATTGCTTCCCGTTGACCAGCGCGTTGTATCATAAGCGCCGTTATAAGGATCGGCAGGATTAAAATTATCCGTAGCCGTTTGCGAACTGAACTTTAAGTCCCTGAGGTTGACAATCTTGACCGAACCGTCGTCTCCAACGCCGACCACAACCCCGACAGCCTTTTTGCTCGGGTCAATATTATCAACTGAACTCCAAGTCTTGTCAGAATACATAACATCGCCGATT
>CABUWG010000048.1 GCA_902495305.1 uncultured Pseudomonadota bacterium | reverse complement strand
TTCTTCATTATTCTTTTTAGCTCCTTGATTTTGTTAAAACAAAACCACCCGATAAAGGGTGGCGGAGCTAACAAACTGTACAAACACAGTCGTCCGTATTCGTCGCACAAGTGCGCTTATATCGGGACACTCCGCCAGAGCGGAAGCATTGTTTGTAAGATGTTTGTTAGACACCACAGCCCGTCTCCGGACTGCGTTTTTGATATTACACAAATCTCAGATTTATGCAAGAATTTTATTCTGGACAAAATAATCAAAACATGTTATATAATAAATTCAAAACTGATTATTAATATTAAATTATTCTCCGTATGAATCTAAATTTTTCAGATTTTATAACAAGAATGAGAAGAGCAAAAGTTTCCATTAAAGAAAGCGAAATGTGTATTTTGTTTTGCCGGCAGGAAGCTCTCCAAACTATTGAATATCAAAAAAAGTCAAATTTGGCGATGTTAATGTTCAATTTGATTTGTGATACGACTGAGCTTGGAACGTCTCAATGGGAAAAAGATATGCGGACAATTGTAGCCTTATATCCTCAAACGGCTCTTTTGCTCGGAAGAAAGTTTGTTTTGCAACGAACTTTGATAAATACGAAAAAAGCAGCCGGAATATCTGAAGCTTTCTGCGCAGATATTTTTGTTGAGGCAGAACAGCTTGAAGCTCTTGAAACCGGAAGCTGGCAGCCTAATGCGGCGCTTTTTGTTCCTGATGTTTTTGATGAAGAAAATTAATTATTCACATTAAATATTTATAAAATATGAAAAATCTTGTTATATCTGCAGTGAGCGTGTTTGTGGTTTTGTTAATTATTGCTGCTTGTCTGGGCATTTCCATGCAAGCCTTATTTTTAACAATTTTCGGATTGGCGGTTCTGGCTTATGTGAGCTGGAATTTCTTTAATTCCGAGCATGACTGGTTCTCTGTTACAATGTGTACCGGTTTTGGTTTTTGCATTTGCTACGGTTTCTATTGTGTCTTGTCGGTGACCGGAAATATGCCGTGGTTTTATGCCCTTTGTATCGGAATGTTCATTTCCGCCCTGCTCGGCTGTATTTACCGCAAACTGCATTACCGCTGACAAGCTTTGAAAGCGCCGTATCCTTCGGGATACCGCGCTTTTATTTTGCCACATTTTGACAAAATAGTTTTATTTTGTTGACATTTCCCTTTTTTGTGTTATTCTTTTTCCGCTAAACTTATTATTAATCAAAAAAATATTACTATGTGTACAAGAATTTTGCCCAAAGAAGTATTTGAGAGTTATCTTGACAAAAAGCTTTCTCCGGATGAAGAGTATGGTTTATTTACCACAGCTTCGGCAGTGCAGCTCAAAGAATTTTTCAAATATCAGAAACTGAGTTCTGTTTATGAAGAGCATTTGTCGCAGGTGTTTGAAGAGTCTGCTCAGGGCATTGAGGCCGTATGCGTATATTTTGACAATTACGAGCTGGAAGCCCAGTCGCTTATGAATCTGATGCGAACCCACAATGTAACGATGATACGTTATTACATCAGTAAACATCCGTTGACCAAAGAGGCTCTGGATTACTTGAAAAGCGGCGTTATTCCGGAATATCAGGAACTGTTGGAGGTTTATCACGAAAGGAAAAAACAAGCCCTTTCCGGTCTGACTTATGACGAGTTTGTTGATTACATTCGCAAAAACGCTCTCTCGGACGCGCAGATAAAATCTTTGATTGACGAGAACAATCTTGCTTTTTTGCGTTGTTATCTGGAAGATATTTATGAAGAACGGCGTAAAAATGACGGAGATTACCGGTTATTCCCGAATAAAATACAGATGTACTTGCTTTTAAACGGTTCAGAAAACGCCATCGGATTATATATTCACTTTGATTATTTTTGTAAATCGGTTGAAAAAAAGCTGGCTGATACCGGAAATAAATTTTTGCTGCTGCTTTACATCAGCAAATATATTTTATCTGAAGAAAATGAACCGGCATTGCTGGCTTTGAACGATTTGTCGCTGATTGCGCTTTATGATGAGCTTTACAGCTGGCATTCAGACAAGGCTTTGGAAAAAGTCAAAGATCTGGTTGACAAAGGTCTTCTGTAAACACTTTACGGGCATGAAAAAAAGCACCTCGGCAGAGGTGCTTTTTTTATTTGCGGAGGAATTACTTTCCTGTTCCTTTCAACTGCGGACGGCCGCGTTCTGCCGCGCGTTTGCGGATTTTGCGGCGCAAAATGTTCTCCTCGTCAAAGGTTTCGCCGATAATGGCAAACATCATCGGGACAAACAAGGTTGCCACAAAGGTTGAAAGAATCATACCGCCGATCATGCCGGTACCGATGGCATGGCGGCTGCCGGCTCCGGCACCGGTGCTGATTGCCAGCGGCAAGACGCCGAAAGTAAAGGCCAGAGAGGTCATGACAATCGGACGGAAACGCAATTTTGCCGCCTCGATTGCGGCCTGAGCATAGTTCATGCCGGCCTGAACCTGCATAACCGCAAATTCCACAATCAAAATGGCATTTTTGGCGGCCAGACCAATCAACGTGACCAGACCGACCTGAAAGTACAAATCATTTTCAATCCCGCGCATCCAAGTTGCCAGCAACGCGCCGAGAACGGCAAACGGAACCGACAAAATGACGACAAACGGCAGCGACCATTTTTCGTACTGAGCCGACAAGATCAAAAAGATCATAATCAGACCAAACACAAAAGCCTGAGTCGACGCGCCGCCGGTCAATTTTTCCTGATAAGCCGAGCCGATCCATGACAAGGAATAGTCTGTCCCCAGCACCTCTTCCGCCACTTCTTCCATGGCGGCAATGGCCTGACCCGAGCTGTAACCGTTGCCGGGGTCGCCCATGATTTTGGCTGCCGGAAAGATATTGAAGCGGTTAATCAGTTCCGGTCCGGTCACGCGCTCGACATTTACCAAAGTCGAAACCGGCACAAGCTGTCCGCTGTTTGATTTGACATAGACATAGCGCAAATCATCCGGCGTGCGGCGGAACTGGGATTCCGACTGCAAAAGAACGCGGAAGTTCCGTCCCATATAGGTAAAGTCATTGACATAGAGGTTTCCGAAAGTGGATTGCAGCACCGAGTAGATGGCATTAATCGGAATATCCAGCGCACGGGCTTTGACTCTGTCCAAATCAATCCGGTATTGCGGCGTTGATACCGAAAATGTGGTTTTGACATTTTGCAGTTCCGGACGTTTTTCCGCCGCCTTAATAAATTCGTCAACCTTAGCCATCAGCTCTGCCGAGGTTTTGCCGCCGCGGTTTTGAATATAGCCCTCAAAGCCTCCGGTCGTGCTCATCCCCATAATCGGCGGCATGCTGAACGCAAAGCCTATGCCTTCCGGACGACTCATGCCTATACCGGTAAAGGTTGCGGCCAGCGCCTCGGCCGACTGATCGGCTTTTTTGCGCTGATCCCAGTCTTTCAGCGTGATGAAGCTGATGCCGGAATAAGTGTTCTGCGTGCCGGACAGCATATTAAAGCCGTTAATGGTCAACACGTCTTCCACGTTAGGATTTTGTTTTACCATTTCCGAGACCTTGTCGGTAAACTTGCCGGTTCTGGGCAGAGAAGATGCCGGCGGCATGTTATAAGCCATCAGCAGGTTGCCCTGATCTTCGTTTGGCACCAGACCGCTCGGGATAATCTTGAACAATCCCATAATGGCGACAATCACGGCCAAGAAGCTCAGAATTGCCGTTTTGCGGTGTTCCAGAAAGAATCTGACGCCGGCCAGATACCATTCGGTCACTTTTTCAAAAAAGGCATTAAACCAGCGGAAAAAGGCCATTGGTTCTTTTTTGCCGTGATCCGGTTTGATAATCAGCGCGCACAAAGACGGCGTCAGCGTTAAGGCAACCAGCGCCGAAATCAGAACGGATACGGCAATCGTTACAGAGAACTGCTTATACATCACTCCGGTCATGCCGCCCAGAAAAGCAATCGGCAAAAAGACCGAAGACAGCACCAGCGCAACCGCGATAACCGGTCCCGAGACTTCCTGCATGGCTTTAATGGCTGCAGCTTTGGGAGAAAGCTTTTCTTCTTTCATCAGGCGCTCGACGTTTTCCAGCACGATAATGGCGTCATCGACAACGATACCGATCGCCAGAATCAATCCGAAGAGCGTCAGCAGGTTGATGGAAAAGCCCAAGACGTACATTCCGGCAAAAGCGCCGATAATCGACACAGGTACGGCCAAAATCGGAATGAGCGTTGCCCGAAAGTTTTGCAAAAACAGATACACAACGCCGATCACCAGCAAGACCGCCTCAAAAAACGTATGAACAACCTCATTAATCGACACGTTTACAAACAAGGTGGTATCATAAGGGATTTCATAGGTCATGCCCTGCGGGAAGTTTTTTGAAAGTTCCTGCATCTTGGCCTTAACCAGATTGGCGGTTTCCAGCGCGTTGGCTCCCGGTTGCAGATATACGGCCATCGCCACGGCGTCTTCACCGTTAAACTTGGAGCTGACGCTGTAATCCTGTGCGCCGAGTTCAATTCGTGCCACATCTTTCAGGCGCAGCATCCCGCCTTTGCCGTCACTGGTCAGGATAATATTGCCGAACTCTTTTTCATTAACCAGACGGCCTTTGGTGTTTACGCTATAAGTATAAGCCACACTGTCGTCCATCGGCTGCTGGCCGAACTGTCCGGCGGCAAACTGCGAGTTCTGCTCTTTGATTGCGGAAATCACGTCTTGCGGCGTTAAGTTAAAATCAGCCAGCTTGTCCGGACTCAGCCAGATGCGCATGGAGTAATCCTGCGAGGCGAACATCGAGGCGCTGCCGACGCCTTTGATACGCTTCAGTTCATCAAGGACGTTCAGCAAAGCGTAGTTGGAAACATAGACCGTATCGTACTGCGGATTGTCCGAGCGCATGGTCAGCACCTGCAGAATGGAGTTGGACTTTTGTTCAACCGTTACACCCTGCTGGGTAACTTCCGGCGGCAGTTTGGACGTTGCGGCCTGAACTTTGTTATTGACATCGATTGTGGCCTGATCGGGATCCGTTCCAATGTCAAAGACCACGCCGATTGTCAGATAGCCGCTGGAGGTGGCGTTGGAATACATATAAATCATGTTTTTAACGCCGTTAATTTCCTGTTCTATCGGCGCGGCAACGGTATCGGCCAAAACTTCGGCCGTTGCTCCCGGATAGGTGGCGGAAATCTGGATTTCGGTCGGGACGATGTTCGGATACTGCTCAACCGGCAAAACCGACATGGAAACCAAGCCCGCCAGAACGATTATCAGCGAAATTACCGTGGCGAAAATCGGCCGTTCAATAAAAAACTTTGAAAACATTTTATTTTCCTTCTTTCCGGTTTATTCCGCCGTTGCGGCTTCCTGATCAAAAACGAGTTCCGGACTGACCGCCATCCCCGGGCGCAGCTTCATAATGCCGCTGGTGATGACTTTGTCTCCGGGGTTTAAGCCCTCGTCAATAATCCAGCCGCCGTCTTTGGTGGTCAGGCCGGCATTGACCGGAACAGATTCAATGACATTATGTGCATTAACACGATAAATAAACGTTCCGTTCGGGCTTTGCATAACGGCTTCCTGCGGGACGACAAGCGCATTTATCCGCACCAGACCCTCCATCAGCAAACGCAGGAACTGTCCCGGACGGATACGGCCTTCGGCATTCGGAAAAACGGCGCGCAGCTTGACCGTACCGGTTTTTTCGTCAACGGCCGGATTGATAAAGTTAATCTCGCCTTCTTCCGCATAAACCGTATCATCGCCAAATTTTACTTTAGCCTTGATTTCTCTGGCCTTGTTATCGGGATGTTTTATCAATCCGCGCTCCACCATGTTGCTCAAAGACAGAATTTCATTCTCCGATGCCGAGAAAATAACGTATATCGGATCAAGCTGCGTGATATGGGTCAGCAGGCTGGCATCGCCGGTGGAAGAAATCAGGCTGCCTTCCGACTGGGTTTCCATGCTGGTCACGCCGCTAATCGGCGCCGTGACTTTGGTATAGTTCAAATTAAGCTGTGCAGCATCGACATTGGCCTGAGCCAGCATAGCCGCCGCTTTGGCAGAATCGTAGGCAGCCTTGGTGCTATCATAATCCTTGCCGCTGGCGTAGCCTTCTTTATGCAGCTTTTCAATTCTGTTCCATTGGCTTTCTGCTTTTGTCAAATTGGCCTGTGCGTCTATCAGGTTTGCTTTGGCTTTGTCCAGCTCAATAGCGTATTGCGCCGGATCAATCTCAAACAGCACCTGCCCTTCCTGCACTCTGGCGCCTTCAACATAATTGCGCTTCAGCAAAATGCCTCCGACGCGGGCGCGGACTTCGGTTTCTTTTGAGCCTTGCGCACGGGCGGCAAATTCAAAACTCAGCGGAATGTTCTGCGGGGCGACCTGAACAACTTCTACCGACGGTGCCTGTGCCTCTTTTTGGGCATTATCTTCTTTTTTGCAGCCGGCCAGAGTCATCAGGGCGGCGGCAGCAACGACCAATTTGTTTTTTAATAACATTTTTTCTTTCCTCAGTTTATTGGTTTTTCTGCATATAAAATTACTATAACTAATTTAAAATACAATCCTCTTAACCCCTTGTGGATAGTTATGAATGTTTCTATAGCAATAAGTTTTAGCGTTTGTTGAAATCTTTTGTTCCGCAATTAACTTTATCGCAGCTGACAATCCAAGCTGACAGACTATTTTAACAAAAATTTTTTTAAGGAGATTGATTATGGTACAAGAAGTTCATGGCGTTCGCTATCCGACTTTTGCTTTTATTACCGGCGGTGCCGGACAGGCTGATGACGGTATTCCGCCGCAACCGTTTGAAACATTCTGTTACGACTCTGCCCTGATGCAGGCCAGAATCGAAAACTTTAACGTTGTTCCCTATACCTCTGTTTTACCGAAAGAACTTTTTGGCAAGATTACGCCGATTAATGACAAGATTGTCAGCCAGTTTAAGCATGGTGCCGTTTTGGAAGTTATTATGGCCGGACATGGCGCAAGCCGTGACGAGCACAAGGCAATCGCCACCGGTTTGGGCGTTTGCTGGGGCAAGGACAAAAACGGCGAGCTGATTGGCGGCTGGGCTGCAGAATATGTTGAATTCTTTGACACTCAGATTGATGATGACATTGCCAAAGGCCATGCCGAAATGTGGCTCAACAAATCTTTGAATCACGAGTTGTCCATTCGCGGCGTCGAGAAGCACTCCGAGTTTCAGATGTGGCACAACTACGTCAACATTACCCAACAGTTCGGCTACAGCCTGACCGCTATGGGCTTTTTGAACTTCCAACACGCCGATCCGGCTTCTATCTAATGACTTTAAGCTTCTATATAATTTTTTAATATCAGTCGGCGTTGAAAGAAGCTTTCTTCTTTTGACGCCGTTTTTATCAAAAAGGAATCAAACAAATGGCTGAAAAGCGAATTAGAAAAAATTCCGCCGCCCCTGCTCCGGCCGTGACCGACCAGCAGACCAGCGGCAAACTCGGTGTTTTTGCCTTAGCCAGTATTGTCATCAGTTCGATGATCGGCGGCGGCATTTACAGCCTGCCGCAGAATATGGCTGCCGGCGCTTCGGCCGGTGCCGTTTTGCTGGCATGGATTATTACCGGTATCGGTATTTATTTTATTGCCAATACTTTTAGCATCCTCTCCCGTGCAAAACCGGATCTGACTGCCGGTATTTATATGTATTCGCGCGCCGGGTTCGGCCCTTATGTGGGCTTTACCATCGGCTGGTCTTACTGGCTTTGTCAGGTATGCGGCAACGTCGGGTATGCCGTCATTACCATGGATGCGCTCAACTATTTCTTTCCGCCGTATTTTGCCGGCGGTAATAATCTGGCCTCCATTATCGGCGGTTCGATTATTATCTGGGGCTTTAACTTTTTGGTCTTGCGCGGAATCAAGCAGGCAACCGTTGTCAACATGATTGGTACGGTGATTAAAATCGTGCCGTTGATTTTGTTTATTATCATCATGGCGGTTATGTTCACCTCGTCCAAGTTTGACTTTGACTTCTGGGGCGAAGCTGTTGCAACTAAAGCCAAACTCGGCGGGCTTTCGACCCAGATTAAGAGCACCATGCTCGTAACGCTGTGGGCCTTTATCGGTATTGAGGGCGCCGTTGTGATGTCTAACCGTGCCAAAACCCCCGGTGACGTGAGCAAAGCGACCGTTTTGGGCTTTATCGGCTGTCTGGTGGTATATATTCTGCTCTCGCTCCTGCCTTACGGCTTTATGTCGCAGGCTCAGCTGGCTGCCGTGCCCAATCCTTCAACCGCCGGCATTTTGGAAGAAGCCGTCGGGCCGTGGGGATCCTGGCTGATGAACATCGGTCTGCTGGTTTCGGTTTTGACCAGCTGGCTGGCATGGACAATGGTAACGGCTGAAATTCCGCAGGCGGCCGCTCAAAACGGAACCTTCCCGAAAGAATTTTCAAAAGAAAACAAATTCGGTTCGCCTTCCGTTTCTTTGTGGGTGACCTCTACCATGATGCAGCTGTTTATTCTGCTGGTTTATTTCTCCAGCAATGCATGGAACACAATGCTCAGCATTACCGGCGTTATGGTATTGCCGGCGTATTTTGCCTCTTGCGCTTATTTGTGGAAAATTTGCGAGGACGGCGAATATCCGGCCGATATATCGGTTAAACGTTCTGCCGCTTTAATCACCGGCGTTCTCGGCGCAATTTATGCCTTGTGGCTGATTTATGCCGCCGGCCTGAATTATCTGCTGATGGCGGTCGTGATTGTTGCGCTCGGAATTCCGGTCTTTATCTGGGCCCGCAAGCAGAATGCGCCGGAAGAAAAAGCCTTTACCAAAGCGGAAGCCTGTCTGGCATGTGCGCTGATTATCATTGCACTCTGGGCAATTTATGCTTTCTCACGCGGTATTGTGGCTATTTAATCCGTGCGACAGGCGGTCGGTTGGAGAATCATTATACCCCAAAGGCCGCCTTGCTATAAAATTGAATGATACACTCTTGTTAGCGAAGAACAGAAAAAAAACCCGTTTTTATGAACGGGTTTTTTTGTGATATTACATTTGACATTATAATTATTAGCATTATCATAATTTTACATAAACTATTTTGGAAACAGGAATGAAGAAATTAAATTTAATTATTAAATCTTTATTTTACAAAGATGGTGAATTTTCTTGGTGGAAAAGCATACAGAATATTCTACTTATTTACGTTGTTTCATATCTTACCAAACTTTACTACGATGTATTTTATAACCCTTCTGTTCCAAGGTTTTATTTTGACTTTCAGGGCAGTGCTATTGGTATAATCTTAGCCAGCATATTATGTTATAGTCTAATATTTATTATTTTTATCTTTAGTTCATATTGTTTTCAAAATACAACGTTAAAAACATTAATAAAATTATTTAATTTTACTTCATTTATTGTGATCTTATTTTTTTATGGATTAATTGTTACCATTTGTGGAAATCCGATTTGTTTTCTAAATCTCTTTGCCTTTCCTACAGTTGTTTTGGCTTTTATTTTAATTTTCAAAAAGTCAAAATATTTTACCCCATTTTTTGTTATTTTATTTCTTATCCCTTCAAGCATCATCATAACAGACGATTGGATGGGGGCTCCATCTGAGACTGGCTGTAAACAGAACATGTCAAAGGCTTCATTTTCTCCAATAACATTACCTACAACATATTTTCATCAAGATAAGCAAACAATCACTTGGCAACCTAACATAGTTTTTCCGGTAGATTGGGATAAAGAATACAAAAATAAGATCTTATACGTTTCATCCAGCTATTGCAGTGAAGGCAAAATACAGTTGAGAAAGAAATACAAAGAAAATAACATAATCCTTTGTGTTTATAAGGGTGCAGAAAAATTTACCATTTCTACTTTCGATGAAAATAAGCAAATTCTTGTTGATTTAAAATTTACGAAATTTAATCGCAAACGAAACGACTTAGACTTAATTTTACATACAACTAAAGGGGAATATTCATGTGCAGAGAAGTTGTCTACTGAAGTTCTGATTAAATATTTACCCTCTGAAAAGTATTTGCATTTAGCTGAATAATGAACAAAATGAAAAACAAATTAAATAAAATTACTCCATATTTAGTCTTGACTATGTTAATACTCTATATATTAGACAGCTTTAATATTATTAATTTGGCAGAGATGATTTTTCATCACTCAATTGATACCAAAATATCAGGAGAGAGTAAATTTATAGACTTTTTTTATCTTGTTTTTTCTATATCTGTGGCTTTTATCAGTCTGATATATTATCTTCTGATTAACCTGCAAATATTACAGGATAAGGCCAAAACAAATTTGTTACTCAGGTCTTTTTTAACCTTAGAATTTTGGTATATGTTTGCTGTTTCCAATCTATTCCTGATTAATATATTTGGTATTTTATTCTGGTTTTTCTTTGTTCTTCTGATGTTTATCTCTATTGATATTTTCTTTATCTACACAAAAGAAAAACAGCAACAGCCAGTCATTATATCGTATGTCGGAAAGGTAACTTTTCTTATCTTTTTGTTATTTTATCTTTCTAATTGTTATTTGTATTTTGATGAAATCAAATACCAAACAGAATTTACTGCTTTGTATTCCGCAATGGTATATATTCCGTTATTACTGTCTGCTGCTATTTTTTTAAAAAACAGCAAAAATTATTTTGCATATATAACAGCCATTTTGATAATTCCCGCGCTTATCATATTCCTATATCAATTCGTTAAATTTTAACCACAGACAAAACCCCGTTTTTATGAACGGGGCTTTTTTTTTACAAACAGGCCTTATCCCATCAGGCGGCCGCCGATGGCGACATCAGCCGCCGGCATATCGACAAACTCAATATTGATGTTATTCAGTTCAACGCCGGCCAAGCGATCTGCAAAAAATTCGGTCAACAGTTTGGACAGGCTGTTTTTGGCGCTGCCGAAACCGATTGACTTCATTTCCGCCAGAACGCCTTTATTTTCTCTGCTGCCGCCAAAGGCAATTTCCGGATTGGCGTTCAGAACGACGATAACGTAATTTTTAGGCTTATGAAGTTCGTTGGCAACCAAATCCGTTGCGGCCGACAAAAATTCCTGCGTATTTTTATCTTTTAATTCTGCATTGGTGTTTACAATTAAAAAAGGCATGTATTTTCTCCGGTTAAATTTCAACAGTAAAATATTCGCAATTGGCAAAGGCGCGAAATGTTTTGAACACGTCATAGTAGTATGTGCTCATAATGCTTCCGTGTGTGGCTACTCCGGCAATCTCGTACGGGCAATTGTTTTTGATATATTCAATTTCACGGCAAAAACGTTCCAACGCCTCGCGGCGGCTCTCGCCCTCCGGCATTCTCCAGTCAAAGGTTTCGGGATTATCAGCCTCTAAAACACCCAAAAACAGCTCTTTATATTGAGCGAGGATTTTGCTTTCTTCCCAACCTTCGACAATACCGAAATCGTGTTCTTTCAAACCGTCAAGCGTTACTATCGGCGTATGGTTCGGTTCGGCGACAAAAGTGGCGGTCTGTTGGGCCCGGCTGAGCGGACTGGCATAAATGACCGGCAAGTTTAAGCCCGCAAGCTCCTGTCCCAGAGCCTCTGCCTGTTTTTGGCCTTTGTCATTCAACGGGTATAAATCTTTTACGCCCTGACACAGGCGATTGGCATTGGCAAAGGTTTCGCCATGGCGGAAAATATAAAGTTTCATAAGGTTCTCCCTACCATTGATTATGGTGAATTTTAGCCGGTTTGAAGCGGTCTTGCGGTTGTTTGGCCTCTGTTTCAGGATAGCCGATGACGACCAGAGAAAACGGACGGACAAAAGGCGGCAGTTTTAACAGAGCCGCAATTTCCTTCATGCGCTGTTCGGTCGGATAAATGCCGCACCAGCAGGTTCCAAGCCCCTTGGCATGAGCTGCCAGCAAAATGTTTTCCGTTGCCGCCGCACAGTCGCCCATCCAATAATTGTCCGCCATCTGCTCGTTCAGATTGCCGCAGACGATTATTGCCGTTCCGGCGTCTTTCAAAAAAGAGCAGTAAGAATGGATCTGCATCAAACTGTTTATTTTTTCTTCATCATCGACAATAACAAACTCCCACGGCTGGCGGTTCATGGCGGACGGCGCATACATAGCGGCTTGCAAAACTTCGGTTAAATCTTGTGCTTCCACCTTTTTATCTTTGATATAACGACGGACGGAACGTCTGGTTAAAAGCCCCTCTTCCAAATTCATGCTGTTCTCCTTTCATATCTTGTTGCGTTTATAATATAATCTCAAATGTAATCATTTGGTAAACAGAGGCATAAAAAAAACCTCCCTTATATATAAAGAGAGGTTTTTGAGAGCGGAATTAACCAAAACGGACAAGATTGCCGTCGTACCAAAAACAATTATTGCCGATAATACTGTTGTGGCCTGACAAAGGTATAAAAAAACCGACTTTGTCATCTTTTATCAGTTCAATTACCGTCGGATTGTCAAAGCTGATAAAGGCCTTAAAGTTTTTGCCGTCGTCCTGCACCAGCCAAGCCAGACTATTGTGCTTATCATAATTCAGCAGCCCCGGCGTTACATCTTTTAATTGTTTTTGAGTATCGGTATCCCAGGCCTGACGAACCCTGCCGCTTTCAAACATCCAAGCCGGCACCAGCGTTTTTCCGACTTCCGGCAGGCTGACCAGATGCCAAGTCCAAGACTTGTAAGAGAGGCTTTGTGTTTCCGGTGCAGCAATGACTTCTTCCAGACTGCCAAAAACTTTATCCGTGGAAAAAGGCAGAATTTCGTCCCGCGTGGTCAGACCATGCACCTGATAACGTTTGCAATTTTGGCTCAAGTCATAAGCAATCCAGACGTCATACTCTTTTTGGGCAAAAAATTTGCGGCTCCCCATGTTGTAATCTTCACGACAAAGCAAATGTTTGCAATGGACTTCATAACCGGCCGACGTTCTAAGTGATGCCGCGAGAATCCTTGCTTCCGATAACAATCTTACATCTTCCATAACAAAATAATTTTAATATTTATAAAAAACAATGATTTTTCAATTCAATCTGTGTCGTAGCAGAGATTTTGGCATTTGTCAAGAAAAGCAAAAGCCCCGTCGGCAAAGACGGGGCTTGCTATCCGGCTGTTAATCACAAGTTTCGGAACTATCATAATCTGCGTTTCCGGAAAAGTCATTTTCGTGCCCTTCGCATTCGGCACGGCTGTTATAAAATCCGCCTACCCGAAAACCAGCCTGACGACCGATGTAAGTTTCTGATCCATTTTTAACACAATATACAGTCGCCGTTTCCACAACTGTATGAGTATAATCTCCGCAAATCGCCATTTCACAGGTTCCGCAAGTAAACTCGTTATTAAATTTATAGCGACGATGCCCTGTTACCGGCGCGGCGTTACATTTGTAACAAGTACCGGAAGTCGCGCCGCAAGAACAGGTTTTGGAGGACGTACCGGAATATCCGTTAGAACAAGAAGTAGAATATCCGTCAGGACAGGAATAGCTATGGCTGTGCGGCGGAGTGGAATTGCAGCTCGTACATTTACCGCAAGAGTTTGTAGAGGCGCAGCCATAATCACAGGATTTAGAAGTTACGGAGCAATCTGTGTTATATTGACATTCATAACAAGATGTTCCGCATTCTGTAGAAGAGACACGAACTTTGTTTTCAGTAGAAGAG
>CABUWG010000047.1 GCA_902495305.1 uncultured Pseudomonadota bacterium | reverse complement strand
CAGTGTTGCGGTTCCTGTTCTACACCCTCTCCTGATCCCGAGCCGACACCGGATCCGAAACCAGAGAAACCCAGTTGCACAGATACCTGTTCCGGCAAAGGATACCAATCCTCCCAACCAAGCGGGCAGACTTGTTCAACCACAACCGTTTGCGGAAGTACATGTTATTATAACTGTAAAGAGGATGTTTCTGAGCCGAGCTGCCTTCCCAGTGCTATGATATGGTGCAGAAATAACGGTTATACAGATGCTTGCAGAGCAGATACCCCATATCAAACCCGTTGTCCTTGTGGTTGGGGATGTACTCCTCACTAAAAAAGACAACGATATTAAGTCAGATATTTGATATGTTGCTTCTTATTGCTTATATCAACAATATTTACTGTTCACTTACTGTGCTGACCATAGTTCTTCTGACAAATCAAATCAGGCAGAATGTTTGTTCGCAGATGGTATAAATAAATATTTCTGATTGAAAATATCTATATTTTCAATTGATAACCGCCGTCGGAGGTCAGAATAATCTGCGCCGACGTATCCTCATGCTCCACCTTTTGCCGCAGCCGGTAAATATGCGTTTCTATCGTGTGGGTCGTCACCTCGGGACTGTATCCCCAAACCTCTTGCAGCAGTTCGTTTTTAGAAACGATTTTGTCTTTGGCCTTGTAGAGGTATTTGATAATTGCGACTTCTTTTTCAGTCAACTTTATGACCTCGCCATTGCGCAAATTCAAAATTTCTTTTTTAGCCGGCCGTAATTCATATTGGTTAAAGTTCAAATAACCGTCGCTGCTGTTTTCATAAATGTTGATTCCGGCTTGCAACAGATTAAGAAAGTTGTTGAGAACCAAAGGCTTATAAACAATGTTGCTGGCTTCGGCATCACCGGCGTCGGCACCGGAAGAAAGCAGCAAAATCGTCGGCACCTGCAACTGCTGTTTATGCAGTTCCCGCAGTTTTTCCGTGTTCTCGTCCACGATAATCATGTCCGGAATAACGCCGGCGTCTTCTTCGGTCACAACCGTAAAGTCCGGAATATGATATGAAATCTGATTGCTCAGGTCTTCAAAAAATTTCTCATTGTCGGAAATCAACAGAATATTAGGCATTTTTTCTCCTTAAAAGCTCAGGCTCGCACCGGTCACAAAAGCATAACCCTGATTATTGTGTTCAATATCCCGATCTTCTCCCCGAAACTTGGCAAAAGAACCAATAGCATAAAGGTCAAGATATTTGTTCACCTGAAAACTGTTGGACAAGATGACAATCTGGTCATAATTACGGGTGTTCTCGGCTTTTGAGTTTAAGTAAGACAAGCTGGCGCGGTATGGCCCGAATTCATAGCCGATTCCCACATCCCAGGCCCGTCCTTCGCGATAATTGTCAAACAATGCCGGCAGGTCTTTTTTCTTGCTTCTGGCCGATAACGGAGCGTCAGCACCGTCAATATAGGTTTTGCGCCAGCTTCCGCCAAGATTCCAGTTGCCGCGTGCCAGATTCAGCCCGAGTGAAAACTCTTTGTCATTGTCATGAAATTCGGCATATCCGGCAGACGAGGTCATATCGGCAAAACCCAGATCCAAACTGTTATAAGCCGCCGCGGCATAACCGTCTTTCTTGGCATAACGCGCGTCTTTGTTGACCAGACCGCGCCGGTTATAAGTATCGGGAATATAAGAAAAACCAAGCAGGGTATGATAAAATTCCGGCGTAATATAACTGATTTTCGGAGCCACGCCGTCAGTATTGATGTCTGTGGCATTCAGGGTGGCAAAATAAGCCTCTTTGGATGTTCTTTTCCAGTTTGGATTGCGGATAAAGTCGACAATGTCGCTGTCATTTACTTTTAACGGGCCGTAAGACGGCGCTCCGACATGAAACTGCTTGGCAACGTTAAATGTTTGTCCGCCCATCAGACGGCCGTAAGGGCTGTCAAAAATACCGTAAGCTTCTTCGCCCCATGCCCCTTGGTTATAATTTTTCAGCTCATGGTCAATCCCGCCCATAAGGTCAAGATTCAGGCTGAGGGCATAATCATCATCAAAGTCGTATCTCGCCTCAAATCCGGCTTCAAAATCTCCGGTAGCGTTTTGCTTGGAATCAACGTCTTCAAAACGCTTTTCGGCATCAGTGTATCCGTACAATCCGGTTGCCCGCCCGTAAGTATTGAAAGAAAATTCGGCCTGAGCCGGAAAAGCAAAAAGACCGATACCGGTCAAAGCGGATAAAAATGTTTTCATAATGTGTTATCCCAAGTTATAAACAATCTGATTTTAAGTCCGCAACAATAGTTTAGTCAACTTAAATATAAGGGATGAAATAAATCTTTAAACTATATTCTTGATAAAAATTGAAAGAGATTTTATATAAAAGAAATAAAGGGAGAACAAAAATGAAGGAAATTTGGGAACAGCTATGCAGTGAATTGAAAAACTACTGCCGGCAAAATGGTTTTAGCGACGTAATCCTCGGACTTTCCGGCGGACTGGATTCGGCCGTTACCGCAGTTCTGGCGGCAGACGCGCTGGGACCGGAACACGTTCACGCCGTAATGATGCGTACCAAATATACCTCCAAGCTCAGCTTGTTGATTGCCAAAAAAATAGCAAAATACAATGCCATAGATTATAAAGTTCTCAAAATTCAGAAGCTCGTAGACAATCAGGAAAAATTTCTGACCGAGGCTTTTGGCACGCCGCCGAATGCTTTGGTGATGGAAAACCTGCAGGCGCGGGAACGCGGCAAAATCCTGATGGCTTATGCCAACCAATACAATTATCTGGTCTTGGCCTGCGGCAATAAATCAGAGGCAGCCATGGGCTATTGCACGCTGTATGGCGATACCTGCGGCGGTTTAATGCCGATTGGCGACCTGTATAAAAGTCAGATTTTTGAGCTGGCTCATTGGCGCAACAAAATTTCCAACGCCTTGCCCAAGGAGGTTATTGAGCGGGCGCCCAGTGCCGAACTGGCTGAAAATCAGAAAGACGAAGATACATTGCCGCCTTATGCTATTTTGGATAAAATTTTGAAGATGTATATTGACGGGCAGAAATCTCAAAAAGACATCATTGCTGCCGGATTTGATGATAAAATGACGGAATGGGTGATTAAACGCTACAAACAGCAAAATTTCAAGCGCCGGCAAATGCCTCAGGTTATTGAAATAAAAAATATCAGCTGACAAAAAAGCACCGTATAAAAAATACGGTGCTTTTTGTTTTAAAATTCCAGTTTGAGCAGAATTTTTTGCTTTTCTTTTCCCTGCCGGCTCATACGCGGTGTCATTTCAGATAACAGATTTTTATGTTTAAGCAGAGTACGGACCTTCATATAGTCGTTATAACCCAGCGTTACGGCCTTCTCCAGATGTTTTTTCAAAAAAACGAACAGCCGTTCCTGAGCTTTCGGATTTTCGGCAAGATAGTCTTTCAACTGCAAAAGTTCTGCAACAATCTCGGCTTGCCTGCTGTATCGCTGAAAGGAGATCATCTTGACAATGTTGCTCCAAAGATCATCGCTTTCTTTTTCCACGGCCCAGGAAATTGGTGCCAGCGGCGTTTTTTCAATGTTATAATGCTTCAGAAAAAAGCGCATATGATGCATAACTTCTTCTTGCAATTTTTCATGATTTGTTTGTTGCAAAAGCCATAAGCTATGCAAAACGACTTTAACCTGAACGTCGCACAAATTTTCAAATGCTGTTTCTGTCATAATGGCATTAAGCAGTTTTCGGCAAAGCGGAGCATCAAGAGAAGATTTTTGCAATATCCTGATAGCGCTCATAAAGGTCACACTCTTGGTATATTCATTATCACAACGTACAAATTTTGAAATAATCGGTATAACCTTTTTAACCAAACGGGAATCTTTTTCTATAATTTTAAACAATTCTTCCAGACAGCCGTTGGTTGCGCTGGAGCCGTTATTTAATCCCTCAAGCAGCCAAAATAAAGTTTCTGACCGCAAATCCAAAGACAGTTGTTTGGCTTTATGTTTAAGAACTTTCAAAACATCCTGTGCCAAATCATTGGTCACATTCAGCGGATTCAAATTGCTTATGGCAGATTTGAAGATTTCTTCAAAATCATCAACCGAAATGCCTGCAAGATTTTTAAAAGAATCAGTCTTGAAGCTTTCTTTAAAATCACTAATCGAAATGCCGGCCAGATACCTGAAAAAAACAGTATTGTTTGACGGATTCGGACAAGAAGCCAAAAATTTAAGCAATTGCAGATAGTATCGCTTATTTGCGCCGATGATTGATACAATATGAATAAAATCAGCATTAATTAAAAAATCTGATAAATCCCGCTTTGTCATCTTATCAAGCAAAGTTTCAATCATATCATACAACGGAGGATATTTGGCAGCCCGCTCGTAAAGATTATACAAAGCCCATACATTACCATTTAAATCCTGAAGTTTTTGCACTCTGGATAATATCTCCGGCCACTGTTCCGAACAATTTTCATTTTCAAGAATTTGCAACATGGCATTCATCGTGACACCGAAAACGCTTTTCATCTCAATTGTCTTGTCAATAATGGCAAAAAATCGATTCCAACATTCGGTTTTGTTCAAATACATTACCTGATTGGCCAAATGATTGTAAAAACTTACAAGATAAATTCCCTTGTTCTCCTGCTGAGAGTTTCCCAATCCGGAAGCTTCCAATGTCAGTAAAGGTTTCTTATGCAAAAGCAAATCTTTTGCCCAAAATTCAAATGCTTTTTCTCTGATGTCAATGTCAGAATGGGTGAGCAAAACAAGCAGTTCTTCGTGTTTTTTTAATTTTTTCTGTTTCATATTGATGTTTATTAAATGAATTAAAACACCTCAAAATAACAAACAATATAATTCCAAGGCATAATAATAAATAAAGTAAAACCATACTAAAAAACTTCCGGCTCAAAAGCAAGAAGTTTCTTTAAGCAAAATCTTTGCCGCAAGGCGGATTCGGAAAAATAAAAGGGAAGACCCCTGCCTTCCCTTTTAATAAGAACTATTCGCCGTTTTTAATCTTCTCAATCAGCTCTTTGACTGACGGAATCCCGTTACGATATAACGGATCTGTTGCAAAACGGTAAACCTGATGTCCGGCAAACAGCAGATGGTCTTTCACACTGCCGCCGTGCCCGACCTCATATAAAGTCTTGTGAATGCAATAAGACCGCGGATCAGGCAGACGCCCTGTCGTTCCGGTCGCCTGTGACCAGGTCGAAAACTGACATTGCGAAAGACAGCCGACGCAATTGGCGCGATCCAGCTTCATCTGCTTCCAGTCTTCCGGAGTCATAAAGACAACGGTATTATCCGGTGTTTCTTTAATCTCGGTCAATCCGGCATTAATCTGATTCATGGCCTTTTCGGCGTCTTCCGGACGGATGAAAATCATCTTGCTGGCACTCACGTTTAACGGATGCGAAAATTCTTCCGTTGCCTCGTCGGAAAAAGCAATCTCGCCTTTTTTGCGTTCAATCAGTTTTTCTAAGAAAGTATTTTTAATGGCAGAAGAGAAGAAGCCGGTCGGACTGAATTTTTGCAAAATCACGTCGCCTTTCTTCACTTGCAGCATAACCTTTTTCCAGGCATCGGATACCGGACTTTCTTTGGTAATCATCGGACGAGTGCCGAACTGGAAGGCAATTTTGCCAATGTCGGGATTGTCAATATAATCTTTCCAGTCACTGAGAGACCAGACGCCGCCGGCCAGAATAATCGGTTTGTCCTGCAAGCCGAGACTGTTCAACACGCGCCGCAGCTCAACCAGACGGTTGTACGGACTTTCCGGTTTGTTGGGGTCTTCGGCGTTGGAAAGGCCGTTGTGTCCGCCGGCCAGCCACGGATCTTCATAAACCACGCCGCCGAGATATTCCACAAAGCGATTATAAGCGCGTTTCCACAAAACCTGAAAAGCGCGTGCCGAAGACACAATCGGATAATAGTAAACGCCAAAACGCGAGGCCAACTCGCCCAGACGATAAGGCAGGCCCGCACCGCAGGTCACGCCGTTAATCAGGCCTTTGGCCCTTTCCAGAACGCCGGTCAGGATTCTCTCTGAATCCGCCAGTTCCCAGAGCATGTTCATATGGATTCTTCCGTTGCCGTTAGAAACTTCGTGGGCAACCTGAGCCTGAGCTACCCCGCCTTTAATGGCATATTCTACCATTTCCTCATGGCGTTCGGCTCTTTTTTTCTTAAAAAATTTTTCAATAATGACGTTGCCCATACTGTCATAAAAATCAGGGCTGACGCCGGAAAATGTTCCTACGCAGTTTTCATGCGCCCAAGCGCCGGAACTGCGTCCGTCGCTGGCATTAATTCCTTTTCCGCCCTCAATCAAAGGTAAAACCTCTTTGCCTGAAAGCATAATAGGGTTAAGCTTAATCAAATTCGTATCCTTAATCTAGATTCTAATACTTCACCACTCTACAATAAAAAATTTAATTTGTAGAGCAAAAAATAATATATTTCTGAATTTTTTTTATACAACTGTCGGCTATAAGAATTTTACGGCGCAAGCTCCAGCAGTCCGATAGGCAGATTGTTGATGGAAACAAGGGCAATGACAATGCAAAGCAGGGCATAAGCCTGCAACATCTGGGTCAGCGCCCGATTTTTTAACAACGGCAGTTTTTCGCGGTAATGACGATAAAAGGCATTAATACCCATCATCACAAAAGTCGTCACGATTGCCTGCAGCCCCAGCCCGAGATCGGCAATGGCCGCTGCCGCCGGTTTTAAAATCTGCGAAAGAAAAGTAAAAAACAACATGTATAAAACAATGCCGGCAATTGTAAAACGCTGGATTTTGGTATCTTCAATAATCTTTTCCGCCTTGTTTTTCTTTAATTTTTCGACCGAAAGCTCAGATATCGCCATCCCTCTGATTTTTTGCGGGGTTGCTTTTTGCTTTTTAATATCCTTCATATCGCCGGAAAATTTTTCTTCCACCATGCACAAGCCGCAGCCTTTTGAGGTAAAATAAACATGGTTGTGGTCTTTTTTGCAGGTTTTCAGACTATGCATCAGCTTCCAGAGATGTTCCTGCCATTCATAGGCGCTGGGACGCTCTCCGCCTTTGGTAAATGCCCGCTCGAAAAGCTCCAGCGTTTTCTTGTCAAAATATTCGTGAATACTGTAAGGGTGCGGATTCTGATAACTGTCCGGCCACAGCCCGTAAGCGTAATGATAGTTCTCAATCCGGTTCTGAATGGTTAACATCTCGCCGTCATTTTTTTTCGGAATACCGGAGTAGGGATGAATACCGTTGTTTAAAAGCTTAAAAATCATCACGGCCAAAGCAAACTTGTCCTGTTCCTCGCCCATTTCCTCGCAGGAAAGCGTCATACCCTCCGGATAAATATATTCTTCGCTCACAAATTCCGCCGGATAACGGTTCTTTTCGCCTTTAATCGAAAAGCCGTCGCAGTCCACCATGGCCACCATCATCGTGTCTTTATAAACCGATACGTTCGACGGCTTGAGGTCAACGATGTAATGCCCGCATTTATGCAGGGAATTCACCATTGACGCGACATTATACGCCGCAAAAATCCGGTATGCGTATTTTTCCGGCAAATGCAGCTTCCGCCGAATGGCTTTTTGCATCAGATGGTCAAGAGAAACGGCTTCGCTCATATTGATGAGCGGCATCAGATAACCGACGCAAAATCCGTTTTCATCTTCCAAAATAGCTTCCGGCCAGGCAATTTGCACATATTCCACGCCGTTTTTTTCCACCGGCCTGATGTTGGGATTATTCTGCAGCATGGCAATAAGCTTTTGCCGGTTGGTATCGCTTTTTTGCTTTTTGTGAAAAATTTTTGCCACTGTCTGGGGCTTGTTTTCGACGCTGAATATTTTTCCGGCCGCCCCGCCGCGGTTAATCATCTCTTTCAGGCGGATTTGCTCAAACCTTCCGTCGCTGTATAAGGCATTAAACTCTTTTTTGTCTTCGGTGTTTTCCATTATTGCCTCACAATTTTGCCCACAGCAGGGTTTTGTCATCTTGGTTGAGTTTGCGGGCCTGAGCATTGTTCAGGGTGTTTGCCAGAGCGCGGCTGGCTTTTTTCTCAGGCTTTTCCGTCAGCAAAAAGTCATGTATCGGCAGAATAAAACCGTTTTCAATCCGGTCAAAGTCTTTTGAAAAAGCAAAGTTTGTCAGTCCGTCACTCATCAAAAAGATTGTATCCAGACCGGAAAATTCGGTAAAGCGCAGATTGGCTTTCCAGTTTTTTTGCGTAAAGAAAAAAGTCTCGCAGGAAAAACTGCCGTTTTCGGGCGGAGAAGCAACGAATTGCTGCGGCGCCCCGTCTTTAAAAGCCAGAGCCGCCCCGTCCCCGATATGAAAAAAGCTGCCTTTCTCGCCGTCATGCACCACGCCGACCACGGTTGCGGCAAAATCGTTGATGTGCTCCGGACTTTTTGTCTGATTAAGCCGGTGCCGGCAGACTTTGTTGCGGGAGATTTCAATGGCTTTTTTGACGGTTTCCTTCAAAGTTCCGGCCGGTGCGTTTTTCAGATGGTCAATCAGGGTTTCGCACACGGTTTTTGCGCCGATTTTGCCATATTTGGCAGAGCCTGCGCCGTCAGACACCACGGCCACAAAATTTTTGCCTTTGCGGCAGAATTTGAAAAAATCCTGACAAGGCAGATTTTTGTGCTGATGCATCGGGCCCTTCACGCTGGCGGCCACAACTTTGATTCTTCTATTCTTCATCCCAGTCGCCGGTGTCCTCAAGCTGATCGGGAATATTGGGCGCCGCCTTTGAGATGCAGGAAACGCTGCGGCTGAGCCAGAGGAAGAATTCGGTAAACTTCAGTCCGGTCAGGCGTTTGGGCGAATTGATTGAAAATTTTGCCAGTTTTTCAAGATTGGCTTCCTGCGTTCCCACGGCGTGAATCACCACTTTTTTGTTCTGCTGGGCATAACGGCAGCGCTCGGCCGCCTGCTCCCAGTCATAATCTGTCGGTTCGCCGTCGCTGATTAAGAAAATCCACGGCCGTTTGGACGTAATGCCGCAGCTGTCATACAGACATTTCTGCTCCTCAATTTTTTTCAGCGCCAGATCCATGGCTTTTCCGAGCGGCGTAAGCCCGCCGGCCTCCATTGTCGGGGCTTCAAAGTTCATGGCGTCCGTCCAGTCGGAAGAAATAATGGCCTCGTCTTTGCCAAAGGCTTTGATAATCAGCAGCTGCACGCGCGAACTGGCGTCAATGTCGTCCTTCAGCTCGCGTTCCAGAGCTTTCAGTCCGGCATTGAGCTGCTTAATCGGTTCGCCGCGCATCGAGCCGGAACAGTCCAGCACCAAAACGCAGGGCGTCCGCTCATTGGCATTGTCGGCAAATTCCACATAAGGAATCATATCTTCGGTAAAATCGTCTTCGGCAATCATTTCAAAAGCTCCTGATTAAAACTCGGTCTATCTTTTCGGATAAGTGTGCGGATACCCGCTTCCCTCAATCGGGGAGGGCGCCGCCATCTTTCCACAGGCACTAAGCATAAATGTTGCCGCCAGAGCAACCAGAATTGTGAGCCGGCATATATTTTTCATGACTATAAACCTTTTGCTTGTTTACTTAAATTGAGAATAATTATATACTACAAATACAGTAAAGGTTAAAAGTAAAAATTAAGTTATTAAGCGATGATAAAAAGAACGGCTCTTACATTTATTTTCAGTCTGTGTTTTGCTTTTTCGGCTTTTGCAAAAAAAGACGGAAACGTCAATATATATGACCACCCGCGCGAGGCGCCGCAGGTTCCTTTTTACGCGTCTGACGGTCGTGCCGTCGTTATGGATGACTTTAAGGGAAACTTTGTGCTGCTGATGAACTGGTCGCGGGATTGCAGCCCTTGCGTCAATGAGCTTGAAGGCCTGAACGAATTTTACAAACAAACCAAAGACAACGGCATAACGCTGCTGATGCTTTCGCCGTCGCGGGAGTGGAAAAACACTGCCGAGCAGCGCCGCTTTCTCAAAGAATATGATGCGCCGGATCTGCCTTTTTATACCGATAAAGACGGCAAACTGGCCGCGGCATTTGGCGTTTTCACCTCGCCCCATACCGTGTTGTTCAACAAAAAAGGGCAGGAAATCGGCCGGATTCGCGGTTCTGCCGAATGGAACGATCCGCGCGTGATTGAATATATTTACAAACTTAAAGCCGAAAACAACTAAAGAGAAAATATATGACTGATAAAATTTATCTCAATTGGGAAGAGTTCCATCGGGACGTAAAAGATTTGTGCGCCAAAATCAAACAAAGCGGAAAGTATGACAAGCTGGTTGCCATCAGCCGCGGCGGGCTGATTCCGGCCGGCATTATCGCTTATGAACTGAATATTCGTCACTCTTCCGTCATTAACATTGCCACTTACGTTGGCTCTTCTCACCTCAAGCTTGATGAAGTTGACTGTCCGGAGCACGTTGGCAGAGTTGATGAAAAAACGCTGATTATTGATGATCTGGCAGACAGCGGACAAACGTTCAGGGTGATGCGGCGCCAGTTCCCGCAGGGCAAATATGTCACGGTTTATGCCAAAGAAAAAGGCAAAGAAGAAGTTGATATTTTTGCCAGAGAACTGCCGGAAAAATGGATTGTTTTTCCGTGGGACGTGGAAGAATAAATTTGTGAGTCGAAAATAAGAAAGGGAGGGTAAACCTCCCTTTTTTCAAAAGTTTCTGACAATGCTTTCCGGCATGTCGGCCAAAGCTTTTTCCAGCTCCGGATTCGGCGTTTTGGGTGCCACGATCCGCAGCGTCACAATCTCGTCGCCCTGACCGGAACGCCCTTTAATGCCTTTTCCTTTCAAGCGCAGTTTTTCCCCGCTGGAAGAATAAGGCGGAATGGTCACGGCAACCTTGCCGGAAATCGTCGGAACGGTAATCTTGCCGCCTAAAACAGCCTCTTTAATGCTGATAGGAACCTCAATCAGCACATTCAGCCCGTCTGCTTCAAAATACGGATGCTTGCTGACGTTCAGCGTAATCAGCACGTCGCCGTTTGCCCCGCCGTTCGGGCTGGCCATGCCAAGGCCTTTCAGCCGCAAAGTCTGCCCGTCGGTTGTTCCGGCCGGAATCTTGACATTAATGTTTTTGCCTTGCAGTGAAACAGATTTTTCTGCGCCGAGCGCGGCTGATAAAAAGTCAATCCGCATGGTGTAAGAAATGTCTTCGCCTTTGCGCGGACGGCGCGAAGCCTGAGAAAATCCCTGAAAGCCGCCGGCACCCCCGCCGCCGAATTGCGAAAAAATATCTTCTCCGAAAATAGAAGAAAAATCAAAATTTCCGGTTCCGCCGGCAAAACCGCCGCCAAACGGATTCCCCGAAGCGCCGGCGCCGGAATATGCCCCGTAACCGCCGGCACCGAAGCCGGTCGGCTTGCCTTCCGCGTCAATCTCGTTATTGTCGTATTTTTTTCTTTTGTCTTTGTCGCCGAGCACTTCATAAGCGGCATTAACTTCTTTGAATTTTTCGGCCGCTTCTTTGTTGTCTTTGTTCAAATCGGGGTGATATTTGCGCGCCAGCTTCCGAAAAGCCGATTTTATCTCGGAATCCGAAGCTGTTTTTGCAACGCCTAAAACCTGATATAAGTCTTTCATTAATCTCAACCTGCCTTTTTTCTCTTTTATACCATAATATAGGAAGCAGGCCGGTTTATTGCAAGTTTATTTATAGCAATTAAATTTTGCGCGGCGGGCATTGTTTTTGTAAAGGATAACCTTGTCCAAAAAGGCCTTTTGCCCTGACATTTCCTGACAATACTGGGTAGCCAGAACCGAAACCTGATCAATCCGCACGTCCGAATATTCATAGGTAATGGAATTTTCGCTCTGATCCATGATTTTGACCTTGCTGTCAAATCGGGCAAAGCTCAAAACTTCGGCTTCGGACAGCGGCTGCACGGATTCGCTGCCCGTCTGGCAGGCCGCCAGCCCCAGACAACAAAATGCACATGCCATTTTCAGAAAATTAATTTTCATGTTTAATCCCTTTTTGCAGGCTAATGGCCTGCATCAATAAATCATTTTTGCCTTCCGCTGCAAAGACCGATTCCCCTTTCAGGGCAATCACCTTGTTTTTCAAAGCGGCAATTTGTTTTTCCAAAGTCTTCAGGCTGCTCACAGATTCTCTCCGCAAAAATTAATAAAACTGACAACAGTCAGGATAGCAACTTTCTCTTAAACAAAGTTTAAAGTCAAGAATTTTTGTGCGAAGAATCTGATTTTGCGACATTATTTCAAAATGTCATAAATGTCTTTTCCGGCTCTTTCCAAAACCCGCAGCACTTGTTTGTTCTTGCTGTTTTTGCTGCGCGTGTTGGAAAGCTTGTTCAGCATACCTTGCAATTGTTGCACAAAACGCTCGTTCTGCCGCAGGCTCTGCATGTCGGCCAGCGTTTCTTCGTCGTCAATTTTATAGTTAACCACCGCTTTGAGCGTTGCCAGATACATGGCGTCTTTTTGCGAGCTGAAAGCCGTCATGGAAGAAGTCCGGATAAATTCGGAATTGGCCTTCTGTGCCTGTGCCGGACAAAAAGCCGCTAACATCAAAAACACCAAAGCTGCGCTAAAATACACTTTCATTTTTCTTCCCCTTGTCTTGTTGCATTTTATAATATAATATGCAGGTAATTTCATTTTTGCCAGAGGTAAATAAAATAATGGAAAAAAAAGTTTGGGTATTGATTGATGACCGTGCCGGCAGCAACAGTCAGGCGCGCGGGGTTGCCAAAATTCTGGGCTGGCCGGCGGAAGAAAAACAACTTGTTTATAACGGCTGGGCCAAACTGCCAAACTTTTTAAAAGGGGCAACGCTTGTCGGAATCAAAGCGGAATCCCGCCAAAACCTGCAACAGCCTTATCCTGATCTGGTCATCTCCGCCAGCCGCCGTACGGCGCCGGTTGCCCGCTGGATAAAAAGAAAATCGTCCGGCAAAACCAAAATCATCCAGTTAATGCACCCCGGAAACGCCGGTTTGGCAGAATTTGACCGCGTGTTTATTCCGGAACACGATCAGGGCAAAAAAATGGGCAAAAACGTGCAAAAAGTCATTGGCTGCGCTCATAAAATCACCCCCGATTTTCTGGCGGAGGAAAAAGAAAAGTGGCAGCAGGCATTTGCCGCTTTGCCGCAGCCCCGAACCGCAGTTATTGTCGGCGGCGCCATAAAATCTTCGCCCTTCAGCATGGAAAACGCTTTGGCGCTGGCGGAAAAAATAAAAAGCTACAAACAAAAATACGGCGGGTCAATCCTGATTACCACATCACGCCGCACCGGCCTTGCCGCACAAGAAAAAATCATGCGGGAACTGAAAGATTTTCCGGCTTATACCTATCTCTGGGGCGTGGACAAAGGAGATAATCCTTACGGCGGTTATTTGGCCTGCGCCGATGACATCATTGTAACCGGCGATTCCGTCAGCATGTGCTGCGAGGCCTGCGGCACCGGCAAAAAAGTCTTGGTCTTTCAGGGTAAGAACTGGCTGACCCCGAAACACAAACGCTTCATCTCGTCACTTTTTAATAACGGCTATGCTTTTCCGCTGGAAGATGAATATGATTATGACGGCGATTTTGACCGTTATAATCCGGCAGATGTTATTGCGGCAGAAATTAAAAAGATTTTTTAGCCTCTTCTTAACAGCATAAAAATCCGCTTGCATTAACAGTGGATTCGTTTAATATAAACCTCGCAGTCCGGAGACGGACTGTGGTGTCTCAAAACATCTCATGATTTTCCACTTTTGGGTGGAGTACGGTCAAATAAGTGCGCTTGCGTAACGAATAGCCGTGGCTGTTAATCATGCAGTTTTGAGCTCCATCCGCCTATTTTTTAGGCGGATTTTGTTTTAACAAAATAGTGGAGCTAAAAAAATAATGAAGAATATAAAATATCAATCCAGAGCGACAAATCCGCTGAAAGCGATACACCGGACGCTG